>JBGPDI010000140.1:0-12566 GCA_041482215.1 Candidatus Acidiferrum sp. | reverse complement strand
CCAGATTTCGTTCTTCTCGATCGCAGAAAATCCAAACCGTTGTCCTGGCCTCATATCACACCACCTTTAGAGAGCAGCCTTACATCAGATGGTGTTGCATCGACCTATTGAGACCACCCTCATTGCCGGACAAGTTCCGCACCAATACTCCACATTGCCGAGGCTCCATGGCTACTCCAAATGGCTGAGTCTCGTTCGCATTAGCAGCCAGCAAGCATGGTGTGCGATTAGATATCGGCGGTATGCCTGGCCACCTGGCACCTCACACGGCAGGATCCCTTAGGATGGCCTTTCCTGCTTAGTCTGTGGCATAGTTAAGGAGTTCGCCGAGGTAATCATGATTAGCCGTATCTTGATGTTAATAGCAGTTTTTCTTTTTGTGGATTGCGGCAGAGCGCGGGCGCAGGAGCCACCGGTTGTGCCGGGCGTGCGAGTGCAAGGGCAAAAGGCGACGGAAGCGCAACTCTCGGCCGAGGATGGCGGCGCCCGGGGTGACACGCTCGAGAGCATCGTCATTCCGCCGAAAGCCAAGGCGCCGTTTACATTGATACTTGAGACAGAGTGGGTCCGCGGGCTCGCCGACGGCGGCACGATCACGACGGCGAATAAACGACGCATGGCGCGAGACGCCGAAGGACGTATCTACCAGGAACGCTGGCTGCTGGTTGCTACGAATGGCAAGCAGGAATCGGTAATGACCGCGATCCAGATTTCCGATCCCATCGCGCACACGCTGTACAGTTGCTTTCCTCTTGATCCGAAGAAGCACTGCCAGTTGATAACTTACACGCCTTCAGCCAACACGGTCTTCAATTTTCAGGGGCCAGCATCGAGCAAGTTTGCCGACGGCTCAGGCGATATCGTTCGCGTCGATCTGGGCAAACAACTGGTTTCCGGCGTTGAAGCGGTCGGCACTCGCGTCACGGTTTATTACATAGCGGGCGCTTTCGGCAACGACCGACCAATGACAATCGAGCGTGAATTCTGGTATTCCCCGCAACTGGGTTTCAATCTGCTGTCGAAGAGGTCGGACCCGCGAATCGGATCCCAGACGTTTACGGTGACGAATTTGGTTCTGGCCGATCCAGATCCGAAATTGTTCGTGCTGCCGGAAGGATTTACGGTTGTAGACGAGAGGCGGACGGTGCCGCCTGAGAACTAAGCGCATTCGCGGGGCGGCGGCAGCGAAAAGCAGATCCCTCACCCGCCGAAACCGCGGGGTTCGGGATGACAACCGGGCTCGAATGCACTGTCCACACCTGCAGAGTAAGGCTGGGCGACGCGCGGCGTTTAAACCGTTGCTTTATCTATGAGGCCCATGAATAGATAGCCAGAACCTCTGCAATTCGGGCATTCTCTATTGCGAAAATACCCGGTCGCTTGACAGTGCGCACATTCGCTCCAATCAAGCGTTTTGGTAGCAATTGCGTTAATGCCGCTGCAGCGCTGTTCGCCGCTGGTTTTGCAGCAGCGACCGTTTGCAATTCTCATGTTGTAACCAACGACGCCACACTCTGTACAACACGTAACAGGCAGTTCTCGCTTCATTAGCTGATGATACACCCGCGCAAGTGCACTCAACTGTTCCATTCCGGACGCTGCCGCGGCGGGCGATTCTACTAAGGAAAAGATGGCAAGGTAAACTCGCCGCTACAAGGGCGAGTGCACCCGTCTCCTTTGGCTAGCTCAGCAACTAATGCGAAATCCTCTTCTCAACAGAACTACAAGCCCAGTGACTGTTAGAAATACCAAGTCGGTGGTATTGGGGGTTGTAGTACGCCCAATCTCCTGTAGCGCGAATATTCTCCTTGATGTTTGCTTTCTGATTGCATAACTTGAAATGGCTGTGCCGCCAAGTTATGGCGTAACGGAAATCTCTCCCTTTAGCTAAGCATCCTAACCAAATCCAGGTCGAACGAATTTAGGAGATAGCCATGAAAACTCTAGCGCTTGCTTTTCTCTCTCTCACCCTTGCAGCTTTCAGTGCGGCCCAAGGCCTCCCTCCGATCCCTGCTGGAGGGTCTCTCTATGCCAGTGGATTGGAAGGACCTCGCGGATTGGCGTTTGGACCAGACGGCCTCCTCTACGTAGCTGAAGCAGGCCTTGGAGGGACTCAACCAGCTCCAGCAGGATGCCCCAATGTCGTACCGCCGGTGGGACCGTATCACGGTGGCCTTACGGCTCGTGTGACCCGCGTTGAATCGAACGGCACCTTGACAACGGTGATCGACAAGCTGCCGTCTTCAATGAGCAGCCTCCCGAGTGGCGACACACTAGGCGCGGCAGACGTTGCATTCGTGGACGGGCAGCTATATGCCCTGCTTGCAGGCGGCGGATGTTCGCATGGCAATCCGAATTTCGCTAATTCCGTAATTCGCATCAACCGAAAACACGGCACGGCGGAAATCGTCGCTAACTTGAGCCAGTTCTTCAATGACCATCCCGTCGCACATCCCAATGCGGGACCCACGGGGGACTTCGAGCCAGATGGCACGCCTTACCATATGATAACTTTCCATGGGGATTTGCTAGTTGTTGAAGCGAACCATGGAAGGCTGCTGCGAATTAATACCTCCGGCAGGTTTGACCACAGAATTGAACAGCTCACAGATTTCTCCGCGGTAGTCGGACACGTGGTGCCTACCAGCGTGGCGCGCAGAGATGACCGCTTCTACGTCGGAAATCTCGGCACGTTCCCGGTCATCGTTGGGGAGTCGAAGCTATACCAGGTAACTCACGAAGGTTTTATCGTGGATTACTGGGCTGGCTTTACAACTGTCCTGGGTGTGGAGGTGGACGACCAAGGGCGGATGTACGTGCTTGAGTTTTCGAGCGCGGCCGGTTTCCCCAACATTGGTCAGGGCCGCATCCTTCGTATCACCGGCACTCTAGTCGAGGAGATCGTGAGCGGACTAAACGTGCCCACTGCCATGACTTTGGACAGCCACGGGGACATTTATGTCAGCGACCTCGGGGCGGCACCGGGACCAATAGGTCGCATCCTCCGATTCGCGAACCCTATCTCCGGGACAGTGATTACTTCCGTGGAAGTTCGCAAGCCAACTCCCCTGAAAGATCATTCTTCAGATGACGACCACCACTGGTAGCCATGGTTACGACTTGAATCTACTCCAAAGTGGCCTAAGAGAGTCCTCACTGAGGCCACTTACTGTTGTGCGCCTAGATCACTTCCCTCTCGATGAATCCACTTGGGCGATTAACACGTTTGGTGGACAGGTGGATTTCATCTTGGCCCACCCGTCCCCAGGGGATGAATACGCGGGCTTGCAAGAAATGGGACAGGCGGCGTATGCTCTGCGGCGCGCTCAATCGCAACTTCCGATTCGAGACACGAGGGATCAAGGCGGACAATCGATTTTCAGACGTCGCGCAAGTGTCGCTCCCTCAACAGGAGGAACATGATATGGGACTTACGCCTGAAGGTGGGAACCCATTCACCAAGCTGGACAAACAGAGCGTCATCGGGACGTTGAAGGCTACGGGATCGCATGATGCCGATATTCTTCATGCTCAAAAGGAAAAATTGCTCGCTCCCGCCAAAAACCTGAAAATACTGGCGATCATCATGATGGTTGGTGGTGGTTTACTGACCATCACCGTTATTCTTGCTATCGCTGGCATACCATTCGCGCTGTTTGGAGTGTGGTTGTGGCGCTTCAGTTCCAAGAATATTGCAGCCGTAGAGGATGGCTACACCGAGTACCTCGCCTCTAGTCACGCTTGAAAGCAACGGCGTTCTGATCAAGGCCCCTTGGAGCCTGGCCGTTGAAGAGTATGGGAGTTGAAGGCTTTGCATGCACAAACGGCAACAATGGGTTGACGGGGTCCTACCTCACGACTAAGCTCTCCTGTGCCAATGAGGAAGTCCGCTTTCATGCTCCTGGTCCTTGGGACTCTGACCTTTGGCTTATCTCTCGCCCTTCATGCGGAAGATTTGCCAGAGACGCCATACGATGAGTCTCAGGGAGTGGCGGGCGAGCACGCTCCGCCGTTCTTAACCCAGGTACTCCAGGATTCTGTCCAAAGAACACAACCAACTCAGAAATCGGCTCCCCTGCCGATATTGGGCTCTCCGACTAGACATGGCGAAATCCGCTTCGAGAAGAGAGAACGGTCGGAGCAGCCTGATTTCGTTACCCCTACTATCTGTGCTGTCCCGCTGCGATGTTAGAAATCTCGCAACCTACGTAGTCTCGCCAACAAAGCGTTTGTATCCCAATCTACGTCGGTGCCGCTAAACCCGGTTCCGGCAAAAATATTTCGTCAAACGACCCGGACAATCAGCGTCGTCTGATTTTCACTTTCCAAGAATAGGCACGATGGCCAATAAAGGGGAGGCGCCGAAATGGATGTAGGAGAGCGACTCAAACAGTTGAGGGAATCGAAAGGCTTGTCCCAAGGCAAGATTGAAAAACGCACAGGACTGCTTCGTTGCTACATCTCACGGGTGGAGAACGGACACACTGTTCCCTCCGTCGAGACCCTCGAGAAGTTCGCACGCGCATTAGGCATGCCTTTATATCAACTTCTCTACGAGGGAGAAAAACCGCCCCAACCGCTCAAAGCCAAGTCGCAGGACATAGATGATTGGGCGTCTCGGCGAAAGGGCGAGCGCATCTTTTTAAAACTACAAAAAGCGATTCAGAAAATGTCCGTGGCAGACAGAGTCTTGCTGCTTTACATGGCCACCAAAATGGTCGGCAAAAAAAGTCGCGCCTAGCGTTGGCGCGCTAGCCTTTGCGGAGTTTCGACCCCCATCAGCAGCGCGAGCCCTGCAAAGGCAACGCCCCAGCACGCTCCGACGGCGATCAGCCTTACTACGTCCAGGTTGCGAATGTCCTGGAATCGCGGCTCCCGTAGAATATTCATAAACGCCGCGAAGCCGAGGAACAACGGCAGAACTATTAAGCCTAGAATAATTCTGCGTCTTACGTGGATAGTGCTGTCTCCAGTCGTTTCCATATGCTCTTCTCCTTGCTGAGTTGATCGAACACGATACACCGCGCACGGTCAGTCCGCAATTTTCCGTTTGACGCTCGGCATCTCTGGAGTCACGACAATTCCGGGGCGATCGCAGGGCACAGCGGAAAAATCCGCATGCCGGATAAACGCGCTAACGGAATAAGTGAATTCTTCGCAACAAAGTGACAGTACCCCGCGCGGGCGGATAGATTTCATGGACCGATCTGGTAGCCGTAGGCGCGGGTTGCTTCCACGGCTTCGCTCCGGCTGCCAGCATTCAGGCGCTTCAGGATTCGATGGATGTGATTCCTGACGGTGAATTCAGAAAGATTCAAGTGAGTCGCGATTTCTTTGTTTGTGAAACCTCTGGCGACGAGAGAGACCAATCGCTGCTGGCGCAAAGTAAGATCGGGCTTTGAACTTGTGCTCTGGATGGATATGGCCCTGGCTTGATTGGCTACGACACGGAATAGCGTGGAGCAAAGTTGAGGAGGACACACAGCTTCTCCGCGGGAGACAGCACGCACCGCGGCGACGACATCGGAAGCGGAAGCGTCTTGCAACAGAAAGCCGGCTACACGGGAACGGACGGCGGCAATGAATTGGTCCTCATCGGATTCCATTCCGATTAGGATAGTCCTACAAGCGGTCTCCCCGATAGTGTCCAAAGCGATTCTGGCCACGAGGCACTTGAATTCGGCAGAGTCGATAATAAGGAGGTCGCATTGCTTATCGAGTGCAGGCGCAGGATTAAGGTGAGCTCGCCCACCCTGTCCGACAACACGAATATCGGAATGCTTGCGGAAGAGGCGAAAGAGCGCTTCACGGAGGAGACGGTTCTCGATCAAAAGGAATACGCGGATCGAGGATGCAGCGGCGGTGGTGTCAGTGGGTGGCATCTGGTCAGTTTTTGGTCAGGCCATTCCGCCAGCGACAGGAGCAGGCGAATAGGCTGCCGCCGAGAAGGTCGCGAGGCTGGAAAAGCGGAGCAGCTATCTTCACGAGGAACCTCCTCCAAGCTGGTTGCCAACTATGGCCCTGTGGCCCAACCTAGATGGAACAGTGCAGCCCTACAAGCGACAAAGCAGGACCCGAAGGGAATGTCAGCTGATTTCGCTGTTTGTCGCTCGGCTGGTAAAGATCCCCGAGTAAATCGTTTTCGGGGCATCTGAGCGTCCAAGGCATTCGGGGCCCTTCCCGAAGCTTCCATACCTAGTAAGGCGCGAAACGGGGCATAAATCTGTAATGTCCCGCAGTTTTATTGCGGGGGACTCCTAGCGAAGCCAAGGCGCGAGGGAGGGCGCTACCTGCTTGCCTCCGGCGGGCCGCGGGTATAGGCTTCTCGGGCGCGGGACGTTTGCGTGGCGCGGGGCTTGAGGGGTCTTGCCCTGCGCACACCTTCGGAAAAAACACCGGTCTCAAGACCGGCCACTACGAAGACTGGCAGACGGGCTGTGCGGGCCGACCTGAAGGTCGCCGCTACAAGGGCAGGAACAGATAGAGGAGGAACTAAAATGGCTACGGCAACGACTGTGATGGAACCGAATGTGAAGATTGGACCGACGAAGCTGCTGATTAATGGGAAGTGGGTGGACAGCGTATCGGGGAAAACTTTTCCGACGATTAATCCGTCTACGGGCGAGGTGATTACGCAGGTGGCGGAATCGGATGCGGCGGATGTGGACAAGGCAGTGACGGCGGCGCGGGCAGCGTTTGACAAGGGGCCGTGGCGGAAGATGGCGGCTGCGCAGCGCGGCGTTTTGATGAACAAGTTGGCGGACCTGATTGAGAAGCATGCGGATGAGCTGTCGCAATTGGAAGCGTTGGACAACGGGAAGCCGGCGCACGTGGCGCGCGCAGCGGATCTTCCACTAACGATTGCTTGCTACCGGTACTACGCGGGGTGGGCTGACAAGAATGAGGGGAAGACGATTCCCGGCAATGGGAGCTATTTCAGTTACACGAAGCATGAGCCAGTGGGCGTGGTCGGGCAGATTATTCCGTGGAATTTTCCGCTGTTGATGCAGGCTTGGAAGCTGGGGCCGGCGCTGGCAACGGGTTGCACGGTGGTGATGAAGCCGGCGGAGCAGACGCCATTGACGGCTTTGCGCGTGGGCGAATTGATGCTGGAGGCGGGATTCCCGGATGGCGTGGTGAATTTGCTGCCGGGATACGGGCCGACGGCGGGAGCGGCGATCGCGCGGCACATGGACGTGGATAAGGTGGCGTTCACCGGATCTACGGAAGTGGGACACTTGATTATGCGAGCGGCGGCGGACACGAACTTGAAGCGCGTGACGCTGGAGCTTGGCGGAAAGAGCCCGAACATTGTGTTTGCGGATGCAGACATGGATGAAGCGATTGAGGGCGCGCACTTTGCGCTGTTCTTCAATCAAGGACAGTGCTGCTGCGCGGGTTCACGGCTTTTCGTGGAAGAAAAGTGCTACGACGAGTTTGTGGAGCGAAGTGTGGCGCGCGCGAAGAAGCGGACTGTGGGCAACCCGTTTGACACGAACACGGAACAAGGGCCGCAGGTGGATCAGGACCAGTTCAATAAAGTGATGGGGTACATTGACTCCGGCAAGAAAGAAAACGCGAAGATGTTGACGGGCGGCGGACGCGTCGGAGACAAAGGCTACTTCATCGAGCCGACAGTGTTCGCAGACGTGCAGGACAACATGAAGATCGCGCAGGAAGAGATCTTCGGGCCGGTCATGTCCATTTTGAAGTTCAAGGACATGAGCGAGGTCGTGGAGCGGGCGAATAAGTCGCTCTATGGGCTTGCGGCGGCGGTATGGACCAAGGACATCAGCAAAGCCCACGCGATTGCGGATGGCGTACGCGCGGGCACGGTGTGGGTGAACTGCTACGACGTGTTCGATGCGGGCGCACCTTTCGGCGGGTTCAAGCAGTCAGGACTCGGGCGGGAACTTGGCGAATACGCGCTTTCGAACTACACGGAAGTGAAGACCGTGACCATCAAGTTGTAGACGGCACAATACGGGTTGAAGTACAACAGGGGCACCCGCCGCCGCGGGTGCCCCTACTTTTTTGAAAGGCGCCATGGCGTTCACGCTGCTATCTTACGAGCCGCATGATTTTGCGGCGTTGCATAGATTGGACCTAGCGTGCTTCCCGCCGGGGATTTCGTATTCGAAAACGACGCTGAAGTATTTTTTGACGCTGGGATCGGCGGATTGCGTGGTGGCGCTGGAGGAAAATCGCATCGCTGGGTTTGTTTTGTCGGAAGAGAATCCACCGTTGGCGCACATCATTACGCTGGATGTGGCGGAGAAGCAGAGGCGGAGCGGCGTTGGCACTGCCCTGCTGGACAAATTGGAGTCGAACCTTTTTGCGCGTGGGGTGCGATGCATCCTGCTGGAAACGGCAATTGATAATGAGGCGGCGGTTGCGTTCTGGAAACGGCACGGCTACTGTATCGAAGCAACGCTGAAGCGCTACTACTTGGGTCGAATTGATGCCTACGAGATGCGCAAAATCTTGCCGAGTACAGAAAAGACGGGGAAACACCCAGGAGAAAAAGCTTGAGCGATTACCTGCTATCGGTGCTTTTGGGAATTGTGGAAGGACTGACGGAGTTTCTGCCGGTGAGCTCGACGGCACATTTGCGCATCAGCGAGGCGCTCTTTCACATTGACCTGGCGAACGGCTATTGGAAGATGTATACGATCGTGATTCAGTTGGGGGCGATCCTCTGCCTGCCGGTTTATTTTCGGAAGCGCATCGCAAAATTTCTTTCCACGTTTCCGAAGGGCGAGCGCGGGGACCGGACGATTCTGACGCATCCGCTAGGGCTCACATGCATTGCGTTTGTAGTTACGGCGCTGCCGGCGTTTTTGCTGACGAAGGTGATCGGGAAGCATCTCGAGAGTTTGTACATTATGGGAAGCTCGTTGTTGATCGGCGGAATTGTGATGTGGATTGTGGACGCGATGAATGCGAAGTGGGAGCTGGCGGGACCGGCGGCGATCGGCACCCGGCTGCACACTTGGAAGATGGAAGATATGGGGTTGGGGCAAGCGATCTGGATAGGGGCGTGCCAGATCTTGTCGGCGGTGTTTCCGGGGACGTCGCGCTCGATGTCCACGATAGCGGCGGGGCAGATTGCGGGGATGTCGCGTGGTGCGGCGCTGGAGTTTTCCTTTTTTCTGTCGATGCCGACAATGGTGGTGGCGACAGCTTACGACCTGCTGAAATCCTTGCGGGGAAAGGGCGAGAACGCGATTGGAGTGGCGCACATCGATCCACACGGGTGGGTGGTGCTGGCGATTGGGTTTGTAGTCTCATTCATCGTGGCGTACGGAGCAGTGGCCTGGTTTTTGGCCTGGGTGAGGAAACATGGATTTGCGCCGTTCGCGGTGTACCGAATTATTGTAGGGGCGGTGGTTTTGGCGTGGGCGTCGGGACTACTGCACTGAGAATTGTGGAAACACGGGCGTACAAAGTTTTTGGCGCTCGCACGACTTAGTTTGCTATATTCGGTGTGTTTGGGAGTTCCTCCAAGCGGGAGTGCGATAGCGCCAGCCCCCCGCCGCGACACTCAGCCTTCCCCAAAAAGCTGAGGAGACCTTCTTGCGCTTTCTGACACCAACTGGAAATAAGCGGCTCAATGAGCTGGTAGGATTTTTGTGTCTGACCATCGCGGTTCTAATCGCGTGCGCACTACTCTCGTATCAACCGAGCGACGCCTCCTTCAACGTCAGTGCTCCCCCAAATGACGAGCATCTCGCCCACAACTGGATCGGCCCCGCCGGGGCATATAGTGCAGACTTAATTTTTCAAGTGTTTGGTTTTTCTGGATTCCTACTGCCAGGAGGACTTTTGGCCGTCGGCTGGCGCTGGTTCAGAAGCAGGGAGATCGGCTCTCATGGCGTCACACTTGCGGGATATGGATTGCTACTCCTTTCGCTACCTTCCCTGTTCGCGCTCATCCCAACTCGCGCGATACGTGGGGCGATCCCCATGGGGGGCTTCATAGGCACGCTGCTTGCCGGCGCGCTGCGTAGCGGATTCAACTGGGGGGCATATGTAATCGCATTCGCGGTGATGATGACAGCAGTTTTCATGACAACGAGGTTTTCGTTCGCTGGCACTCACGCGTGGGCAACGAGTGCTAAAGGCCCAATTGGAGCGGTAGAACGCCTCGGGCTTTTGCAGAAGGCGCGGGCGCGTTGGCATGCGTGGCGTGACGAACGGGAGCAATTGCGGATGCGGCGGCGGGTGGAAGAGTCGCGGCTTTCGGGGCGGAAGCCGGTTCCACCGCAAATGGTCGGTAAAGCAGAATCTTCGAATGAACCTGCCAAGACGATTCGGTTGGCTGACGAGAGCGACGTTTTCAAGGGCCGAACGGAAATCGAAGAAGAGGATGACAAGGAGAAGAAGGAGGCAGGACACAAGGCTCCGGTATTTGTATTTAATCGCGAGACGGAAAAGGCGCCGGCCAAGAAAGCGGGCGAGCCCAAAATTGCTAAAGACAATCCGAACTACAAGCTTCCCTCTCCTTCCCTGCTACGCGAAGGCGAGCGCAGCCAGAAGCTGGATGAAGAGGAACTAAAAATCCGTGCGCGGGCGATTGAGGCGAAGTGCCAGGAATTTGACATTCAAGGGCGCGTGACGCAAATCAATCCCGGGCCGGTGGTTACGACGTTCGAATTCAAACCGGAAGCGGGAATCAAATACAGCCGAATTACCGGTCTGACGGAAGATCTCTGCTTAGCGCTGCAGGCGGAATCGATATTGATCGAGCGCATCCCGGGAAAATCCACGATTGGGATTGAAGTACCTAATGAGAAGCGGCAGACGATTGCGCTGCGGGACATTATCGAGGCGCCGGAGTTTATCAATTCGCCGAGCAAGTTGACGCTGGCAATGGGACGCGACTTGCACGGACGGATTCGCGTGACGGACCTGGCGGCCATGCCGCATTTGCTGATCGCCGGATCGACGGGCACAGGCAAGAGCGTGTTCATCAACTCGCTGATGATGTCGATTCTTTATAAAGCAAGTCCCGACGAAGTGAAGATGGTGCTGGTGGATCCGAAACGGCTGGAGCTGAATCTTTACGAGAATATTCCGCACTTGATTGCCCCGGTGGTGACTGATCCCAAGATTGCGTCAAACGTCTTGCGCAATGCTACGCGCGAGATGGAGAACCGCTTGAAGCTGCTGGCGCAGCGGGGCGTTCGAAACATTGACCAGTACAACCGGACTTTCAAGAAGGAACAGTCGCTCTCGCTCTTTGACAACCTCGAAGAGACGGAGCACAAGCCGCTTCCCTACTTGATTATTGTGATTGACGAGTTGGCCGACCTGATGATGGTGGATACGAATAATGTGGAAGAGTCCATCACGCGGCTGGCGCAGATGGCGCGCGCGGTGGGTATCCACTTGATTCTGGCGACGCAACGGCCTTCGGTGGACGTGATTACCGGCTTGATCAAAGCTAACTTCCCCGCCCGGATTTCTTTCCGGGTGGCTAGTAAAGTGGACTCGCGGACGATTCTGGATTCGAATGGTTCGGAATCGCTGCTTGGACGAGGCGACATGCTTTATTTGCCCGCTGGCTCGGCGCGACTGCATCGCATTCATGGGCCGCTGGTTAGCGAAGATGAAATTACTTCGGTGTGCGACTTCTGGCGCGAGCAGGCTCAGGCGAAGTATCAGGAAGAGTTGCTTGCGGCGCCGAAGGATGAAAACGGCAAAACCGAAGGCGCAGCGGACGGGGATGCCGAGAGCGGCGAGGACGTTGATGACGACCTCTACCAGGATGCGATCCGCGTGGTTTGCGATGCGGGGCGCGCTTCCACTTCCACACTCCAGCGGCGCTTGCGCATCGGTTACGGCCGGGCAGCGCGATTGATCGACATTATGGAGAAGGATGGCATCGTTGGCCCTGCCGACGGCACCAAACCGCGCGAAGTGCTGAAAAACCGCAACTGGATGCGGGAGCACGACCAATCTGTGGAGTAGGCAGTATTCTTCGCTTTCAGTGCTTAATCATTAGGTTTGACTCCCCACACACTAGCGGAGCATCATCTCGCCACTGTTTGTTGAAAGTTTCGGATGTGATGCAATTAAAACGGAGGGAACACGCTTGAAAACGAGAACCAGGTTTGGAGTATTAACGGGGATATTCGTTGCTGGAGTCGGCATAGCCTTCGCGCAGATGTCGAGCGGGAGCGCCGACGAACAGGCAATTCGAAAGCTGGACAAGGAATAGTCGGCAGCAGCGCAGAGCAAGGATGCCGCTAAGGCGCTGTCGTATTACGCGGCAGATGCATCCGCGTTCCCGTTTAATGCTCCGACTGCAACGGGCAAAGAGCAGATTCAAAAAGTATGGACGGGATTGATGGCCATCCCCGGCTTCTCGCTCAGCTTTGCCCCGACCAAAATCGAAGTGGCAAAGTCGGGAGACCTGGCATACGACGTGGGAACTTTTGAGCTGAAGGTCAACGATGCTAGTGGAAAGCCCACGACAGAGATTGGCAAGTACGTGGTTGTCTGGAAGAAGCAAGCGGATAAGCAATGGAAAGTCGTCGTGGACATTTTCAATACAGACAAGT
>JBGPDI010000139.1:0-12579 GCA_041482215.1 Candidatus Acidiferrum sp. | reverse complement strand
CGTTCGAATACATGGGCGAAGATCCCATTTTGACCGGCACCCTCGTGGGTAACCGGATGAAGTGCGAGCAAGCCCAGAATGTCCTCGGCGATATGAAGCACTACGCGGTGAACGATCAGGAGAGCGGACGCAACGAAGTAGACGCCATCATCAGCAAGCGGGCCATGCGCGAAAGCGACCTGCTCGCTTTTCAAATCGGCATTGGCATCGCCAATCCCAGCGCCGTGATGTGCTCCTACAACTCGGTGAACGGCGACTTTGCCTGCGAAAATAAATATTTACTCACCGACGTTCTCAAAAAGGAGTGGAACTTCAAGGGTTTCGTCGTCTCCGACTGGGCCGGCACCCACAGCACCATCAAGGCCTCTGCAGCAGGCCTGGACACCGAACAGCCGTTTGATCATTTCTACGGGAAGGACTTTAAAGATGCAGTTCAGGCTGGAAAAATATCTCAAGCGGAACTCGACGACCACATTCACCGCATTCTGCGGTCGGAGTTCGCCTCCGGCATTGTGGATCATCCGCAGAAACGAAGCGTGATTGATATCGAAGCCCATCTGGAGACTGCGCGCAAAATCGAGGAACAGAGCATCGTCCTTCTGAAGAACAGTTCCCGCATTCTCCCGCTCGACGCCGCAAAAATTCGTTCGATCGCCATCATCGGCCAGCATGCGGATACCAGTATGATCTCCGGCGGCGGCTCGGCGCAGGTGGACCCGCCGGGTACTTCGGCTCCGAAGTGGCTGGAGCACATTTGGTTTCCCACGTCTCCATTGAAAGCAGTGGCTGCGGCCGCTCCGGGTGCTAATGTTCAATTCGACTCCGGCGCCGACCGCGAATCCGCCGCCGCCCTTGCCAAGAAGTCAGACGTCGCCATTGTCTTTGCGCATCAGTGGACGAGCGAAGGAATGGATTTGCCAAATCTCTCGCTGCCAGAAAATCAAGACGCGCTCATCGAGCAGGTCGCCGCTGCTAATCCGAAGACCATCGTTGTGCTCGAAACCGGCACCGCGGTCACCATGCCGTGGCTCGATAAGGTCAGTGGCGTATTGGAAGCCTGGTACGCGGGCAGCAAAGGTGATGTAGCCGTCGCCAACGTTCTGTTTGGCCGCGTGAATCCCAGCGCCAAACTTCCCATGACATTCCCGCGCAGCGAGGCAGATGTTCCACATCCAACGCTGATCGCGCCACCGCCAGGAGCCGGCGACCACGGCCCCGAAGGCAACGAACGAGGAGCTAAGCCTGCCTTTACTGTCCATTACGACGAAGGACTCAAAGTGGGCTACAAGTGGTACGACGCGGAAAACAAGAAGCCGCTCTTTCCTTTTGGCTTCGGACTTTCTTATACGACTTACGCCTATTCCGATTTGAAAGTAAAACCGGGCAGGGAAGCCACTGTGTCTTTCACGGTGAAAAATACCGGTAGCCGCGCCGGAGCGGAAATCGCGCAGGTCTACGCCGCGTTGCCAGCCAGTGCGGGCGAACCGCCTAAGCGCCTCGTCGCCTGGAGCAAAGTCCGCCTCGATGTCGGCGAGAGCAAGCAAGTCAGCCTGACGATCGATCCGCTCTATCTGAGCATCTATGACGAATCCGCCAGCGCCTGGAAGCTCGTTCCTGGCGGTTATACCTTCATGGCAGGAGCTTCCTCGCAAGAGCTACCCTTACAACAGAAGGTCAATCTGGAATAACGCGAGCGATCTTCTGCAGTTCACGGAAGCTCTACATCCAGGGAGTAGAGGGCGGCTTGGCCTCGGTACATTCTGAAAAGGACGGTAGCGTGCTCATGACTGGCGGACTGAATAACGTCATCAACGCCACCGCCGAACTGTACCAGTAGACGCGCGGCGATGCGTTAAAGCCTAGACCGCCTCATTTCCCGAACACGCTCCATTCGCAAGGGGCAGTATGCGATTTCAAAGAAACCTCAGGTGCAACCAATTGGGTTTAAGCTTCGCTAAATCTCTTTGATTGCCTCGTTGGCGCAAAACTGATAGAACTTTCGAAATCTTTTGGCCTGCCGAAATGAGTGGATTTTCGGGATGGCCCTGACGGAACTACCCTTTACGGAGCACGCGATGAAGAGGAATCAATGGTCTTGGCTCTTGACTGTGGTTATTTTGTGCTTCGCCGCGCCCACACTAGCGCAGACCAAGCCTAGCGGCGTGCCGGTTTCCGAAGATGGACCGCTCTTCACGGCGTTCAAACTGCTTGAAAAGCAACCGGCTTATCGCATGACCATGAACATGCAGCCCAGCGACCCGCGCATGGCTCAGATGATGGCCAAGGGCATGGGCATGAGCCCGTCGGAGCACGTGGTGAAAAACGGCGTGCACCAAGTGGTAATGCACTGGAAGATGCCCGCCATGGACCAGCCGGGCACCATCGACGACTGGGAGATTCGCGCCGTCGTCCAAAACGGCCACGGCGCGCGTCTTATCACCTCGCCGGCGGCGCCGCGGATAATGAAGTACAACGAGCAGATGCTGGCCATGCAAATGGCTATGCTGGATAAGCAAGCCGCAACAGCGATCGCACAAGCCGCTGCGAGTGGCCCGTTAGGATGGGTCAGCGCCGCGACTCAGGCTGCGGCCACCGCGGCCAGCAATGCCATGGCGGCTCATGCACTAAAGCAGGAAAAGGAGTTTTTCTCCTGGAAATGCATGGACAAGGTCGGTGGTGGGCAGCAGGGAGGCGAGAGAAAGAATCAACTGACCGACCTGCGCTTGATTGACGACCAGCTCGTAGAGGGCAGGGCTGCCACCACATACGAATTCTATGTACGCGACGGCGATAAATTTCAGGGGCCCGTGCGTCTGTTGATTGCGAAAGACTCTGGTCTGCCGCTGCGCATTGATATGACTGATCCTCAAGGGCACGGCAGCATGCGCATGGATTATTCCTACGACAAGATCAGCGATATTGAAATGCCGGCCTGCATGGCGAAAGGGCAATGATAATGATCCTGTTCGCCTTGGCATGTCTCAAATGATCCTCACGCAAATGTTTGGCGGCTCGGTGGCGGGGTGTCGGTTCTAGTAAAAATTGAAAATCCGGGCGAAGCAGGAGTTAACTCCGCCTTTTCTTTATTTGTGACGAAACAGGCTGGATCTTTCCGGAGTAGAAGAGTGGCCCCTTCCACCGACAAACACTACCAAGCGCGGGTTCTGGAGCGCCACGACCTTTCGCCGGATTTGTGGACCATTCGAATCGATCCCGGCGGGCCGTTCGAATTCCGCGCTGGCCAATTCGCCACGCTCGGAGTTGAGCATGAAGGGAAACGCATCGAGCGCGCCTATTCCATCGTTTCCTCGCCCTATGAAAGTTCGCTGGAGTTTTTTATCGAGCTTGTCCCCCACGGTGATTTGACGCCGGGCCTCTCCCGGCTAAACGTGGGTGAATCACTGCTCTGCAGAAAAATCGCAAAGGGAAGATTCACCCTGGATTTGCGTAGCGGAAGAACCAACCACCTGCTCATCTCCACGGTGACGGGAATCGCGCCATTCGTCAGCTACGTCCGAACACTCTACCGTGACTGGAAAAGTGGTGACAGCGTGATGCCCGGAAATCACAAGCTTTTCTGTCTGCAGGGCGCGAGCCGTTCCTGGGAATTCGGTTACCGCGAAGAACTCGAACGCTATTCGAATGAAGTGCCGTGGTTCAAATATGTCGCCACGGTGAGCCGCCCGTGGGAGGATTCGAATTGGAAAGGCGAAACGGGACGTGTGGACGACTTATTGAGAAAATATGCCGACACGTGGGGCTTGCGACCGGGAGAGACCACGGGATATTTGTGCGGGCATCCGACGATGGTGGAGAATGCGCGCGGGATTTTGCAACGCGGTGGCTGGAAAAAAGATTCAGTGTTCGAAGAAATTTATTTTCAGCCAGCAAAGGGCGAGGCGTCTGGAGCGGGCTGATGCCTGCTATCAAATTCGATAGTTAAAAATTGAAATTCAAAAGCCAAAACTGCTTTCGTCTCGCCGTTAGCGCAGAAGATTAATTCAATTCCGCCAAGAAATAATCGTTAGGCTGGCGGCGTGTGTTCTTCGAGCTGGCTGGTGACGTCATCGATCGTTGACAGCGGGCAGAGTACATGGACATTTTCGTCTGCTCCTTCCACATCAATCTGCAGTTTTCCATCGTGTGTGCGGATGTGAACGTGCTCGCGGGGATCGATCACTTCAACGAACTCGGCGTCTGGATATTTTTTCAGTTCTTTGAGGACGGCGCGAAGAATGGGGAGCGCTTCGCGCGCGTGTTCGGAAGCGTGCCGCATGTGTTTGTCCGGCACGAGGTGCATGACCATGGGGACGGCCGCGGCTGGTACCCACATGTGAACGTGGGAGCCTCCGGAGCGGAATTCGTCGACGTCCACGCGGATTACGCCTTCGCGCATGGTGTAGGCGCCGGCTAATACGATTGTGCCGCCAAGTCCGAGAGCTGCTTTCGCGAGTAGCATCATGACTGCCTCCTGCCGGGCGAAGATGGCGGCCTGTGGCCGCGATTAGCAAACTAGAAGAGGTGGTCGTAAAGAGCCACCTCTTCAATACCGATTAGTCCGTGACATTCTTGGAATCGAGCCATACACGCACAGTGTTCTCGTGATCTTTTACCGAGACGAGCTCCGTGTCACCCTGCCCGGAGAGCGCATGTAAAGCAGCGACGAGGTCCAACTCATCCTTGCCGGCGGAGAAGAGCGCGTCCACGACTTTCATGGGTACTTTGACTTCGACTTCGGACTTCTTGGAATTTCCCTTGTCGAGAACATGAACGATCAGGTAGTTGTTCAGCTTGGCGACGCGCACATCGCAATCATTGCTCTGCACGGTGACGAATTCGCCGTCTTTGCTTGTGCGGATGGCGTCCACGAGCGCGTGGAGGTCCACGTCATTGACGTGGCCGTTCTCGATCTTCACTTTGCCACCATTGATACGGTCCTGGTGGATAGCGGGAAGAACTCTTTCGGCCAGTTCAAGGGGGACATTGACGCGGACGGTTTCGCCTTTGTTGTCGGTGCTGATAACGCGGACATGGAGCCAGCGGTCTTGCGACACAGATGAGGCGGATTTGGCGGAGCTGGCCGGGGTGACGGTGGTCTGCGCCAAAGCGCCTAGAGGTGAAAGGACAAGAGCGGATGCAGCGATAAGAGCGGTCTTGGCGAAGAAACCCCGGTTACGGTCGGACATTGGTGGTGCCTCCTGGCCGGCGAAGCGCCGGTTCTTGGAGATAGATACGAGAGTGCCGCGAATAAAGTTTCCTGAAAAGAGGGGATAGATTGGGCGCTTTCTGATTGTCCTAACATTGGTGCGTTGGAGGAGGGAGGCGGTACAAACCCCATCAAAATGGATTGTTTTCAAAATAAAGGGGTCGGGGAGGGGTTGGTGATCGAGGGTCGGTTTGATGGGCGTGATATTCTGCGGCGGTATGAACGCGAAAGGGATTACACCGATACTGAGCGTCTCCGACATTGCGGGGAGCTTTGCGTGGTTTGAGAAGTGGGGATGGAGGAAACTCTGGGAGTGGGGAACGCCGCCGACGTTTGGGGCGGTGGGGTCGGGTGAATGCGAGATCTTTCTTTGTCAGGGAGGCCAGGGAGGCCGGGGTAAGGGGGAAAACCTGTCCACATTTGTGTCCGAGGGAGACGAAATGGCGGACAAGGGCGTGTGGATGTCGGTATGGGTGGAGGATGTGGACGCGGTTCACAGAGAGTGTGTGAGTGCCGGGCTGGAGGTGACTTTTCCGCCGACGGATATGCCGTGGAACGTTCGCGAGATGCATGTGCGGCATCCGGATGGGCATGTATTTCGGGTTGGTAAGGGGATTGGGGACGAGGCGCAGGAGTGAATGGATACGGAAAATGAAGATTGTCTCTCTGAATATAGGATTGCCAAGAGAGGTTAGTTGGCACGGCAGAATTGTGACGACCGGGATCTTCAAGGAGCCGGTGGCGGGACGAGTGCGCATGCGCAAGCTGAATCTGGATGGGGACCGGCAGGCGGACTTGATTGCGCATGGCGGCGAGTACAAGGCGGTTTACTTTTACTCGCTGGCATACTACGACTACTGGAAGAACGAGCTCGGCGGACGGGAATTGCCAATGGGCATTTTTGGGGAGAACTTTACGGTGGATGGCGGCGGGGATGGATTGATGGAAGAGTCTGTACATCTGGGTGACCGGTTTTCCATCGGTAAAGCGGAAGTGGTGGTGACGCAGCCTCGGCTGCCTTGCTACAAGCTGGGTGTGAGGTTTGGGTCTGACGACATGGTGAAGAGATTTCTGGCGAGCGGTAGGACTGGATTTTACGTGGCGGTGGTGCGCGAGGGGGAAGTCGGCGCGGGCGATGAGATTAAGACGATTGCGCGGGAGCCAAACGGCGTTGCGGTTTCAGAGATTACGCGATTGTATGTGGCGAAGAGGTTTGGGGACGCGGAGATTGCCGTGGTGCGGCGTGCATTGCGGGTAGAGGAATTGCCGGAGAGTTGGAAGGAATATTTCAGGGAGCGTTTGAAGCGGGCGGAGTCGAATTAGAGAAGGGAAACTAGGGGGCAGTGACGAGAGGTACTATTGCCTGGGAATGGCGTGATTGATATATTGCGCACACCCAAGTCCTCAACCTCTAAAGCCTCTACCGGACAGAGAATTGTCGTCGCGAAAGCGTTTCAAAGATAAACGCGCACACAGGTCTTCCGGTAGCGGCCTCGCCACGTAAGGGAGGTTTCCATGAAAGCCAAATTCTCGATGATTTGCAGGTTTTCGTTTCTGCTCGCGATGGCCTTGCTGCTGCCTCGCGTAGGCAGGCCGACGAGCGGTGCCCATCTGGTGGTGGATGACGATAAGGTGGAATGTCCGAAAGCCGGTTTTACGCACATTCAAGACGCGATCGATGCGGCCTCTCCCGGGGATCATATCCGCATCTGTAAGGGCACTTACGTGGAGCAACTCACGATTCGAAAGGCGCTGGACATTGACGCGGACAGTGGGGCCGTACTGATGCCTAGCGCAATGAAACAGAACACGACTAGCTTGTTCGATGGAGCACCGATCGCTACGGCCATCCTGGTGGCAGATGCCACGAATGTTTCCATCAGCGGTTTGACGGTGGATGGCGTGAACAACGGGATTTCGGGGTGCGCGCCGGATCTGGAAGGGATTACTCTCCAAAATGCATCGGGAAACATCAGTAGAGCGGCAATTCGCAATCTCAAATTGGGCTCCGGGCTGGTAGGCTGTCAATCCGGTACTGGATTGTTCGTGCAGAGTGGCGGCGGCATGATTTCAAAAGTGGAGATCGAAGACTGCACGATCCATGATTTTCAAAAAAATGGAATTACCGCAAACGAAGCAGGGACGACGGCGTTCATCCGGCGCAACGTGGTTACTGGAATCGGGCCGACTGCGGTGATTGCTCAGAACGGTATTCAGATTGGATTTGGGGCTGGAGGAGCGATCGCGAAGAATGTTGTGACGAACAACTTGTTTTCAACATGCAGTGCAGTGGCAAGCTGTACGGCTGTGGCAACAAATATTCTTGTCGAGCAATCCGACGGCGTGGAAGTTTCCGGGAATCGAGCCGGGATCAGCCAGGTAGCCATCTTCGTGAATGGAAATCAGGAGCAGATTGAACGCAATGAAACTTTTGCGACTAGCGTCTTCGACGGCATTCGTGTGGAAGGCAATCAATCGGAGGTTCGGCGCAATCGCGTATTTAATGGGGCGGAGTCGGGCATCTTCGTTCTGGGAGACAACAACGTGTTGGAAGACAACGTTATCACGGAGGCGGCGATCGGTATCTTCAAAGAGACCGGATCGATGGGGAATCTGATTGCCATGAACCGATTCTTTGACGTTCCTATAGCGGTGCAGGATCCCGTGGCCCCCGGACTGACGAAAAAGATTCAGCCAAAACGGTAAGCGCCCAGCATGCCAAAGCGCAAGCGAGGCCGCCGGAAGGACGGCGCGGAATCCGCGGACTGAGTCAGAGGCGTTTTTTGTTTTCGTTTTGGGCGACACGTGCTTTGACTAGTTTTCTTACGAGGGTGATGGGCAGAGGTTTGTCCAAAGGGAAGCGGATGGTGCCTTTGGAGATTTCGAAGTTCTTGAGTTCACTTTGAAACAGCGGGAGCAGGGAAGAAGTGCCGGGGAAGAAGCTGCAATGGTTTGCAAAAGCGGCGAACCATACGAGCGAACCTTTGTACTTGAACGCAGGCATGCCGTAGCTGATGGCTTCGGTGGCTTCTGCGGGCGCAGCGGATCGGATCATGGCGCGAAGTTTTCTCAAGGTGGTGCGCGCAGGTTCCGGGACGCGGGCGAGGTATTCGTCGGTGTTCTTTGGGGTAGTGTTGCGTTTCGTGGCTGAGGTACGGGCACCAGATTTTATTTTTTTCATGTGAACAACACTCCACGTGCGGTGATTTCAGACTTAATTCTTAACTGTCAGTACGCGCGGGCAATTGCATGGCGCGGATTTTGCCGCCGAGCCAGGCTTGCGGCAGCGCCAGCACGATTAGTGCGAGTGGATACCAGTGCGGGCCAAAAGCTGGTCCCTTGTTCCACGTCGCCGCGGCGCCCACGATGCTCAAGACCAGGCCGATGACGCCGCCGACCAGAGCGTGACCCATAGGCCGATCAGGAGCGAGTCGAGCGGTGATGTAACTACCGACGACGCCGAAGATGGTGCGATAGATCGTCGCGAGCAGGAGGGCTCCATCGAAACCGACCATGGATTCGCCCCACGGTGGGAAAACGTGGAGTTTGTGGAGCACGATGTCGGTGCCAAGGGAAAGAACGACGACAACGACGAAGCCGGCAAGCAGGGCGACAATGCTTTTGAGAATGCTCTTACTCATGTTTTCACCAGGAATTCAGTGAGCTGTCGCGGCAAGCGGCCATGCGCTCTCCACGATGGATTTGATTACAGCGTTGAGCCACACAAGTGAGAATATGCACATATTACTTGCGAACTGCAAGTTAAAATGTGTTTTGCATAAATGACTAGGACAGTTTATCGACGCCTGCCCAAAGGTTTATTGTGCTGAGCTCTTCGCGGCCGCAGGATTTGAGGTAGCAGAAGAGTTGAGTGCGGTAGGCAGCGTGGCCGCAAAGCACAAGTTCCACGAGGAGTTTCCCGCGGCTGGATTTCGTGCCGAACAGGTCGACTTCACTACGGAAATCGGATTCGGTCCATTCGCTGAAGAGGCGAGCGTAGTCGTCAGATTGTTTTTGAATGGCGGAGACGGCTTGATCGAAATCCATCGCCTTCGCGGCGGTTTCCGCGGGGCTCCAGGCGGCGCTGAAGGCGGCTCGAGTGAAGACGCCGGCCTTGATCATGGAAACCTGGACGGGGCCCATGATGGCCATGTACTGCAAAAGTTCCAGCGTGCTGCGCTGCTTGGGGGTTGGTCGGTAATCGAGTTTTGTTTTGTCCACTTTGCCAGCCAGATGGACAAGGATGTGCACTTCGTGCTGGAGAGAAGCGATTAGTTCTTCTCTTGTCAGGACCATGAGGATCTCCTGTGTTGATTCGAACGCTCGCGCTCAGGCTCTGTCGCGGGCGAGGGACAATTCCCATGGATAAGGGAATGAGTTACGAGAGTCTTGGAGAAAAATCGGTCATAGCCATGTAGGTGGAATCCACCTTCTCGACGATTTTTCCGTTTGCTTCGGACTTGTCGCGGACGCTTTGCCATTCGGGATCATCGCCGAAGGATTTCCAATTAGCCCCGGCGGCTTCGCGGCTGGGATGGGCGACCACGTAGATTAGCGTTTTGCCCTTTGCCGGCTCATCAGTGGGCGTCCAGTAGGCGATGTTCTTGATGCCGTGCTTTTCGAAGAGTTTGCAGGTGTGTTCGCGAAAGCGGCGCAGGAGGTCGTCGAGCTTGCCTTCGAATGTATGGTAAATGCGGAGTTCGTAGATGGGAGTAACGGATGACGCCACGCCGGATTTGTCCTGGGCGGAAGCGAGCCAGGCAGTTGTTGGCAGAAATGCTACGACGGGGAGCGATTGGAGCAAGGTTCGTCTTTTCATGGGAGGGATTCTAGCAGAGGTTGGACGTGATGAGCAGAAATGATGCAGAGCAGAGAACGAACAAACTAGAAAAGTGAAGCTTGTGAGTGAAGAAAAACGGTAGTGGGAGGAAAAGCCCCACCTTCCCTGATGGGAGTCGGGGAAGGGTGGGGCATGCGGGGACTGCTGTGAAACGCAAGCCCGCGATGGCGTCCTCGGAGGCATTCCGACGGTGGCCATCGCGGGCCATTGCTCCTATACACTATCGCGCGAAAAGGTACGACTCCGAGGCGGGCTATGTCTGTTCAATAATGCACACCGATCAAATCATGAGCACTGAACGGGATTAGACGTCGCAGAGGTCGGCGGCTTCCCGCAGGGAGGTGAGCGGGTCGCGGGTGGGGACGAATTCGTGGGCGACGTAGCCGCGGTAGTTGGTGGCGGCAATGCCTCGCATGACGCCGTCCCACTGGACTTCCTGGGTGCCGTCTAGTTCGTGACGGCCGGGAACGCCGCCGGTGTGGAAGTGGCCCATCCAATCGATATTTTTCTGGATGGTTCGAACGAGGTCGCCTTCCATGATTTGCATGTGATAGATGTCATAGAGGAGCTTGACGCGCGGGGAGTTGACGGCCTGGACGACTTGAAGGCCCCAGGCGGAGTGGTCACACATGTAATCGTGGTGGTCGACTTTGCTGTTGAGAAGTTCGATGCAGATGGTGACGCCGTGGTCTTCGCCGATTTTTTTGACGCGGTTGAGACCGATGATGGTGTTCTTAGCGCCTTCTTCGTCGGACATGCCCTCGCGATTGCCGGAGAAGGTGATGACGTTGGGGATTCCGGCTTTGGCGGCGATAGGAATGTATTTGCGGAAGGCTTCTTCAATTTTGTCGTGGTTTTCGAGGCGGTTCATGGCTTTGGGAATGGTGCCGCCTTCGGCGTAGGCCATGCTGCAGACCAGGCCATAGCGGCCGGGGACATCCCATTCCTCATGGCCAAGGAGGTCGATACCCTTCAACCCGATCTGGGCGGCATAGGCACAAAGTTGGTCGAGAGGGATTTTTTGATAGCACCAGCGGGAAACGGACTGGCGGATGTTGCCTTTGCGCTTGACGGGAGTGCTTTGCTGCGACCAGGACATTGAAGGAAGAGAAGTCATGGCGACTCCTGAGAGAACGCTCTTGAGCACGTTACGGCGCGTAAGTTTAGACATATTGGATAGGCAGAGTGTACCGGAGAAAGGGCGGTCGGGGGAGTAGAAATTATTTCTTGGTGGGTTTGGGATTTTGAGTAGGCTGAGCGGCGCTGGCTTCGGGGAGGGGGACGCCCCAAATGTCTTTCTCGGCTTGGAGGCCGAAGACGCCTACCTGATTGGATTCGGTGGAGCCGACTTGGCCGATCCACACGACGCGAAAACGTGCTTTGCGCCAGCGGCGGCGGACTTCGATAGTTTGGCCGGGAGTCGTCAGGAAGCCGATGCCATCGAGGCGGGCGCCATCTTTGCTGAGATCCACGGTATAGGCGGATTGGGAAAAAGCGTGGCCCTTGGGGTCAGTGCCTTTGACGACGACGCGAAGAGATTTGGGGACACGCGGCTTCTTGCGTGATTTTTTCCAAAAGTCGGAGATGGGTTGTTTGAAGGCTAGGCCTACGCGGGTTTCGCGGTCGGAGTAGGCGTCCAGATAGGCCACGCGGACTTCCTGCTCCTGACGGCTATTCTTGTGGATGAGAAAAACGGTGTCGCCAAGTGAAAGTTTGGCCTTCAGGGTGACGAGGGCGCCGCTGGAATTGACGATGATGGTCTCGGAATCTTCATGGAAGGCTCCGCTGCTTCCCGCAAAGCCGTAGATAACGACAGGCACATGCATGGACAGGCGCTCGCTGGAGCGGGGAACTCGCTTAGCGGGGGCCGATGGAAAAGGAACCGCGAAGGAGGCCTTGGTCTTTTGCGCGGGCCGAGAATCCTCAAAAGTCGCAACTTCCATCACTTCTTTAGGAATTCCCAGCTGGACGCCGTGCTCGCGGCACTTGAACTCCCAAGTCTGCTCAAAAACCTGCTCGAGAGATTCCTCGCGGTTCGCAACGGTGACCCAAGAGTCGCTGTCGCCCTCTGGACATCTGAGCCGAATGGCAAAGCTTCTAGGCATGAGAGGCCCCTACGCAATTCGATCATACCTGCAGATGGGGAGGTGGGCGGAGCACCATGCCGATTGGCGGTCGTCGAAAAGTAACCGGACGAAAGGGCAGCCGGAGAACAGCTGGCTACGCGGGCTGCCACTTCAAGAAAACGGCGGCGAGTGGTGGAAGGGTGAGAACGAGAGAATGCGGACGACCTTGGGCGGGCTGATCAGAGGCTTCCTGGCCTCCCATGTTGCCGGCGTTCGAACCGCCGTAGTGGGCGGCGTCGGTGTTCATGATTTCGCGGTAGAAGCCGGCGTTGGGCACGCCGAGGCGGTAGCCGCCACGGACGACGGGCGTGGCATTGACGATGACGACGATCAAATCTTCGGGCTTCTTGCCACGGCGGAGAAAGGAGAGAACGCTGTTGTCGGAGTCGTTGGCGTCAATCCATTCG
>JBGPDI010000138.1:0-12803 GCA_041482215.1 Candidatus Acidiferrum sp. | reverse complement strand
GTCCGCCATCTCTTCGGCGTTGATCTGTTCTGTAACCTTGCGACCGCAGCTGACTTGATTGGACGCGACCGCCCCAAAGGCAAAGCCGACAACAAGGTAGACATGGCGTACCTGTATTACTTGCCGTTCTGCCACGTATTCGTCTCGGGTGACAAACTGCACAAACGTGTTGTGCCGCTCTTTCTTCGGCCTGACCAGACCTTTGTTGAAGCTCCCGAACTGAAGGCCGACCTCGCAAAGCTCGACGCGTACTATTGGGCTTTGCCCGATGCAGAAAAGGAAAAAGGTTTTTATAAAATCGCCAAGCACCCGCCTCTCGACGGGGAATACCTCATTGCTAAGCTATGGGATAAGCGAGGCCGGGAGTGGAGGGAAGAAGCTCTCAAGCCCCCTCCGCTCGATCCGGAGCGTGATAAGGAAATCGTCGCGGAGCTCAAAAGGATCTCTGACATGGCTAAAGCCACGGACCCGAACACCCCGCTGGACCTCAAGGACGCTATGTTCTTGACTATCAACCGCACCATCCTTCGTACCAAGGGCAAGTGGAAGCGGGTGTCGGACGACGTGAAGTAATTTACCAGGCAGGGGATGTGGAGAAGACTACGGACTTACTGAAGCAGCTGTAGAATCACGGTTAGTCCGATTTCCCTAACCAATTCCCGAAACCCCGGCTGCTTACGTACATCGCCCCGACGACCGTTATCACGAGCCCCACCCGATTGTCCGGTTTCGTCGTCATCAGCGCCACAACCACCGAAACACCGGAGAACACTACCTCCACGAAGCCGTACCATTTCTTCTTTGCCTCTTTGAACTTAAACGCCCCATATCCGATCCCGATGACGCCGACTGCTATGAGTGTATGGGCAACTTGAACACCAAGCCACGCCAAGAGACGGAGATATCCGGCCCAAACGTAGGGCATGGCAAGAATGGCGCCGTCCGCTATCGCGAAGACCGCAAGGAAAAAAGCGATTGCGTAAGCGATCCATATCTTAAGAACCTTTGTTATTGTGCTGCGATATTCCTCGGCCTGTGTGGCGGATGACATGGCCGCACTCATCGTTAGCAACAAGACCCACAAAGCCAGCGGAAGTAGTGCGCCGAGAACAATTGCCAGAATTGCCTGCGTGATGATTGCAATTCCCCAATATGGAGACATATTCCCTCCGCGGAGAAGGTAAGAGACATGGACCTAGCAAATCAAGGTCAGTGGTTCTTATCGCGGCTCCAGTTGCTCGTCCTTAGCTGTACGCTCTGAACACCGGTCTTGAACCCTTCATCCGCACGCTGATTTTCCAACGTACATACTGCCTCGTATTCCGTCCCGGCCTCGGTCTTCAAGTAAAGAATCACCCTACCGGTCAAATGTCCCTTAGCTATCCCCTTCATCAATCCAGTCGGCAGCGATACGCGGTTCGGCCATCCAGTTGTTATGAGAATGGGATGCTTTTCTACGTTCACTCTATCGTTGAACCGCTCTTGCCATAGTTCAATGTTCGCCCTTCCCTTGTTCTCAACCTCCAGCGACCCCTTTTCTCCATCAAACACAACATTGAGCGAGGGCTCGTAGGTGAGGTCGAGCTCCCTTTGGATCTTGTCGTTAAGTTTTTCCAAGGCAGTAGTCGTCTTTCCTGAATTTGTCTCTAACCTAGAGAGCGCTCCGTGCATCTTCTCGAATGCAGCGAGTTGTTGAATCATGTCGTGCGTTTGGCGCCAGTCGCCCCATATCGCCAAACCGATGGCTAGTAAGATTTCGATCCCAATCATGCCGATGATAATTTTTTCGTTTCTTTGGTCTATGCGCCAGCGCCCGGTTTCGACATCGTCCCGCTTATGTTGGTCTTTGTCTTCTGCCCGCTTATACCGCTCCGCCCGATAAAACTGTGCTTCGAGAAGAATTGCGAGACGGTTAATTTGATCGGTTTCTGGCGCTTCATCGAAGCAAGCGTCAATGGCGTTTTTCAGCTCTTCGTCAGTCATCTTGTCTATCTGCTTGAGCGTTATATCCATACCCTCTCCAAATGTCTCGCGACACGTTATAATCGAATAAACCCTCCTCGTAAACCCTATATCACCCCACGTCACCCCATGAAGAAAACCGCCGAACAGGAAGTGCAGATCAAGTTCGCCGTGCGCGATCTTATCGTCCGCAACCCACTCATTTCAGGCCATCAGAGAAAGACCGCACGTGAAACTTGGAATCAGAAAGTAGAAATTGGAAAAGAGAGAAGAGTCCCACGGTTAGCGGTGCGCGACTTTAGGAGCAAACCAAGAGCCCCAGGTAGAAAAGCGCCTGGGGCACCCGGCGTGGTGCGGAAGTGACCTGTTATTTTCAGAATGCAAGCTTAGAGAGCTGACGGCTTGATATGTTTTATCCTTTTGCAACACTAAACAATGTGGTCGTTCACTTTCTCTGAGAAGGAACACAAAGCTAGGCCGTGCAGGCAAGACAGGAGGTATGTCAATGCCATACAAGATCAGCGACCTTGGTGCCCAGAACGGAGACTTCAGTCAGGCTTTTGCCCTCAACAACGAGAGTCAGGTTACCGGATGGACTGGCAATCCTAAGACGCCCAATAATCCGGCTTCGCCGGCGCCTTTCTTGTGGACGCAGGGGACAATGCAAGTCCTGGACATTCCCAACCAATACTGGTACGGCAGGGGATTCGATCTGAATTGCCGCGACGAAATCGTCGGCTACCTCTATGATGGAACGATTGACGTAGCCATAATTTGGATCGCCGGCGTGGCTCAACGATTGCCGTGGACCGGAGATGCATCTTATGGGCGGAGCATCAACGGCTGTGGCCTCGCAGCCGGCGACGCTGGAGCTCCCAACAACAACACGAAAGCGCATTGTAGCCCCGCGGGCAACCTGTTCCCTTTTCCTCCGACCCCTCCTAACGTCCTACCCGCTGACCGCTATTGCCGCGCATATGGAATCAACTCATTAGGTAAGATCGTTGGCGGGTCGGACACCGGCAATCCGATCCCCAATCAGGGAGCGTTTGCGCCGCCTGTTCCGGGTATACATGCGAGTATATGGGATAAGGGCCAAGTACGTGATTTAGGTTCGTTGCATCCCAACGAGGGTAGTGAAGCCTACGGGATTAACGACCACGAACAGGTTGTAGGAAGGTCTGCCACAATGCTTTCCTGTGGGATAACGGGGTCATGCGTGATCTTGGACCAGGTGCGGCCTATAACATAAACAATTCCGGTTTCGTGATTGGCGACACTTTCTTGTGGCACAACGGAGCGCGGACCCCGCTTGCCAACTTAATCCCGCCTAATGCGGGATGGCAGATCACGGAAGGGCGCGACATCAACGACGCAGGGGAAATTGTAGGAACCGGCATCCACCTGCCAAGTCACTCGCCTCGCGCCTTTCTGTTGTATAAATAAAGTGCCAATACAGAAGTTAGAAACTAGAAATTGGAAAATAGAAAAAGGGACAAGAGAAAGACCCCGCGGCTACGGCGCTCGGGAATTTTTTTGCCAGTTAGCCCAGCCCTAACGGGCTGGGCTAACTTATATCGCGCCTACGGCGCTTTTCGGAGTTAAGACGCGGCCACGCCGCCACCCGCCGTGTTGTCTTGAGTTGCGAGCGCGCGAGAGCTTCCTCGTTCGATTGAAGGGAGCTTGAGAGATTCCGGATTCCTCTTCCTTGCCACCCGCCCGACAATTCTGTGTCGCCCGCCGAGAGCCTCAGAACGGGGCTATCCGCCATCCGATGGTGCTCAGACTCCCGCGCCAATCTGTCGCAAGAGCGTAGCAAAATCGAAGTAAATTCTGCCCGCCGGAATCTTTTTTGTTGTGAGGTTGAATTCGTAGAAGGAGCAGCCAGGAACCTGGACCTTCTTACCCGACGCCGGGATATTCGCAAAGGTACCTTTATGCTCGGCGTCAAAACTCCACTCCACGGCAACCAGGTCCGTAGTGTGAGCCAGGTTCCGAATGGAATGCACGTTGCCCGGGAACGCGGCGATGAACGGTCGCACAAAGTTGTCCCGCACAGCCATCTTTCCTTCGAGTGTTCCCGTTGGAAGGTGGATTACAACATCATCCGAATAGTACGCGAGAATCTTGTCTTCATCGGTACCTTTCCAGGCATCGAAATACTCTTGAACGAATGCGCGAATGTCTCCAGGCGCTGCTTGGACGGCTGCGCTTTGCATAGTTGCTCCCTCCTCGACGCTGCGATTGCCTCGTCGTTTGGGCAAAGTATATACCTCAGGGCGGCGTTCCGGGGAAAAGGTCGCACCAGCGGGTGGCGCTCGATAAGAGCGAAGGCCACCCAAAGGCGTTCTTCGGAATTGAGGCTCGGCCACACGCCCTTGATGACCAGCCGAACTGCACAATAGAAATCAGAAACTAGAAAATAGAAATTTGGAAAAGGGAGAGGGAAAAAACCCACCGTTCGAGGTGCCGCGCCTACGGCGCTCGGGAATCTTTTTGCCAGTTAGCCCAGCCCTTGCGGGCTGGGCTAACTTGTGTCGCGCCTACGGCGCTTTTCGGAGTTAAGACGCGGCCACGCCGCCAATTGATAAAGGAATTGCAAACTGTGGTTTAATCCTTCCGCGGAGACACTCAATGTTTTGGATAATCCGGCTGATATTGGTGATCCTCTTGTTCGCTTGGATGTCCCAGCAGGTTCGGAAGCCAAGCGGTCCACTGGGCAAACGCATCTTGCGGGCAATGAATCTGAGTCATTCCACGATGACCGACTGGGGGCTACAACAGATAGCGGTGCCGAAGAACGCCGCGATCCTGGACATAGGCTGTGGTGGCGGACGCACGGTGCAGAGACTGGCGACTCTGGCGCCGGAGGGCACGGTTGTTGGGGTGGACTACTCGGCGGCCAGCGTCGCCACCTCTCGGGACACGAATGCCCAGGAGATCGGGGCAGGACGAGTTCAGATAGAGCAGGGTTCGGTTGCCGCGTTGCCATTCCCGGATTGCGCGTTTGACATCGTCACTGCCGTGGAGACGCACTACTACTGGCCCGACCTTCCGGCCAACGTGAGAGAGGTCTTGAGAGTGATCAAACCGGGCGGGACTTTTGCCCTGATCGCCGAGACTTACCGCGGCGGGCCGTTCCGCCTGTTCTACGGAATAGTTATGCCGCTTCTCCGCGCCGCGCTTCTGAGCGACGCGGAGCATCGCGATCTCCTGACCCAGGCGGGGTTCATCGAGGTCGCTACCAAGCACGTTCCCGGAAAAAACTGGATCTGCGCCACGGGCTGCAGACCGACTGATTCACATTGACCAGCCGCCGGCCGATGAGGCTGTGGCGTCTAGCGCTGGCGGCCCTAGCACCCTTGATGACGAGAGAGCGCGTCCGAAGGTCTGAACGTTGAAACGTCTAAACGTCGGGACGGAAAGAAGGTCAAGCGCAAGCTCCCAATAGTCAAACAGCCGGCTCAATGTGATAAATCAAACCCATGAACAAGCACAACACCGACGCCTGTGACGATGAGAACGGAAACTGCAAAGTGTGCGGTCATCCATTTAACCCGCATATGGTAATAGCCTACGACGGCAACGACCTTGCCAAGGGCGGAGAAATGCGTTGTCAGGTTGCGGATTGTGATTGTTTTCGAACGCTAAGTTTCGATCTCAGCGACAAAGAATGGATCAAGAAGCTCGATTCTCTGCTCAAGCGGCCTTCGTAGCGCCAGACGAACTCAGAATTTGCGTCTAACATAGCCGTAGAATTCAGAACGCGGGAAGAAGTTGTCGTCATTCGAGGATACATAGCTTATGACAGACTGGTTCGCGCGCCCCGTCCTACACGTGACAGATGTCGACGCATCGATCCGCTTCTACGTGGACCGGCTGGGCTTCACGAGCCCCTGGCGCTTCGAGGAGGACGGCAAGACGTTCGTCGCCCAGGTGGAGCGGCAGGGTTGCACACTCATCCTTTGCAGCCAGTGGCCCGAGAAAGTCGGCAAGGGGCTGATGTTCATTTCCCTGAACGTCGAGCCAGAGGCGCAAAAGGCCGCGTTGGACGCGCTGCGCGCGGAACTCGAGGCCAAGGGCGTTCCGATCAAGGACGGTTCGTGGGGCTATCGTCTCCTGGTAATTGATGATCCCGATGGCAATCAGCTTTTCTTCAACTATCCGAACGAGGCGGGTAGCGCATCCTTAACAGGTTGAGACGGGGGTGGCGCACCCTACGGTTTTCAGAGTGCGGGTTTCTGAATTCAGGTTACAGGATCGGTCAGTCCCGCCAGGGGGTTCGGTTCATCCGGCTGGACGCGGACGACCACCCGCTTATTCAAGAGCATCTCGATCCAGAGTCGAAGCCCGATCATGATCGCCATCCGCAGCGGGTGGGACTTCCAGTAGCTGCGGTAGACCCGCGCCACTTCGCTTCGGTCGGTAATGATATGGGCAGTGCCAGAAATCGCGGGACCGTTCTCGCTCCCCACGTAACACGTGACACGCGGATTCCTTCGTGCTCGCTTCACCTTGTAAGAATTCCCCGGCGTGAGGAATTCGATCTGTCCGCCATTCACAGTCAGCCACACCTGTATTTTCTTCAGTTCGCCGGATGCCTTGTAGGAGCCGAACCACTGCGTGTGTGGTTTGAGGGCGCGTTGCAGTTCTGGGGTCATAGGCCGGAATTTCAGACTTAGGCAGGCTACTAAAAGACATTTCTAAGAACTGTGCAATTTAGAACACTCGTTACCCATTGTCTGATAAGCGCGCTTAGGCAATTCTTTGCTTCGCTTTAAACCAGCCGCAGACGATGAGGTGGTGGCGTCCAGCGTTGGCGGCCTAGCGCCCTTGATGACGAACCGAACGGTAAAATAGAAATCAGAAACGAGAAAATAGAAATTAGAAAAGAGACAAGAGAAGGACCCCACCCTGGCGGGGCCCATGACGGGGGCTTTATTTATTTTCCAAAGATCTTCTTCTGGATATCCGGCCCGAACTCGTTGATGAGTTCATCGATCAAGCTGAATGGAAGGGACATCGCGACCCGGGAAAATGTGGCACCGACGCCGCGATTTCCTTCAGGATAATAGGCATTTGAAAGGCCGCTGGCGGCGATGCTGCCCAGGGTCCCAGACCAATTGAAGGCGCGTCCGCCTGAATCTTTATGCGTAAATACGGGTCGAATCAGGGCATGTCCAAGACGTTTTTTGAATGGCCCGCTGCCCACGCGGTAGTAGCGTGGATCTTGATGCAAGAGGCAAGGAAACATAAATGTTCCAAAGAAACCACCCGCCATTTCATCCGCCAACCCGACTCCGAACCGCTTGCCGTACCCGGCAGCACCTTGGCCGTATGCTGGAGAATCATTGTTGACCTGCGCGACACCGGCTTCGAATGCTACCCAGCCCAAAGTGAAGGGATCGGTTTCACCCTTGACAAACAGTCGCCACTTCCCACGGGCTGTAAGTGGAGAAGCTGACTCGCTGTGGACCACGGTGTAGGTGGGAAGAATTAAGAAAAGGCGAGGATGTTCGTCTTCAATCGGCTGACTCCTTGCTGGAGGGCCTTGCGCTTTAGTGGCTGCTGCTTGTCCAAACGGAACCCTATCCGAAGCTTCGATTCGGGGAACCTCTTGCGCCCAAGCAATGGTTGCCGGGAAGAAGGCGAGAAGTAACAGGGGAAAGACTCTCAGGCGCATTGGATTTCCATCCCTATGCGCAGAGTCTGGCAGCTTCGATAACCATATCAGCATGGCGAAACCTACCGACGTAACGAATGCCACACCGAGCATGGTCGTAGTACAGGTCTACTCGCCCCTCATTCGGTGCAGTAGAAATGTCGTACGCAAGTTGGAGCCCTATGCCCGATTGCGCGCTTGCCGGAGAAGTGGAGTACCGGCAAACGAGATGTGTCTTACCCCAGGTCGTTAGGGGAGTAGGGCCCGGTCGACTCAGTGAAAAGAATTGGCCTTGGGGAACCATCGCGCCACCCAGCCTCGCCGGGAACTGTCAAAGTTAACAGTCCTTCGCGCGAAAATCGGAACTGGCCGAAGGGGGCAAAGCCGGAGATATTCGGTTTGATGCGCCACCATTGAGCTGGCCGGAGTTCAGTTCGATTCCGGGCGGATGATCGGCGAACCGAAAGCAATGGCTTAAGCAATCTGCTGAAAGCTCGGGTGGCAATCTACGCCTATAAACATCATGTTTGGCTCCTTTCCCCCGAGCCTTGGTCGTCAACCAAAGTCTACTCGGGGTCGAGGAGCCGACATTGTTATGCAATCAAGTCGAGTCACGCGAGACGAGCAGAGTTAATCTTGCTTGATCGATGGGCCCGCCTGAGTAATGCTTCCCGGAAGCAAGTCTGTTTTGATCGTAATCTTCTGGCTGGGCAACAGGCTGACCTCGGTGTCAAAAGCCTGATAGCCAGGGAGCGCGATTTTGATGCGATGTTTCCCGGGGATTACGAGCATCCCGTGTCCCACACCCATGAATTCGTTGACACTCCCCACAAAGGCGCCATCGACAAAGACAGCCGCCCTCTCCGGAGTGACATGCAGCTTGATCTGCGCGGTGACTTTTGGAAGCTGGGTTCGAGGATCCTTCAGCATGACAACCTGCAAGACGGTTTTCTTGCGCGGTTCGACAACTATCTTTTGAGCGAAATCGGTGTACCCGGACTGGCGCACAGCGATTTCATGTTCCCCGGGCAGAAGCAGGATTTTCTTGTCGCCCTTTAGCTCATCGACGTAGCCTATGTACTGTCCATCGACCCAAACGCCGGACGTCTTGTCTGTTTTGGTCTTGCCGACCAGTTGCACTTCTCCAAGGACCTGGTTCTGAGCAATGGATGTAACACAAAACATCAGGCTGCAGAAAAGGAAGCTGCAAAGTATTCTGTTGAATGTGCTGAATGTTCTCATGATCAACCCCCAGTCAGGCAATCTTTAGAGTCCGGGATCCTCTGGGAACGATCCGCTCTCGGCGGGAATAGATACGCGTCTTATTCTAACCGCAATATCCAACATCCAGGCAAAGATACGATCCCAGATGACGAACTCCTGATTAAAGCAGCAGAATCGTCCCAAAACCACTTGATAGCGCCTGGTACCATTTGAAGCTGCCCGGCACGTTGCCTACCCCTATGATCGTCCTCGTGCGCTTCATTGGTTTTCGAGTTGAGCCAGTTCTTCGCGCAGGCGCGCCGCTTCAGCGCGATACTTTGCCGCCTCGGCATGGTACTTGACGGCGGGGACGCTGCCGGCCGCATTGAAAAGCTTGGTAATCGCATCGTTCTTGCCTTTGCCGGTGTGTTCGAGCTGGTAGGCAAGATCGTCCTGGTCTTGAGCATCGCCTTCCAATCCGGCAATGCGGCGCTGAAGATCCTGGATGTTGGCCCAGTGCTGAGCGCGGGCGATGGCAGCATCGGTGACGGTGGTGTTGGCGGCGTCCCAATTTCCCGGGCCGCGAATCTCCAGCACATTTTTGAAAAGGTCGAGATTCCTGGCGCCGGGTCGATTGCCCAGATCGGCAGACATGCGGTACCAAGTCACGGCCCTGGCGTCGTCGGGCTTTACACCTTGGCCGAACTGATACATCCAACCAAGCTGATTTTCCGCGTTGCTGTTGCCATGCGCCGCAGCTTCGATGAACCAAGACATGGCCTTGGCATAATCGGTTTGCACGCCGAGGCCATTTTGAAACATATAACCGATGTTTTCCTCGGCGTCGTTGCTGCCATGTTCCGCGGCTTTGTAAAACCAGGAGAGAGCCTCGGCGTAGTTCTTCGGCTGGCCCCATCCTTCTTCAGCGAAGAAGCCTAACTGGTTTTCGGCGTCGGAGTTGCCGTGTCCCGCCGCGCGGAGATACCAAGCATGCGCTTGAGCATAATCCTGTTTCACTCCATATCCGCACTGGTAAAAGTAGCCGACTTGCTTTTCTGCCTGCGGCAGATTTTGGTCCGCCGCTTTACGGTACCAATCAAAGGCCTGTTTGTAGTCACGCTTGACGCCAAGCCCATCCTCGAACATGCCGCCCACATTATATTGCCCAAGCGCATAGCCCTGCTTCGCTGCGGAACGATAGTAGGCTACGGCTCGCTTGTAATCCCGCGGCACGCCAAACTTATGTTGGTACATGTAGCCTAGTTGATTTTGAGCCGGTGCAAAGCCCTGGTTCGCGGACTTCGTAAACCAGAGGAGCGCCTGACTGTAGTCTTGAGGAACGCCGACGCCGCTAAAATAATGGTTCCCGAGGGCGAACTGCGCCTGCGCATCTCCCGCAGCAGCGGGCTCGCGAACAGAATAAAAGTCGTTGTCCGGCGGCAGTGCTGTCGCCTGGGTCGACGTCTGGACCGGTGCCTGCGCTCGCGCCGCGGAAAGCATTGCGAACACGAAGAAAGCAGCCACCGTGGCCCTCGTGAGAAAGCTCATGGACGCGTCTCCCTGTTGAGAAACTCCAGAGACAAAAACCAAGAAAGATAGGAAAGGAATGACAGCTCGCTACTCGATTCGACGCGCTCCGCTGCCGCTTTCCACCATGCACCGCAGTCAAATGCCAACGCCAACAGCCTCGCAGGCGGAAGCGCGTACAGCTATAGTCCGCTAGTGCCAAAGGGAAAGAATGTGCCCAATATTGTATGTGCGGGCAGCCATTAATGAGGCTGATTCCATATCGAGGTCGTGGCAATCGCGCAGAAGAGTGTTACGGGAGTATTGATCGCACTAGCGATTTACACAAAATCCACCACGCCTGTGGAGATGCAGGTTCAATCGCAAGCCGGCGCGAGGCTGGGACGATCGCGGGCCGTGGCCTCCCTTTAGCAAGATGGTTGCCTGCCCAACGGCGGTAAACGATCGCCTTCTGTTTACGGAATTCCTTTGCGCCGAGTAGCGCCGCGTGGCGATGCACGACGTTGAGCATACTTGAACAATCGCGATCTAAATCGCTATTGGAGAGTGAGCCAGGCAATTGAACATACGTGGCGAGTGGCTCGGGGACGAAGTAAATATTTGTTGATGCAACCAGCCTGATCCAAAGGTCACGGTCCTCGGCGGGCTCCAAGCCCGAAACGAAGCGGTGATCGCTCAAGGCCTTCCGACGCACAAGCACAACACCGGACATAATGTTCATAGCGACCTGGAATGCCTCCACGCCCTGTGGCTTGAATGTTCTACCGAAAAATTCGGGGTTTTCCGCCTCCCCCACGCAACGCGGCTGGCCAGGGAATTCCATAAACCACATGCCGGCAACAAATCCAACTTCTTCTGAAACGGCAAGTTGACGCTCAAGCTTTACTGGTTCCCAGTAATCATCCGCGTCGAGGAATGCGAACCACTCACCCTTGGCATGCTCGACTCCGCGATTCCGCGCGCTCGCCACTCCCCCGTTCGGCTTACGGATCACCGTCACAGAAGAACCGAATTGTTTGGTCGCCTCAGCCGCGCTTTCAGGACTTCCATCATCTACGATGAGGATTTCCAGGGGACGAACAGTTTGCTCAAGTGCACTCTCCACGGCACGAGCGATGGTCTGACTTGCTCGATAGTAAGGAATTATTAGACTGACCGTGTTCCGGTCCATGCTAGTTATCCCGCTTGCCCCATCGCCAACTGCGGAACAGACTCATAGTGCTCTCGTTGGAACGTCTCTAAGGCATTATATGGCGGATGGCGCACTCTGAAAAGGCTGGGACGGCTCCAGGCGTCCCATGGGGCACGCCTTGTTGTTTTGAGTTGTGAGTGTGCGAAAGCTTCCTCGTTCGATTGAAGGGAGTCCAGATTCCTGATTTCTTCTCTTCCTTCCCACCCGCGTGGCACCGTGCTTACGTTTCGCCGGGAATCGCGTCATTCACAGCGAGGTGAATCCATGCGCTCGAACCGGGTACTAGTGGCGATGGTTTTGACGCTTTGTTCGATAAGTGCTCTAACTATAGCGTCGCGCACATCTCGCCCGTCGCAACAAACACCCGAGGCGCGGAAACCCGGGTTGAAGAACCTTGATGCATGGAATGGCCGCTGGACCACGCAAGGCAAGCTGTATGACACTGCGTACAGCCACGCGGGGAATATCACGATCGCGATGACGTGTGGATGGTCCGCGTATAACGGATACATGATTTGCGATCACCTCTTTAACGGCCCCGCCGGAAAGCGCAACGATCTTACGGTCTATACCTACAACCCAGCGGACAACTCTTATAAGTTTTATAGCGTGGACCAGGCGGGCCCGTCGCGTAGCGTTCCTCTGAACATTCAGGGAGACATCTGGACTTACGATAGCGAGATGGAAAAAGACGGCAAGAAAATCCTCATAAGAACCATCAACGATTTTTCTAGACCGGGCATCGTCGCATGGAATACGAAATTCTCGGAGGATGCCGGCGCGCATTGGACGCAAATGAATGAGGGTGTCGATACCAAAGTTCGTTGAAGAATCGTCCTAACACGATTTGTCGGCGGCTTTAGTGGCGAAATTCGTAGCCGCGAATCGGGGCTGGCTTCCAGTAAACGTACAGACGTGAGCCAGTTTCCGGCAACGCGACCTACTGGGACCTGGAAACATCATCCGACGGTTCCATGGTCCGAGCTTAGGTCACGGAAGAACGCGGCCAGGTCCCCCGCGATCGCCGCCGGTTCCTCAACTGGGGCGAAGTGCCCGCCGCGGGGAAAGACTGTCCAGCGCTGGATGTTGTACACGCGCTTCAGATACGAGCGCGGCGGCTCGCCCTCGGGAACGTTTTGGTGCGCGAAGACACCGAACGCCGTGGGCGTACTGACGTACGTGGGGTCGACCGGGTACCAGCGATTGTCCCAATAGTCGCGCATCGAAGAGGTGATGGTCTGCGTGACCCAATATAGG
>JBGPDI010000137.1:0-13322 GCA_041482215.1 Candidatus Acidiferrum sp. | reverse complement strand
TCTAGTCGAGGAAAGGAACAACGTCTTGACCATCTACACGCACCCCCCGCGCCAGCCGGAAGTACACCCTTAAGAAAGGGACCTGAGCCCCATTAGAATCACGCTGGTTTTCCACAGAAAACAAAGAGAAAGCCGCAGATTCCTCTTGACACAGAGTCCTATAAGTTATATTATGTTAATTACGAAATAAGGCTGACTTTCATCCTGCAAATCCCCGGTTTAGGGGCCCTCACATCCACTCTACTGCTACTTCTTCTCTGCCTGCTTTTGCTGTGCGAGTTCGTAATTGATGTACTGCTCCAGCGCGTGGGGATCGGCACCCACCAACCGTCGTCCATTGACGAATAGCGTTGGTGTGCTGTTGACTTCAAGTTTCTGACCGTTTGCGTAGCTGTCATTCACGGCCGCGCCTGCTTCGGGACTTGCCATGCAACTCTTGAGTGTGTCAGGGTTCAGACCCGACTGAGACGCGTAGTCCATCATTTTCGTCCAGGCGTTCGCCGCCGAAATAATTTCCTGATTGTCGTAGATGAGGTCATACATCTTCCAGAAAGCCTTAGGGTCCTGCTGGTAGGCGCAGTGGCCGGCGATAGCTGCCGTTCGCGCCCAGGGGTGAATCTGCTCAAGCGGAAAGTCCTTGAAGACCAGGCGGACCTTTCCGACATAGTTGGGTAGCATGCCGCGCAATGCGTCGTGCAGGTTGCGGCAGACCGGGCATTCAAAGTCCGAGTATTCGACGATCGTGACCGCAGCTATCGGCTCACCCATCGCTGGAGCGTCGGTCATCTGGATCTGTGCGCGATTCTCTGCAAGAGGGTCTTTAGTAAGGTCGGACATCTCCCCGCGAAATAGCACCTTGCCGTCTTTACTGACCCAAAACTTCACCGATTGCTTGTTGTCCTCGATGGTCAGATCAATGGTCGTCTCGAGCAGTCCTTCGATGGCCGTCTCTTTCGGCGGATTCACCACCAACTTCACGTCCGGACCGAACGCATACATGTTTCGCAGGTACGCTTCGATGCTCTTCTGTATTTGTGTTGGGGCAGCCGTTGCCGCCGTGGTTGTCGCGGGCTTGGTTTGTTGCGCGTACGCCCCATGCACAAGAACGCTGAGGCAAACAACTATGGAAAGTCTAAGTGCTGTTTTCACATGAACCTCATGGATTTAAGGGATAAACTTCTGAGCGATCGGAAATGGTCGTCCAAATCCGAATGCGCGCGACGTGATCTTTAGGCCCGGCGCAGCCTGCTTGCGCTTGTACTCGGTGCGATCCACCAGCAGCGCGATGTCGCGCACTAGCTTCAAATCAAAGCCGTAGTGATCGGCAATCTCTTGAGGGCTGTGCAAGTCTTCGATATATGCCTTCAGAATCCGGTCCAGGACGTCGTATGGCGGCAGACTATCCTCGTCCTTCTGGTCGGGACGCAATTCCGCCGACGGCGGCTTTTCGATCGTCGAGAGGGGAATCAGTTCCCTTTCGCGATTGATCCAGTTCGCCAGCTCGTAGACCATCAATTTTGGTACATCGGAAATTACGGCGAGACCTCCCGCCATGTCTCCGTAAAGTGTGCAATACCCCACAGCGAGTTCCGATTTATTTCCCGTGCTGAGAACCATTGATCCAAATTTATTCGAAAGCGCCATCAGATAATTTCCGCGAATGCGCGCCTGAATATTCTCTTCCGTCACATCCGCAGCGCGGTCGCCGAACGCCGGCGCCAGAGCCCGTTTGTATTCTTCAAAAACATCCGTAATCGGCAATGTGATGATCTGGATGCCCAGATTCTTCGCTAGGGTTGCCGCATCTGTCTTGCTGCCCGCCGACGAAAATGGCCCAGGCATTGAAACTCCCAGAACATTTTCAGCACCCAGGGCGTCCACCGCAATTGAGGCAACTACGCCAGAGTCAATGCCACCGCTCAAGCCAACGAGCACCTTCTTGAACCCGCATTTGCGAACATAGTCTGCCGTTCCAGTAAGCAAGGCCTCGTAGGCATAAGCGATTTCGGTCGATGGCTGTTCGTGAATCTCGCCCTGCCCCGTGACGGTATCAAAGAGAACTAGATCCTCCCGGAACGCAAGTGCTTGCGCTGCAACGCGTCCATCGGCGGCGATGGCCATGCTCGCGCCGTCAAATATCAGATTGTCGTCCCCACCTACTTGATTGACGTAGACGACCGGGCACTTCTGCTTCATGGCGATGGCGCGCAGCATCTCGAATCGCAGGTTTCTCTTATCAATCGTGTAGGGAGAGGCGGAAATATTCAGCAAGACGCTGGTTCCCTGCTTGCTAAGTTCCACCACAGGGTCACGCTCGTACAAACGCGTCGGCCAGAAATTCGGATCGTTCCACACATCTTCGCAAATAGTGATTCCGAGTTTTTCGTCCTGAAATCTGTAAACCACTTGCTTGTCAGCCGGCTGAAAATACCGCGACTCATCAAAAACATCATAGGTCGGCAGCAGCATCTTGCTCTGCTCAAATACCACGCGTCCGCCGCATAGCAGCGCCGCTTTGTTGGCTACAGATTTTCCTGCGCCATTCTTTACGCGGCCGGCGTAGCCGACAAGGCTCGGGACCGAAACCTTGCCTGCCAGCGCCTTCAATTCATCCATGTTACGGTCTAGAAATGTCGGACGTTCCAGAAGATCCTGCGGGGGATAGCCACAAAGGCAAAGCTCAGTAAAAACGGCAAGGTCCGCGCCTCGCTGCTTGGCTTGTCCCGCCAAGCTCAAAATGCGAGCAGCATTCCCTGCGAAGTCACCAACGGTAGGATTGAACTGCGCGAGCGCTATTTTCATGCCCGGACTTTAGGATACGGATGCCGATTGAAGATTGCAAACATCGCCGTACTGCAATGTCGCCTTTCGGAAGACATTTTGCCTTCACGCATCCTAGCCCTATTTCCTCGCGACTAGGCTGGCAATTCCCTGCCCGGCGCGCAGTTCCCGGTAAAACACTACAGAAAGTTCTGGAAACGCTTCGCGAAGTTCTCCGGTTTCCAGCAAGTAAGCCGGATTTCGTGGACCCCAAGCAAACTCCAGTTGCGCGCGAGTGAAAGTTTCAAACAGAAGAACTCCACCGTGTCGAAGCGCGCGGGCCATCTTTGGAAACAACGATCTCTGCAAATACTGAATACACAAAATTAGGTCGTAGTGCCCCTCCGGAATTTCCCCGTGCTCCAAATCTCCGTGGACTAACTCGACACCCGCCCGCGAACTCTGCCCGGCCTCACCAATGCTTTTTACATTGTGCACCGGCTTGTGCATCGCGCGTGCGCGAACGGCCAGCGCATCGAGAGCAACGTGTGACCAATCGATTGCCGTAACGTGCTGGCCGCGCTCCGCAAGAAGCACCGTGTGTCTTCCTGTGCCGCAGGCTATATCCAGAGCCGGGCCGATCGGCAGTAACGGCAAGAGTTCGCGGACAATGCTTGCCGGCTCCGACGGTGGCCCTTCCGCGGCAAGCCTGTGCTTGGCATCCCAATCTGATTGGCTAGAAGGCATAAAAAAGGCTCCTGAACATACCGCTCAGGAGCCTGAAGAATAGTCTTGAAAGCGCACAGAGCGCCTCCCTGCTACAAATTACACGCTGAAGGAACTACCGCAGCCGCAGGTGCTCTTCACGTTGGGATTGTTGAACTTAAATCCCGCCCCTTCGAGCGTTTCGATGTAATCGATCTCAATTCCATCCAGATACATGGAGCTCATCTGGTCGACCGCCACCTTCAGACCGTCAAATTCGAAAACCTGGTCCGCATCGGTTGTCTGGTTCTCAAATGCCATATGGTATTGGAAACCAGAGCAACCCCCACCGACTACCGCCACGCGTAGCGCGACCGGTACCGGCGTCTGCATGCTCATGATTTCCTTGACCTTGGTACTCGCAACGGGCGTCAAATTGATCATAAATCCTCTTGGCCTCCGCTCGCGGGCAACCCGCAAAGCTATCAACAATTACATTATACCAGAACTCGCCAATGTCCGCGCAGCGCCATGTTCCTGTCCAGAAACAGTCGCCAACTCCGCATTTCACCATGAATCCATGGTTCGCTTACAATAGATGCGATGATCCGACATAAAGTTACCCTCATTCCTGGCGAAGGTATCGGTCCCGAAGTTGCTGCCGCAACACGCCGCGTTCTGGAAGCTGCTGGCGTGCAAATCGATTGGGAAGAAATCGGCGGACGTACCGGCAATTCTGCCGATCAGGGAACCTCCGTCAATCAATTGGCAGTAGAATCCGTGCGCAAAAACCGCGTCGCGCTCAAGGGGCCCATGGCCACGGCCGTCGCGGGCGGTGCGCCCAGCGTCAACGTAGCGCTGCGCAAGACTCTCGAGCTGTACGCCAATTTGCGGCCCGTAAAAAACGTGCCCGGCGTCAAATCGCACTTCGAAAATGTGGACCTGATCCTTGTGCGCGAAAATACAGAGGACTTGTATTCCGGCCTAGAGCACGAAGTCGTTCCCGGCGTGGTCGAGAGCTTGAAAATTATCACCGAAAAGGCTTCCACGCGAATCGCAAAATTTGCATTCGAATATGCCAAGCGCCATGGCCGAAAGAAAATTCATGCCATCCACAAAGCCAACATCATGAAGCTCTCGGACGGGCTATTCCTGAGGTCTGTCCGTGCAGTGGCCGCTCAATTCCCCCAAATCGAATACAAGGAACTTATCGTTGACAACGCCTGCATGCAGATCGTTATGGATCCCCTGCAATTTGACATGCTCCTGCTACCCAATCTCTATGGAGATGTAATGAGCGACCTGGCCGCCGGCCTCGTCGGAGGCCTGGGCGTGGTTCCGAGCGCCAATATCGGCGATGAATGCGCGATGTTTGAAGCCGTGCATGGCACCGCTCCGGACATCGCTGGCAAAGGCCTTGCCAACCCGACAGCTCTTCTGATGAGCAGCGTTCTCATGCTCGACCACCTCGGCGAGCGCACTACCGTGGAACGCATCCAGGCTGCCCTAGAAAGGGTCTATCGCGAGGCAAAACATACCACCCGCGACGTTGGCGGCAAAGCTGGCACCGACGAATTTGCGGAAGCCGTGATCACGGCGCTCCACGAAAAGTAATCCGCGTCTCAAAACGCAAAAGTACTAGCAGTTCCAACTCTTAAAAGTGCTTGTTTTTCAATACTTTTCGTGCAAATATGCAGGCCTTGAGACACGATAGTCCCCCCCAAGGCCACCTTATGCAGCGCACGAGATATCCCGAGCGCCGACGCACCACCCGTCTCTCCCTCCAGATTCCGCTCACGGTGCGGTGCCGCCTGCCCGAAGGCGAAACCATTGATTTGAAGGCTTCCACCTACATCGTGAGCGCGAACGGCGCTCTAGTTCTGATGGATACCCCGCTGATTCCTGGCCAGATCGTAAAAGTTTTCAACGAACACACAGCCAAGTCCGTGGACTGCATCGTCACTTCCCTGCGTGAAAAGCGCGAACGGCGCTTTGTCGGAATTGCCTTCGCCAATCCCAATATAGACTTCTGGCACATCGTCTTCCCCAAGTCCGGCACGCGCCAAGCCGTGCGCTCTTCCCAGACGGGCGCGCTGGTACCTCCGGGTTTCCGGCAGGATAATTCTCCTCAATTTTGACGGGATTTCGCGCCGCGGATTCGCCGAACCTCAGTTACTCTTGCCAACGTAAATCTGGTAGACCATAAAATAAACGATCACGCCCGTCACGGAAACATAGATCCAAAGTGGCAGCGTCCATCGCGCGATCAATCGGTGCTTATCGTATTTCTCCATCCATGCCCTGCGTAGCGTAATCAATATCAACGGCACGATCACAATCGCCAACACTGTGTGCGAAAGAAGTAGTCCGAAATAAACTGGCCGGATCCAGCCTTGCCCCTGAAAAACAACGTGCCCCACCCGAATGTGATAAATCACGTAGGACACCAGGAAGACGACAGAAACACAGAACGCGGAGACCATGAATTTCTTGTGGACGTCGCGCTTCCCTGCTCGAATTGCCGCGTAGCCTCCCGCCAGCAGAATCGCGCTAACTCCATTCAGGGAGGCATTGAGAGCAGCTTGCGAAAACATGAATGCGAATTCGTCCTTCCCGAAGTTGCGTAATCAGCGCGGCAGCTTGTCGTAGACCATCAAGCCCAGCAATATCGGAATATGCAGAACCGTCGCGTGCATCAGCCACTTTGCGCGAGTGTTCGTCTTATTGCTGGCGGCCCACAGGCACACTTGCACCAAGGCGGTGCTGGTGACTAACGCCCCGAAGAAATATACGATGCCTGCCAATCCAAGAATCGCCGGAAGCAGGCTCACCCCCACCAGCGCAACCGCATACAAAATGATTTGCCGGAACGTGCGCACACCTTCGCGGTCCACCACCGGCAACATCAAGATTCCCGCGCGTGCGTAATCCTCGCGGTACATCCAGGCGATCGCGTGGAAATGTGGAAATTGCCATAGAAACAGTATTCCGAAGAGCAGCCACGCGCCGCGGTCGAGCGAGCCCGTCGCTGCTACCCACCCAATCATCGGCGGGATCGCCCCAGGAAAAGCACCCACAAACGTTGCCCACACCGTGCGCTTTTTCAGCGGAGTGTAGGCCAGCAAATAGCTCAGACTCGTCGCTATACCAAGCCCCGAAGCAAGCGTACCCGCGGCTACATAAAGGTCTACGGCCCCGGCGATCGAAAGTAGCACCCCAAAAATGAGCGCTTCGCGCGGCTGCAGCAGGCCGCTTGGCAATGGCCGCGATGCCGTCCGCCGCATATACCGGTCAGACTCACGTTCAATGTAATGATTCAAGGCCGCTGTGCCGCCAGCAATCAACATGGTGCCGAAAACCGCATGAATCATGTGCAACCATGCGATGGGGCCTCGCGCGCCCATGTAGTAGCCCGCTGCAGTGGTCATCAGCACAAGGAACGAAACATCCGGTTTAGTCAGCGCGATATAGCCGTTCGCGCGCGCCGAAAGCGTCAGTTCCGCGGTTCTCACCGTGCTCATCCGATGGTCACCTGGCGCGGTGCCGCAGCGGCGACTTCCCTTCCACGTGGGACCAACCGATAGCACATCAGTACGACCAGCACCGAAAACGCGAAGAGTATCGCGCCAACGACCGTATGAATCACGGTCAACGTCACCATCACGGGCATTGGCTGCGGCGCGTTAGCAGTACTCAGCCGCGACCAATATGCCCCAAGGCCGAGCAAGAACTGTGTGCCGAAAATGGCGTGAAGCAGAATTCGCGCCTTCGAAAGTTCCCGCGATGGCGCAAACCGTTTGCGCAACGCGACGGCCGTCCAAATCACCATTCCGAGCACCACCAATGCCCCAGCCATGTGTGGCCATATCGGAATTTCTTTGTGGCGGAAACCCGCGCCGAGAATCACCTGAAAATATATAGCCGCGGCATTCAGCGTCGCCAGAAAATGAATCGAAGGTGTTCCGTGATCTTCAAGTTGCGGCTGTTCCGAAACCCACCACTTGCTCGTAAACACCGCGATACTTAGCACCACGCCAAAAACGATTTGTGCAAAGCACGCATGGATAACGGGCAGCCAGTAATGAAGCAGCCGTATCACCACCTGGCCGCCGAGAATTGCTTGAACGACAACGCCAAGCACGGCAATCACGCCAAGCCAACGTAACCACGGCCGTTTTTCCTTTGCCCAAAGCAACAGAGCGAGCACAAGCGTCAGGATTCCCAAGCCACCCGCGAAAACGCGGTGCGAAAACTCGAATAAATCGCCACCTTGAAGCGATGAAAGCGGGGGAACCAAACTGCCATGGGAAGTCGGCCAATCCGTCACGGAAAGGGCTGCATCTTTGGAAGTTACCAGCGCGCCAGCAACAAATAGCAGAACTGTCCAGCAAACTGTGAAAACTGCGAATCTGTGCACAACCGGATTGTGAGTGGAAGTCATGGCCCGTGTCCCAGCGGCGGATTATACATTGAGTGGGAACAATTTTGCGAGAACGCGCCTTTGGACTGGAGCATCGTCCCCATCGCGCCTAGACTGCAGGCGAAATCGGATCGGGAGTATACTCGCGCTATGCCCCACAGTAACCTTGTTGCCGTGAAGGCTTTTGCAATGCAAATTGACGCGGACCTTGCCAAGAGCGTGCTTGAATCCGCTGGCATTGACGCCATGATTCAATCTGACCGCGCAGGCGGCATGCGTGATCATTTAGCTTGGAGTGGTTTCGGCTTTAAAGTTCTGGTGCGCGAGGAAGACGCGCGGGCGGCTCGCGAGTTTCTCGAGTCGGCCAGCGAGGAGATCGCGCAACACGGTGAAGATATCACCGTCGCGGAATTCCGCACCGAAGCTGAGGCGGAGTCCGCCATGGCCGCCCTTATATCAGCTGGCATTTACTCAGCAGTCCAGGCCAGTACAGCGGGTGGCATTAGCTCCACGCTTGGCCTGGAGCGGTTCCGAGTGCAGGTCAGTGCAGATGATGCCCCACGGGCCCGCGAGATACTTAAACCCCGCACGAATGCCGCACCTCGTTCCACACTCTAGGAGGTAGACTCCTCACCTTTACGTTATTGCGCGGCCTGATTCAGCGGATGCCAGCAGCTCTGCCGCTGACTCTGCTTCAATTCCCACGGCCCGCAGCACAAGGTCCTTCAGCGCGGCGATAAACAGTGGCGAATCTCCCACCGCCGGCATCATTCGAAATCTTTCGATGCCCAGTCTCTCCGCTTCCTCGCGGGCCTCAATATTAATTTCGTGAAGCGTCTCAATGTGCTCGGTAACGAACGAAATGGGCACTACAAGCATCTCTTTGACTCCCTCCTGGCCAAGCCGTTCAATCGTCCCCGTCAACGGCGGCTGTAGCCACTTCGCCGGGCCCACACGGCTCTGGTAACAAAGCACCGGGGTCTTCGGCCAGCCGGGGTATTGCTTTGCACCTAGGTCACACGCCAGCCGCACCGTCTCCTCGATCTGTTTCGGATAAGGATCGCCCTTTTCGACCAGGCTCATCGGCAATCCATGCGCACTAAACACTAAATGAATCCGCGAACTGTCCGGAAATTGCCGCAACACCGACCCAATCCGTTGCACCAGCGCCTGAATATAGAGCGGATGATTGTGGAAATTATTGATCGTGCGTTCCGGCGGCTTCCGTGCAGGCTTCCCCCAGTCTGCCTGATCCGCAACCCTCCGCCATTCCTTCAAACTGCTCAATGTCGTTGCATAGGAATAATGTGGATAAAGCGGCAAGAGAACAATTTCATCCAACGGGCTAGCCTTGCGCAGTAATTCCACAGCCTCGGACGTCATCGGCCGCCAGTAGCGCATCGCGATAACGGCCACTGGCTCGATATACGGCGAGACTGCTGCCACCAGTCGCACTCGTTGCCGTTCCGTGAGCGTCGCAATCGGCGAGCGCCCGCCAATCTCCGCGTAACGTCCCGCAACCGGCACCGACCGACGCGAAGAAATCAGCTTCGCAATCGGCCGCCGCAGCAATCCAAACGGCCCCAGTGGAATAATGTCGGGGTCCAAAAACAAATTGAGCAAGAATGGCTCGACGGCCTCCAGCGAATCCGGTCCGCCCAGCTGAAATAGCACAATCCCGACTTTCTTCTTCCCCGCCAAGCTACTTGCCCCGGCTCATCGAATTCTTCAGCCGCTCAATATCCTCACGCAATGCCGCCGTGCGCCTCGCCACTGTCAGGTAGTAGACAAAGAAAATCGCCCATCCAATCAGATAAGCCGCGAACACACTGTCCAGGTTCTTCATGCCGCCTCCACTTCTCGCCGCACAACTTCCAGATCCCCACGCATCGCTTCCATGCCGTAGCGCGCCCGCATCAGCAAAGTCATCAGCGCCAGCATTGCCAGCCAGAAAAATAGCGTCACCCTCCACATCGTTGGGTCCAGACCCGAACCATTCCCGCCCATCACCACCGGCTGTGGATGCTGCGTCCGCCACCAGCGGATCGAGCCAAAGACCAGCGGCACGTCAATAAACGCAAATATTCCAAACAAAGCACTAACTAAGGCCCGGCGATCCGGTTCCTCAACCAGCGTACGCAGAACCAAGTACGCTACGTACAGCAGCCATAACACGAACGTCGAAGTCAGCCGTGCATCCCACGTCCACCACATGCCCCACACCGGATGCGCCCAAATAGGGCCCGTGACTAAAACAACGGTAGTGAACGCGAGTCCGACCTCCGCTGCGGAAACCCCCAACCAGTCCCAACGCGGCTGCCGGCGCCACACATAGAGCAAATTGGCAACGAAGCAGATAAAAAATGCCGTCAGTCCCGTCCACGCGCTGGATACGTGCAGATAAAAAATCCGCTGGATTGTGCCCATCGTCCGCTCTGTCGGCGCAACATATAGCGCTCCATAAGCAGCGGCGCCAAGCAGGAGGAGAACGATCACGCCACCCACCGCGTTTTTCTTCATGCCGTCATTCCTCCAGAAGATATTCGCCGAAAAGCCACAACGCCGTCAAAAAGACCACATCAAAAGTCACTAGAAATCCGATGCCTTTCCATTCCACAAAAGGCGTGGGCTCCAGCAATCCGATTGTAACTACCGTACTCGCCACCAGCACCGGAGCCAGCAGGGGCAACAGCAAGACTGGCAACAAAAGTTCGCGCATACGCGCTTGCGCAGAAATCGCCGAAAGCGCCGTTCCTGCAATCGAAATTCCCAAGCTTCCCAGGAACAGGACCATTGCAAGTTGACCAAATACCCGCAATACCGGAACGTTGAACAAAATCGCAAACACCGGCAGCATCACTAGCTCCGTGATGAGCAGGAATAGTGTGTTCGCAGCAAGCTTCGCCGCAAAAATTGCAAACGGGTCATCCACCGAAAGCCGCAAAGCACTCAATGTGTCGTTATTCTGTTCGCGCAAGAAGCAGGGCTGCAACATGAGCGACGCTGCAAACAGAAACGCCAGCCACAGCAGATTGGCGGCGAACCGGCGGGATTCCGCCGAGCTCGGATCAAACGTGAAGCTGAATAGCACAACGACTACAAGGATGAAGACACCAGTCGTCGTCAGCAGTTCACGTGAGCGAAACTCCGTGCGAAGTTCTTTCCCCAACAGCGCCGTAGTGTTGGAAACCAGGCTCACTCATGTACCCGCAAACGTCAAAATCGAATGAAGGCTTCCGCCTGATCTAGTGTCGGACATGACTGATCCCGTTTCGAGCCGTACCGCCCGCGTGGCGAGCGAGGAAATCTCCGACTCCCCATGCAGGCTCATTACTATCGTGCGTCCGCCATCTCGCATTCGCCGCAAGGTCTCCGCAAGCCAACTCACGCCCTGCGGGTCGAGTCCCGTCGCCGGTTCGTCAAGTAGCAGAACTGCTGGCTCGTTCAACAGTGCCCTAGCAATAGCCACCCGCTGGCGCATCCCTCGAGAAAACGTGCGTACCAGTGAATCTTTGCGATCCGCGAGACCAACTTCTTCGAGCAACTTCTCTGCGCGGGCGGCGGGTTCGGCAACCCCCAGCAAATGCGCAAAGAGCAAGAGATTCTCCTCCGCCGTCAGCTCGTCATAGACCATCGTCGCATGTGCCACGAATCCTATTTTTGGCAAGCCCGTCGGAGCATCATTATTCTGCATGCCGGAAAAAGTAATGCTTCCCGAAGAGGGCCGCACCAGCCGCGCGGCAATTCGCAGCAGCGTTGTTTTGCCAGAGCCATTACGCCCAGCCAAAACGGCGCATTCTCCTACTCCGATTTCCAGCGAAACGCGACGTAGCGCGTAAAGCCCGCCATAACGTTTGTCAATATTTTCGAAACGGATTCCTGTAGGAGAAAAATCCTTTGGCGTCACCGGACAGCCTCGGAAATAGACGGCTCACTCCTGTTTTTCAACGCTCAGCCTCGCACAAGATCGCGCAAAACCTTTTCGGCATGCGCGCGTTCCTGCGCATATTCTGTCTCAGATATCGTGCCCGCCTGATGTCGCAGCTCCAGTCGAAATAAGCGCTCCTTCAGCGCATCCAGGCTCGTGCCAATGGCCAAGTCAACTTCTGCGAGGCTAGCAGCCCCATTGCTGGGAGAGGCAGACCCGCCCGGTGCCGGTGCTGCAGGACGAGCGCTCGGTATAGATTTTTTCTGCACTTGCGGCGCAGTTTCTTTCCCTTCTGCCGCAGGACCAGCCACGGCCACAACCGGCTTGCGCGCAAGCAAAACCGCAAGCAGCGCAAACACACCAACAAATCCCCCAATCAAATACCATTTCAGTCCGTCCAGCCTTCCTGGAACCTGCTGGATACTTACCCCGCCGCCCTCACCGCCGCCTTGCTGCGCGTCGCGGCCCTGCTGACCTTGCTCCGCGCCAGCATTCGCATCAGGCGGAGGCGCCGTGCCAGACAAGCTAACGGCCACGAGTGTGCCAGCCGGAACATCATCGCGCTCGTAAATGTTCATTCCCTGCTCTTGCCCACCCAACGCCAGACCCTCACCGCTCACGTGTACGCTCGGCGGAGCAGCAACCAACAACCGGCCCCCGGGATATACGGTTGAAATCTTCACCGTCGCCGCATTTCCCTCGTACGGCAGCTCGTAGGAATACCTTACGGCGTTTTGACCCGGCCGAAACGCAAACGCAATCGAGTACCGGTTATTTTTCTTGTCGATCGGAAGTTGCTTCACCGGCATCCCCGCCGGGCCAGCGGCGAGCACTTCATTGAGCCGCCCTTTTTCCGGCAACGCGAAATCAAAGCTGCCTTCGCTGCGGAAGTACGCCTGCGGCGGCTGCGATTTGTTCTCGATCTGGTATTCCTCGCCGACAGTCAGCATCGAGCCATTCGGCTGAAAGATCACTACGCGCGATGGAACATCAATCGTCTTGGGGTCCTTGGAAGGCTCGTAAATATCCACCTGTACGCTACTGCTGCCCGGCGGAACAGCATGGTTGAAATTAATGCCCCGATAAATCGCGCGGACCAGCATGGGCTGCGCGCCAAGTCCGGGATGGTCAAACGTGAACTCCCCCTGTCCATCGCTTTTCGAATGCGCCACTTCCTGCATCCCACCTTGCAGCTGGATCAGCGCCAGCTCCACTCCTGCCGCTACTTTGCCGGTAGTCCCATTCTTCACCGTGCCGTGCACTGTCCCGGCTTGTGTCATCGCGAGAGGGACTGCGAGCAAAGCGCCGAGCAGCACCAATCGCGCGAAGTAGCGCCACATCATTGCGCGCTCCCGTCAGCCGGACGCGTCGGTCGTGGCCGCCGCACCTGCGCATCCGTCACCTGATCGATCTCCGCAAGCACCATTGCCGCCTCATTCTCAAGGGCCGTCTTCATCGCCTCGAAGTCACCTTCCGAGTATTTTCCCGAACGATACTCAAATCGCAAGT
>JBGPDI010000136.1:0-13581 GCA_041482215.1 Candidatus Acidiferrum sp. | reverse complement strand
GGATTTCGCCAAGGATCAGCTCATTCTTCTTCTGCGCGAATGGTACATGCATCCTAACGGGCAGTTACCTGCCTACGAATGGGCCTTCGGCGATGTGAATCCGCCTGTGCATGCCTGGGCCGCGTGGCGCGTCTACAAAATCGAGCGGCGTGTTCGCGGAGTCGCGGATCGCGGTTTCCTCGAAAAAGTTTTTCATAAGCTGCTCTTGAATTTCACCTGGTGGGTCAATCGCAAAGATCCCGATGGCGCGAATATTTTTCAAGGCGGATTCCTCGGTCTCGACAACATCGGAGTTTTTGATCGCTCCGCTCCACTTCCTACAGGAGGCCACCTCGAGCAATCCGACGGCACCAGTTGGATGGGGATGTATTGCCTGAATATGCTCGCGATCGCTCTCGAACTGGCGAAAGAAGATCCTGCTTACGAAGACGTCGCCAGCAAGTTCTTCGAGCATTTCGTTTACATTGCTCGCGCCATGAACGATTTCGGCGCTGGCGGGCAGTCGCTATGGGATGACACAGACGGTTTTTTTTACGACGTATTGAAGCTCCCGAATGGCGACGAACACTTCCTGAAGATCCGTTCAATGGTTGGCCTAATTCCGTTATTTGCCGTGGAAACTCTCGAGCCGGAAATCGTCGATCGTCTCCCAGGCTTCAAGCGCCGCATGCAATGGTTCATTGACAATCATCCGGACGTGCCGGAGCACATTGAAATGACGCAACGTTCCGCGCGCGGCGTGCGCCGGCTCCTTTCGCTAGTGAGCCGCAAACAGCTCAAGCGCGTGCTGAATCGTATGCTGGACGAGACGGAATTTCTTTCACCTCACGGCGTGCGCGCTCTTTCGCGTTACCACAAGGACCACCCCTACGAACTTCACACGAACGGAAATACCAATCGCGTTGATTACGAGCCGGCCGAGTCCACGACCGGGCTCTTCGGAGGCAATTCGAATTGGCGCGGCCCCATCTGGTTCCCGGTGAACTATCTTCTCGTCGAATCGCTTCAAAAATTTCACCACTACTACGGTGAAGATTTCAAAGTCGAGTGCCCCACGCACTCGTCCAAGGAATCCGATTTGTGGCAGGTGGCCGCGGAAATTTCACGGCGCTTGACGCACATTTTCTTGCGCGATTCGAATGGCCGCCGCCCGGTCGCGGGCGGCACTGAACTTTTTCAGACCGACCCGCATTGGCGCGACCTGCTCCTTTTCTATGAGTACTTCCACGGCGATAATGGTGCTGGGATCGGCGCCAGCCATCAAACCGGCTGGACCGGCCTGGTTGCCAAACTGATTGAACAAAGCGGGGAATAACGTGCCGCAGCTGATGATCCGGGAGGCCGTCCTCCAGGATGAGCCCGAACTCTTTCGCATGATGCGTCTTCTTGCCGAGCAAGAGCCGGGAAAGATTCAATTCGACGAGCCTGGAGCTCGCGCTACTTTTCGGCGTTTCTTGTCCCTCCCAGCATTCGGGCGAGTCTGGCTGCTCTGTGATGGAAACAATTCGGTCGGCTACATCGTGCTGACCATCGGTTTCAGCTTTGAGTTTCGCGGCCATGACGCGTTTATTGACGAGCTGTATATTGATGCTGCTCATCGCCGCCGCGGATTTGGCCGCCAGGCCGTCGCCTACCTCGAAGAGAAGGCGCGGGAAATGGGTGTGAACGCCGTCCATCTCGAAGTCGACCGGGGAAACGATCCCGCATTTGAACTCTACCGGCGAGTGGGATACCAAGATCATGATCGATTTTTGATGACCAAATGGCTGAACCGAGAAGCGTAGCGTTCGAAAGGGTGAGCCAATGAGCGCGAGATTTGAGAGCAAAGTAGTTTTGGTCGCTGGTGGCACGGGTGGATTGGGGCGCGCTGTGACGCTGGCATTCCTCGAAGAGGGCGCCAAAGTCATCGCCACTTTTCGAATCCAGGCAGAGCTGGACGCAGTAAAGAGTTCGGCGGAAACCAAAGGCACCAATCTCGAGGGAATGGCTGTTGATGTTACCGATGAAGCCGCGGTGCGCCAGCTCGTCGAGAAAATTCTCGCCAAGCATGGCCGGCTGGACGCTGTTGTGAATACCGTGGGCGGGTACGCAGGCGGCGTGAAGTTCTGGGAAATGGAGTCCAAGGTCTTCGACCAGATGTTGGCGTTGAATTTGCGCTCCGGTTATGCGCTGTCCCGAGCTGCGGCGCGCGCCATGTTGAAGCAGGGTCGCGGAGCAATCGTGAATATTGCTGCAAAAGCGGCATTCGATCACGCAGCTGGAGCAGCCGCCTACGCCGCTTCGAAAGCCGCGGCTGTGGCCATGCTGGACTCCTTAGCCGCCGATTTGAAGGGGACTGGCGTGCGCGTCAACTCGATTCTCCCCAGCATCATCGATACACCAGCAAATCGCAAAGCTATGCCAAATGCAGATTTTGCCAAGTGGCCGAAGCCAGAGGACATTGCGCGCGTTATCCTGTTCCTGTGCAGCGAAGACGCCAGAGTTATTCAAGGCGCAGCCATCCCAGTCTATGGGGATAGCTGAATCTTTCGCTCAAGAAGTGATTCACGATTAGCGGCACTGGATTACCGGGTCGAATGTATTTCTGTGTGACTAGGAGCACGCGTGCCCGAACAAGCGGAAGTCCAGTTTGGCCGCGAAATCTGTGGTGACATCACTTCGGCGGAGTCTCGCGAATGGCTCGTAACCAACGGCATTGGCGGATACGCTTCCGGCACCGTAGCGGGAAGCCAAACCCGGCGGTATCACGGTTTGCTGATTGCCGCGCTCCAGCCGCCCGTGGGCCGCACTCAGCTCGTGCCTTCCGTTGACGAAATAATTCACTACGCTGGAGAGGATTTCTCTCTGGCCACCCATCGTTGGGCTAGCGGGGCCATCGATCCCAAGGGGTTTTTACTGCTCGAGAGTTTTCGTCTGGAAGGCTCGACGCCCGTGTGGAGTTACGCGCTAGCCGATGCGCTTCTGGAAAAACGCGTCTGGATGCGCCAGGGCGAAAACACCACCTACATTCAATACGCGCTCGTGCGGGCGAGCAGCACGTTGGAAATGGAATTGAAAGCGATCGTGAATTACCGGGACTTCCATTCCTTAACGCATGCAAACGGCTGGCAGATGAAAATCGAAGCGCTCGACCATGGCGTGAAAGTTGTGGCGTTCGACGGCGCAACTCCTTTCTATTTGAGAAGCTCCGCGTCGGGATGCGAGCCACGCCACGAATGGTATCTCGGCTGCTATTTTGGAGAAGAAACCGAGCGCGGTCTCGAGGACCACGAAGATCATCTCTTCGGCGCACTGTTCAGGGCAAGATTGGAGCTTGGTTCCAGTGTCACGTTTGTGGCGACTACGGAAGCAACTGCCTCACTCGACGGCGAAACCGCCCGAGCGGAAATTGCGAATCATACTGTAAAGCTGTTCCCCGATTGGCAGGCCAAGAACGAAGCTCTTGCGGAGAATGCGCCTTCCTGGCTTTGGCAGCTCATCCTTGCCGCCGATCAATTCATCGTGAAGCGCAGACTGCCGGAGGAGCCAGACGGCCGCAGCATCATTGCTGGCTATCACTGGTTCGGTGACTGGGGCCGCGATACCATGATTGCATTGCCGGGGCTGACGCTCGCTACTGGCCGCCCCGCTGTTGCCAAACAGATTCTTTTGGCTTTTTCCCGCTATGTTGACGGCGGGATGCTCCCCAACAATTTTCCCGACGCCGGAGGCAAGCCCGAATACAACACAGTGGATGCGGCGCTGTGGTACTTCGAAGCCATCCGCCAATATTTTGATGCCACCCAGGATTCCGTGACACTGCAAAAACTCTTTCCGATACTCGCAACCATCATTGATGCGCACGTCGCAGGCACACGCTACAGCATCCATGTGGACCAGGCGGATGGACTCATCTATGCCGGCGGTCCGGGCGTACAACTCACGTGGATGGATGCAAAAATTGGCGATTGGGTCGTCACACCCCGCATAGGAAAGCCGGTGGAGATTAACGCTCTGTGGGTCAACGCGCTTGAAACCATGATTGGATTCTCCCGATTGCTTGGGAAATCCGGCGATGCATACGAAAAACTCGCAGGGAAAGCCAAGGCAAGCTTCCAGAAGTTCTGGAACGTGCAACGCAATTGTTGTTTTGACGTCATCGATTCACCGGGAATAGGGAATGATGCGGCACTTCGGCCTAACCAAGTATTTGCCGTGTCCTTGCCGGTAAGCCCGCTCACCCCAGAACAGCAAAAAGCAGTTATTGATGTTTCCGCGCGACATCTTTTGACTTCGCACGGATTGCGGAGCCTCGCCCCGGGCGAAGTTGGGTATGCCGGCCACTACGGCGGCAGCCCCCGCGATCGCGACGCCGCCTATCACCAAGGCACGGTCTGGGGTTGGCTGCTCGGTCCATTTGCTCTCGCGCATTATCGCGTCTACAAAAATCACGAAGCTGCACTATGTTTTCTCGAGCCGCTGGGCCGCCAGATTTATGCGAGTGGTCTCGGCACCCTTAGCGAGATTTTCGACGGCGATGCCCCTTTTACGCCGCGCGGCTGCATTGCGCAGGCGTGGACCGTCGCCGAAGTCTTGCGAGCTTGGAAGCAAATCAAGGAGGGAAAATAATTGAGGATCGTTTATCCGCGAGAAGGCAATTCGTACAATTCGACGAGCACCTTCCCACCGTCCGGAGACTTGACCAGGAAAAAATTGACTCGCGTGCCGTCCGCGCCATTCCGCGTCGCAGGATAAACAGAATCAATTCCGAATCTGTCCTTCAGTATTTCGGCGGCGCGGTCCACATTCGTGCAACGATATTCCACCTGCTGCACGCCTTCGCCGAACTTGGCAAGGTATTTTGCGAGAGCCCCGGAGCCGCCTGGCTCCCGCGCCGTAAGGATATCCAGCTCAACTCCATCCGCGAAATGCAATTCGAATTCTTCCGCATCAAGATCCGCGGGCACCTCCGCGAGTCGAGGCGTCCCATTCGCGATTCGAATACGGCTAAAAGTGTCGCGTGGTACCGCGAGTCCGACGGTGATGACGGGATTCGGTCCAAACAAAAGTGGTGTGAGCTCGCTATTGGTCCACCATTCCGCAATGGCCGATCCCGCGGTGGCCCGGCCCGTGCGGTAGATTTCAGCCGCGGCCGCGCGTTTTTTGGATTCCTCCGAAGAGGAGAGGGCGGCGATAGATTGAGCAAGAGGGCTGGACATGAGAGCGCAAGGAATTGTAGCTTGATGAAGGCACGAATTGAAGTTGAAGCCGCGCAGCTGTAGTCCTAAGACGCAACGATTTCACACGCGCCGCATCTGAGGGATATGCCCAAGCCAGTTTTGCTAACAGTGGACGATGATCCAGAGGTCCTGAGGGCCATCGAACGGGATCTGCGCAGCCGTTACGCGGATCGTTACCGCATTATGCGCGCGAATTCCGGCAGCGCCGGGCTCGCCACGCTGCGCGAATTGAAAACACGCAATAATCCCGTGGCGCTGCTTCTTGCGGACCAGCGCATGCCCCAAATGGATGGCGTGAATTTTCTGACCGAAGCCATGGAGATGCATCCGCTTGCCAAGCGTGCCTTGCTCACTGCTTACGCCGACACTAACGCCGCCATTGATGCCATCAACGAAGCCCGCGTCCACTATTACCTGATGAAGCCGTGGGATCCGCCCGAAGAAAAGCTTTACCCCGCGCTCGACGATCTGCTGCAAGATTGGACTTCAACATTTCGTCCACCTTATGAGGGCATTCGCGTCCTTGGCACGCGCTGGTCGAATCGTTCTTACGAGTTGCGCGAATTCCTCGCGCGAAATCAGGTGCCCTATCAATGGATCGATGTGGAGTTGGCTCAGGCCGATGCTGAAGTGCGGGGACTAATTAGCTCACTAGGGCCCGAGGCAGAAAAACTTCCCTTGATTCTTTTTCCAGATGGCACGCGTCTGCCGGAGCCGCCGCTGCCTGCCGTTGCGGACAAAATTGGCCTGCGCATGCACGCGCAAACCAATTTTTACGATCTTGCCATTGTCGGCGGTGGTCCTGCAGGGCTAGCTGCGGCTGTGTACGGTGCGAGCGAGGGTCTGCGAACGGTGATCATCGAACGTGAAGCGCCTGGCGGACAAGCGGGCATGAGTTCACGGATTGAGAACTATCTCGGCTTTCCTTCCGGCCTGAGCGGAAATGACCTGGCGCGGCGCGCCGTCGCCCAGGCACGGCGTTTCGGCGTTGAAATCATCGCGCCGCAGGAGGCAGTCAGTCTGCGCGCCGAAGGCCCATACCGCTATTTGAAGCTTGCGGACGGTTCAGAGATTTCCTGCCATGCGTTGCTTTTGGCCATGGGAGTTCAGTGGAGAACCTTGGACGTTCCTGGCATCGAGCATTTGCAGGGCGCCGGAGTTTATTACGGCGGCGGAACCTCCGAAGCTTTGGCCTGCAAGGGTGAAACTGTTTATATCATCGGCGGCGCGAACTCCGCAGGGCAGGCCGCCATGCACTTCTCAAAATTTGCGGAGAAGGTTGTAATGCTGATACGCGGCGTCTCGCTGGCTGCCACGATGTCGCACTACTTGATCGAGCAAATCGAGAAAACGCCGAATATCGAGTTGTGGACGCGCGCGAGCGTGGTCGAGGTAGAAGGAGAAACGCGGCTCACGGGAATTACCGTGGAATGTTCTCCCTCGGGGGAAAGAAAGAAGCTCCCTGCCTCCAGTCTTTTCATATTTATCGGCGCGCAGCCACGTACGGATTGGCTCGGCAGTGTCGTCGAACGCGACGAGCGCGGATTCGTTCTTTCCGGCCCGGATCTCCTCCAAGGCGGAAAGCGACCTGCGTCGTGGACCCTCGATCGCGATCCCGGATTGCTCGAAACCAATGTTCCCGGTATTTTTGTCGTCGGTGATGTGCGCCACGGTTCCGTCAAGCGTGTTGCTTCCGGTGTCGGCGAAGGCGCAGTCGTCGTGCAGTTCATGCACCAGTATTTGGCGAAGGTCCAATGACGCACTCCGCACAGAGAGCAAAACGCGCATGACCGAAATGTCCGCGCAGTCTCCAGCCGAAGAACTCGTCGCAAAGGTGCGCGCAATACAGGTCTTCGCAGACCTACCGCAGGACGATTTACTCTGGTTTGTCGCTCAATGCAAAGAACACCGCATAGAAGTCGGCGGCATTGTCATGCGCGAAGGCGAGCCCGCTGACAGCATGCTCGTCATGCTCGAAGGGGAAATGCGCGCCCGCAGCGAGCAAGGTGACCCCAACGGGCCTGTTTTTACTGTGCGCGGAGGAGAAGTTACTGGTCTGCTGCCATTCTCCCGACTGAAGATTTTGACTGTCACAGGCCGCGCTGTTTTGCCTATTCATTGCCTGCAGTTTCCGGCCTCCAATTTTCCCGAGCTGTTTCACAGAATGCCGGAACTCACTCGCCGATTGGTCGGACTGCTGGCGGATCGCATTCGCGAGGTCACTCGAGCGGAGCAGCAGCGTGAGAAACTCGCCTCGCTTGGCAAGCTCTCCGCGGGACTTGCTCACGAACTGAACAATCCGTCCGCCGCCGCTCGCCGATCTGCGGCGGCCCTGCGTGATTGTCTCGCACGTCTTCGCGCTGCCGCCCGCAGCACAACGATCGGTCCCGAAGACTGCGGGAAGCTCGCACAAACAGAAGAGGAAATCCGTTCGTCGCTAACGCCCGCTCAATTCAAGGACGAATTCGCGCGCGTGGAGCGGGAGGAGGCCATCCAATCCTGGCTCGAATCCCACAACGTTCCCGAAGCGTGGAAGCTCGCTCCGCACCTCGCCGATGCCAATGTCGCCGATGGTCATCTGGCGCATTTCGCCGAGGCCGCCGGCGCGTCCGTCGGCTCCGAACTCAGTCGCTTTGCAACGTTGCTTGAAATGGATCGCATCGCGGAAGAACTTGACCACAGCTCCACACGGATCTCCGATCTTATCCGTGCCATCAAGGAATATTCCTACATGGATCAAGGCTCCATGCAGGAAGTGGACATCGAGCACAGTATCGAAAACACGCTCACAATCATGCATCACAAGCTGAAGCGTGGAATCACCGTTACTCGCGATTACGCTCCCGGCCTTCCGAAGGTGATGGCCAGCGGGAGCGAACTGAATCAGGTCTGGACCAACTTGATTGACAACGCGGCCGATGCCATGAAGGGGAGTGGGAAACTCGGCGTTCGAATCGCGCGCGAAAACGATTTCATTCTGGTGGAAATTGCCGATAACGGACCGGGCATTCCACCGGAAGTTAAATCGCGGATATTCGATCCTTTCTTCACAACAAAAGGTGTTGGCGAGGGCACCGGGCTTGGCCTGGACGTCGTTAGCCGCATTATCAAAAATGTCCGCGGACAGATAAGTGTGACGTCAGTTCCTGGCGATACGCGCTTTCAGGTGCGCATCCCCATACAAGCTGCAGTCCAGGCGACAATGCCAAGCTGAGGAAAAGCCATGGCCGATGATTGTACTCATCTCGATCAAATTAAGAACGTAAAGCCCAAGACCAAGGGTTGCGAAGAATGTCTGAAGATGGGCGACAGCTGGGTGCACTTGCGCCTATGCTTGAGTTGTGGCCACGTCGGATGCTGCGACTCTTCCAAAAACAAACACGCCACAAAACACTTTCATGCCACAAAACACCCGATTGTCAGATCGCAACAGCCTGGGGAGAGTTGGATGTGGTGTTACGTGGATGAGCTGATGTTCGAACAAGAATGAACTTCACGTTTTTTTCTTGGGCGGAATCAGCAGCGAAGCCAGCAGGGCGATAAGCAGCACGCCTCCGACCACACCCAGCGACACAACCACCGGAATGTGCAGCCATTTCTCGCCGATCATTTTTCCGCCAATAAAAACCAGTACGATCGCCAATCCCTCATCCAGAAATCGCAAACGATCGATAACGCCTGCTAGCAGAAAATACAGCGCTCGCAGCCCCAGAATCGCCAGCACGTTCGAGGTGTACACAATGAAAGCGTTCTCTGTAATCCCAAACACCGCGGGGATGGAATCCACTGCCAGCGTTACGTCCGTGATTTCCACCACCAGCAGTACAAGAAAAAGCGGCGTCGCAAACAGCTTGCCCCCCTTGCGTACAAAAAAATGTTCGCCCTGATACTCATGGCTGACGCGAAGATGCCGGCTTGCGAATCGAAAGATTTTGTTTTCTTCTGGATGAACTTCTTCGCGATGAAAAAACATTCGTACGCCGGCGTAAACGAGGAACGCCCCCAGCACATACATGATCCAGGAAAAGTGTTCGATCAGCGCCGCTCCCAGCGCGATCATCACGCCTCTCATCACTAGCGCGCCCACCACGCCCCATTCCAGCAGGCGATGCTGCAGCCGCTCATCCACCGCAAAGGCGCGAAAAATCACCAGGAAGAGAAACAGATTGTCAACGCTGAGCGCTTTTTCGATCAGGTAGCCGGTGAAAAACTCCAGCGCCGGCTGGTTGCCATAAAAATAAAGCACCGCGAAGCCGAACAACACTGACACTGCTATCCATCCGGCACTGGCAATGGCCGCCTCGCGAATCTCGATTTTGTGCGGCCGGCGGTGGAATACGCGCAGGTCCAGCAGAAGCGCGAGTACGATGAGCAGGCTAAAAGCAATCCAGTGGAACGTCGTTCCCATGGGAGGCGCTCGAACGCGCTAAGGGGTGGTGCCGTGTGCGTCGATAGAATTCAAATTAGACAGTTCGATGCGCGTGGTTTTTCCCGGCTCAATTTTTACAGGAACATCCCAGCGCACACGCATATCCCCGGCGTCGGCGTCCAGATTCAGCGTGCTAATCCAGTACTCGCCGGGAAGAATTCCCGAAAGCGCGGCGCGTCCTTCAAGATCGGTGTCCGTCTTGACCACCAGGAACTTCAGCTGTGCGATGTCCGGCGCGACGTGCTGCACGCGCTTGCGCCGTTCGGTCTGGACCGCCGTCCACTTGCGCTGCGGATTCACCGCGTCAAGCTCCAGTTCGACTCCGTTGAGTGTCTCGGGATGCGCGCGAATAAATTTCTTCAGCGCTGTCAAATAGTCCTGCTTTAGCTTGTCGTATTTGTCCGGGTGGTCCACTTTCATGGTGTCCGTGTACTTCGGTTTTGGCAAATCCTTGGTCACTCCGCCGCTGTTCGAACGCTGGTAGGCCAGCAGAAATTCCTGCACGTTGATGATGTCATCCGGCGTTAGCAGCTTGTCGAGGTCCGGTTGCGTGAGGTCCATTATGGTGTGAGCTTTCAGCCAGGTGCGCAGCTCCGGCGAAATCTTCAGCCCGTCAATAAATTCATCGCGCGGCGGCACCGGATCTTTCTCTTCCACTTCTTTCACGATTTGCCCATAGCTCTTGGTCAGCAGGTAAAAAGTGAATTGCCGCACCGGCTCAGGTCGCGCCGCCGTCGGCGTAATCCGCGCCACGAATTCGAGCACTCCGTGCTCCGTCTGCGCCCGCGCCTCACCTACAAGGAGGAGAGTGCACAGCACCACGGCAAAGCTGAAAAGGGCTTTATTTCTCATGCGGGAATCGTAGCAGATTGGCGCGAAAGCGAGGAAAGGAAGAGCAGGCGAGTTTCGCAATCGGCGAGGCGAAATTGTAGCCCACGATGGAAAATGCTACTCCCTTGCCGCGAGCACGTCTAGAAGAGACGGTAAATGGCTTCCACTGTTACCCAAGCCGGAACGGCCCGGCGCGTCCCATCATGCGCGGGCACAAACTTCCAGCCGCGAATCGCTTGAACCGCTCGTTCATCAAGCCCCAACCCGATTCCCCTCACGAGTCGTATCTGCAAAGCACGCCCGTCCGCACTCACGAGCACTTGCAGCATCACCGTTCCTTGCACTTTGGCCTCGCGAGCCTCATCCGTGTATTGCGGATCCGGGCAATACGCGCACCGCGGTAGTGAAACGATATTCGCGTATGGGCCAACGTACGACTCGCCTTCGCCGGCATTTGGCCCTTTATCGTCTCCCATGCCGCCATCGAGGCCAGTGCCGAAGCCATGATTCTTACCAGGCCCAGCGGAGTCCGAATCGTTCTTCATCCGTGGAATCCCCAGATCGGTGACCACCGCCGGGAACTGAGGTGCGCGAGGATCAAAGACCGATGCCGGAACGAGCAACACGGCTTCCGCATCGGTAACTCGGCGAGGAGGAACGAGAGGCATCGAGGAAGCCGGGGCGAAAGATCCATGGCGCGCTGGTCTCGGATCTTCTTCTCCACCGCCACCCTTTTTTCCCAAAGCAGGCTTCCCAAACTGATTATCTTCTGGCGGAGGAGAAAAAGTTAGCGGCCCGTGGGAGACAGTCTCGTGCCCAGATTTTGTGAACTTGTCCAGGTGCGAGGAAGAATTCAATAGGAGAATTCCCGCGATCATCGCCGCGTGTGTCAGCAGTGAGACCATTCGCGCGCGACTCGCGTTTGCTGTGCGCCTGATTGTAAGCAGATGCAGCGGCGCGCCGTTGGCGGAAGAAGGAATAATCCGCACGGGCGTCAGCAACTGCCGAAAGTTATCCCGCACACGTTGCATCCAGGAATCACGCGAATCTTGCACACCACCGAAGGAACGCGACAGCGAATCGCGCATGGCCAGGCCTCCGCGCCCACCTCAATTTTGGCCAGACTCCTCGACGAGGCAAGCAACGAACGCGTGATGAGAAGCTCAGCCCCGCAGATTGGTTGCCCGCTCAAGTTGCGTTGGTTCGGAATTTGCTGGATTGCAAGAACCTTGGGTATGTGAACGCAAAAAAAATGCCGCGACGAAAAACGCCGCGGCCTCAAGACGAGATGAATTTAGTAAAGGTGGAACGTAACTTCAATCTGTACGCGGCAATTCACCGCTTTGCCGCTCGGCCCAATCGCCGCGCGCATCTTCCAATTCTTCACTTGCGCGAGAGCCTTTTCTTCCAAGCCCAGGCCAGGACCCTTAATCACAACCGGGTTGATCACGCGGCCATCGGCCGTAACCGTCACATCAAGCAAAACAGTTCCCTGATACTTTGCTTTGCGTGCCTCGTCCGAATACTCCGGCTGCGGGCAATAGATACAGATAGGTGAGCCCACGCCATTTACACCAGCGCGAAACGCGCCGCCGCCCGTGCCGCCACCTTCACCGGGGCCAAGGCCCCCGCCTGAGCCGCTGCCGATTCCGGTGCCATTTCCGTTTCCGAGCGAATCCGTCACGCTATTCGCCAGCGGATCGCCAAAGTTCGCCATATTCGGACTCGGCACTTTCAAGTCCGGCGGGCCGAGTAGCGATGGGTCCATCGCGAGCTTCGGATCCAGATTCTCAATCTTTGCCTGAGGCGGAGTGAATTGCGTCCATGCAAACTTGGGCAGCTTGCCCTTCGAAGTTGGCGTCAGCGTATGGTTATTTCCGCCGCCACCGCCGCCAGCTTTGTCATTGCCGGCAGGCAATTTCGAAACGTACGGCGAAATATCGAGGGGCATTACGTTGATTTGCTTGTTCTTCGCTTCCGTGGAAGCAGGCATCATGTTCGTGAATATCGGAATCACCAGAAGCCCGATCACCGCGATGTGCAGCCCAACCGCAATCACCTGGCTCCAGCCGAAGTTTTCATCCTTCGACCAAATCTCTTTCACCTTGATAGGCTTCACTGCAAACGGCAGCGGCGCCATTTTCGTAGGCGAGAAGAGTTCCTTGATGCGTGTTCCGAACCCGCCGAAATTCGAACCCCAAGCTACGGCAAGCTTGCTATTGACAGGCCCCTTGGGCGTCGGGCTTGAGCTGAAAAAATCCTTGAGGTTGTCGCCGACTCCCGTACCAAAAGATGTCTTGGTGAACGGGGCATCCGCGCGCTCGCGCACCTTGATCGGCCGCTCGATAAAAAACTGCCTCAGGTTTGACCAAAAATTATCAGGAATCAGAATGTCGGGCGGGTCGAATTTTGGTACTGCAGAGGAAGGCACAGCAACCGGGGGCTCCGGGGCCTTCGGGGACAAATTGGCCTTTGTGATTTCAGGCGACAGAAGATTGATAAATTTGCCCGGCACCGGTTACCTCATTCAAATTAGACGCAGATACCCTGCGTTCGGTATACCTAGCCGATAAGATTCGCGCTGGCCGGGAAAGGTTGCGCGGCCCCACAGGCTGACACCGACTGTCAACTATTGTAACATACGTCCTTACACTGCTTTCCGATGTTTCCCCGCCGTACAGCTGAACCATCGTACCGTTAGTACGGGTATGGACCAGGGCGGCGTACTGGCAAGTTATGACAAGCTATAACGAGTTCTAAAAAGGGGCTATCCAAGCGCGTAAATCTATGGCCGAACCACTTGAATTGAAGAAAACACTGAACTTGCCGAAGACCGATTTCCCGATGAAGGCCGGTCTGCCGGTGAATGAGCCCAAGCAACTGGAAGCCTGGCACGCAGGGAACATTTACGAACGCATCCTCGAAGCTCGCAAAGGCAAGCCGCTCTTTGTCTTGCATGACGGTCCGCCATACCCCACGGGTGAAATTCATCTCGGCACCGGCCTCAACAAGATTCTCAAGGATTTGGTAGTCAGGACCAAGAGTATGGCTGGGCATTACGCTCCCTACGTGCCCGGCTGGGACTGCCACGGACTGCCGATC
>JBGPDI010000135.1:0-13713 GCA_041482215.1 Candidatus Acidiferrum sp. | reverse complement strand
CTAGATGAGGTGTCCAGTTTTAGCGGGGTGCACTACAGCACCACACCTACTTTCCATTCTGCCTCACAACGCTTGCTGATTGAGTCGAGGTTCGGTCTGATCCTTTCAACCACTAACCTTTTTCCGTCAGTTACCCGACCATGTTGGATGCACCTTAGGGCTAGATCTGTCCACAGTCGTAGCCGGGAGTGATCTGGTAAGACCCGTTCAATTTGAGTTTCTAATTTCTCTAAATCCTGTTCGGTATCGAACTTTTTGGGGAGTAGTCCAGCATAAGCTCTTATCGCAAGTCGGATACAGTTAAAGCAACTTGCATCATTGTAGTTGACTGCAGCTGTTCGGCGCAGCGTATCCGCTAGATTCAAATATTGCGCCGCACGATCTCTTAGGTGCGTTGCGAGAGAACTAGCGATGGAAAATCCTGCCTCCACTTTTTCACTGCCAAGTTCCATGCTCTCCCATGTCCGATTCAGGTCAATCTCTAGTTTGGACTTCAAGCTGGAATACTTAGTTGCGTTTGATTGCAGTAGTATTATTAGCCCGCTGCAGATCGCTCGGTATCTTTGCCCGAGATCTTCGATGTTGGCAGTCCTCTGGATAAATGGCACGACGTGATCAATTAGCTTGACTATCGTCTCCTCTTTATAGCGAGCTACTCGCCGTAAAACATGTTCGATTGCTTGATCGCGCTGGTCTGGTTGCGCAAATTTGTTCAGGCTTTGTTCCAACAGAGCGAACGGAATCTTTAGTGCGCGTTGTTGTAGAATTTGATCGAGCGTGTCTAGCAATGCAGAATCTCTTCTAGGCTCAGTATTTAGGGAGCCTGCGACCTGTACAGCTAGGTCGCCTCTGTTTCTAGCGAGCGCCTTGAGTATGTTCCGTGTTACAAGATAGTGGTCAGCCGTGGTTGAAAGCAGTTGTTCAATGGATGTTCTTAAGTCGCGTTCAGTTGTCTCAGCAACTTCCTTGGTATCTGCCAAAGCATGTTCTGGGTCTATGTCATCGAGCGAGGCTACTAGCCTTGCTCTGCAGCAGGTCCTCGTTTCTAGTTCCCGGATGTCGCATATATAGTAGTAAATTTCCAGAAGGCGGTTCGTGGCTGATTCTCTGTCGTGAAGTGCTTCTGCTTGCGTCAGAAGAAGTTGAAGTCTGACATAGTCCTCAGTTGGGCCCAACTTCTCGACCGTTGCTTTTTGTGTATCAAATGTTCCAATCAGCGACCTTCGTTGATCTACGTTGGCGAGGAATGGTAGTGGCGTCGCTAGCTGACACAGGTGAGTCGCGAGTGGAGTGTATTCTGTGCTTCGGATCGCTAATCGCAGGGCATGTTCTATAATGTCTCCCGCGGTTTCCGGTTGCCGCGTATTCTCTGTCCACTCTTGAAGAAGAAATAGTTGGTCAGCACGACTCTCTAGTTTTTCGATCTGCCTGAGCACCTCAGATGCGCTGTAGTTACCGACCACGAATGAGATCGCGGTCGAAAATTTAAGTGCGGCGGGATCCTTTATCCGCGAGCGGATCTCTTCCGCCGGAGAGCAGGTAGAGCTAGGTTCTCTCGTCTGTGCAGCAAATTCTACAGAGAGTCGAACGAGGGCCCAGTCAGCTGATCCTCCTTCGCGAATTGACGAAGGGGCCCTCTCGATGAGCTGGATTGCAAGATCTGGTCGGGAGTACATGAGGTCCGTTGCCAATTCCACGAGATTCTCGCCCAGCGCCGATGGATCTGTTTCTTGGTAAAGCTTGTAAACCTGTTCCATAAGTTCTGGCTCTGGTGTTAGTCCTTTCTCCTTTTGAAGTCGGGCTATAAGAGCCAGAAGCCTCAGTCGGTCTTGTTTTAGAACGACGGTTTGTGCCAGAGCGAGAGATTCCCCGTAATCGTCCAATGCCATTCTTGCTTTAACCTCGGAGCTGGATATTTGGCATCCGTCGAGTTGTGTGATGACAGCTTCTTGTAGTCCAAACCGAAGCAGATCGTCATCCCTATCAAGTCGAATCGCAGCCCTTACGCCTAGGTCTGCCTTCTGCTGAACGGGAGCGAGAGAGTGGCTTGCTTCGATCATCGAGGCGAAATAATCTGGGGACAGAAATTCTAAGAGGTCATTGAGCTTTCCAGATTCTTCCAGAAAGTTCGGGAGATAAGTCAGAGCATCCTCACTGGTTGGTTCCTTTAGTAAGCTTTGGATTACCCTGGATCTCATCTGATCGCGGTATCCGCGTAAACGTGTGGCTGCGAAGTTTCTGAACGCTTCTGAAACGAACGCCACTTCACTGTCTTTGTCTGCCGGGAATGCTATAAACCCGAGCGGCTTAAGAACTTCCACGACCTTGTCAGTGTGGACTTCGAAAACTGTCGCGATGTCACTTATAGTTAGCTTTCTCCGGTCATGAGCAAGTAGCGTCAAGACTCCAATTTGCAGTTCGTTTCCTTCATCGACGATCTTCCATTCAATCTCGAAGAAGGCGAACATTGTGTCGGGTAGTTTCTCGATCAAGGAGTCTGCGGAAACCCCAGAATGAACTATTCGTTTTATGGCAGCGAGGTGAGATGGGACTCCCTTGCAGACCTTGAAGATTTCGGACGTGAGTTCAGGGGGAAAGTCGAAGTCTGAAAAGAAGCGAGTCGTTTCGTCAAGAGTGAACCCGGGAATCGGGACACTCTTGAAAATGATTCTTCGATTCGTGAGTTTGCCTAACTCGTCGGAGTTTCCGGAGAACAGAAATCTAAACTGAGGCAATCCCAAGGGTAATAGTTCAATGAGATTCTCGAGGTCCGTGACGTCTCTTGGCAGGGCTTCGAGGCCGTCGACGATGAAGAAGAAACGTTGCCCCGGCTTGCGAGCTCGGCGTTGCAGTTCCATGACCAGCTGTCCGTAAAGCGATGGGTCGCTTGCGCTGGACGCAGATATTTCCTCTGAGAAGAGGATCCAATTTATCTGGTTGCACAGGTCTGCCCGCAAGATCGTAGGATCGTACGCAAAACGACTGGTGGGTCTAACAAACATGGAAACGCACCTGTTGAGGTGACGTTGGGCAAATTGTGCCAAGAGAGTGGTCTTGCCAATTCCCTCAGTCCCTTCGACAGTGAGTACGTGAATGTCGCTGTCTAGAATCGTCTCAAGCGTGTGGTGGAGATTGTCTCGCCGTATTTGGATGCCAGATGGCCGTGGAAAAGTTGAGCAGATTCTTGTCACGTCCATGAGTTCCGCATTCACAGGGGTAGGCTGAGGGTTGTCGGTCACGGTCGCTGCTCTCCTAGGTCCCTTTGGTTATGACAAGGGGAGTAAATATGACGAATGTTAGGTTACTCCGTTGAAGACGTCAATTTGGCTATGGGCTCCGCCTCTGTGGATTGGAAGTGGAAGGAAAGTGGGGGAGAGCGGGCTACGTGGTCCAGAGGACATCGCGCTTTTTCCCACGTGGGCGTCCTCCTTCGAAAACGCTGCTGCAGCGGGCTTCGGGCAAGGCAAAAGCAAAGTCAAAAGCCCATGGTTCGACGCCGCTCACCACAGGCAACGCTACGACGGCGTATGGGGACCCACCCGCGAAGAAAGAGGGCGCAGCGATGCTGTCGCCGCTACAGAAAATCGCACGCGCTTCAACCTCAAATTACTTGGTGATCTGATGTGGGGACGAGCCATCGGCGTTCATGACCCAGACTTCCATACGGCCGGTGCGGTTGGATTGGAAGGCGATGCGATGGCCATCGGGAAACCAGGCGGGAGTTTCGTCGAGATAGGGCTGGCCACCATCGCGAGCGGTTTCCGGGGCGGGCGCGGCGAGTTTGCGGGCGTCGCCGGTGGCGGCGTCGAGAATCCAGATGTGGGCGTCGTTTTTTTGCGGGCCGTTGACCTGAATGGCGAGCTGGCGTCCGTCGGGCGACCAGACGGGCCACTGGGCATTGCCGGAGCCGGGCGCGAAGTGACTGAGCTGGCGCCGGTGGGTGCCATCGGCGTTCATGACGAAGATGGCGAGTTCGCCGTCTGGACCGTTGCGGCTGGTAAAGGCGATGCGTTTGCCGTCGGGCGACCAGTGATTGTTCCAGGCGACGGAGGAACCGTCGTTGATTTGACGGGCATTCGAACCGCTGAGCTGGGACAACATCAGCCGCGTAGCCGTCCAGGTACCAGACATGTAGAGGAGCTTTTTTCCGTTGGGGGAAAGAGTAGGAGTGCGGCCGAGAACGCTGGCGATATCGCGAAGATTCTTTCCGTCCGGATCGATGGAGTAGAGATGGCTGATTTCTTTAGCGAAGATCGCAAAGAGAATTTGTTTACCGTCTGCGGTCCATGCGGGATTGCCGACCTCGTCGGAAGTAAATGTGAGTTGCGTTTCGCCGGTGCCGTCGGTGGAGATGACGAACAGTTCGTCGGCGCCGGTCCGATTCGAGAGGAAGGCGATATGGGAACCATCAGGCGAGACGACTGGCTGAGCGCCGTGAGACACGACGGGTTGCGTTTGCGCGTTCGCGAGTGCGGCGGCCATAGCGAATAAGAGAATAAATTTTAATTTCATACAAGCCGCCCGTTAGCGAAGATGGCCGTCGAACCACGACACGGTGCGACGGATGCGATCCCTTTGGTGGTCGGGTTTGACGAAGTGGTGGCCCTCGTGTTCGTAGACGACTAGCTGGGTCTCGACGCCGAGAGTTTTGAGGGCGTGCCAGAATTCGTAGGATTGGGGGGTGGGGCATTCGCCGTCGCTGTCGCCGACCATGACGAGAGTGGGAGTTTTGACGTTCTTGATGAAATTGATGGCGGAGGATTTTGCGTAGACGTCGGGATCATCGTAAACGGATTTGCCGAAGAAGGGGATCATCCACTGGTCGATTTTGTTTTCGCCGTAATAGCTTAAAAGGTTGGCGATGCCAGCGCCGGCCATGGCGGCTTTGAAGCGGGTGGTTTGCGTGACGCCCCACATGGTCATGAAGCCGCCGTAGCTCCAGCCAGTGAGGCCGAGTCGGGCTTGGTCGATGGGGGCGACGCGGAGGGCTTCGTCAACGCCGGCGAGGACATCGCGAAAATCGCCGTAGCCGAAATCGCGGACGTTGGCGCGGGTGAAGGCTTCACCCTGGCCGAAGCTGCCGCGCGGGTTGGGTTGAAGAACGAAATAGCCGGCGCCTGCGAGGGCGATGGCGAAATCTCCGGTTTGCGGCCAGGCGGAGGTGACGGCGGCGCCGGGGCCTCCGTGGACTTCGACGATCATTGGATATTTTTTGGCGGGATCGAAATCGCGCGGGTAGATGAGCCAGCCTTGAATGTCGAAGCCGTCATTTTTCCAGTGGAGGGATTTGGCTTCACCCCAGGCAGGCTTGACGGCCGCGTTGCGATGGGTAACTTGGCGCCAGTAGCCGATGGGACCTACCCAAATTTCCGGCGGATCGCTGAGCGAGCTACGAATGATGGTGGAAGTTTTTCCGTCAGCGGCGAGAGAAATATTTGTGCCCCAAGTGCCGGAGGAAATTTGCTCCTGGCCGCGCCAGAGCGGATCGATGCGCGCGGTGGCTGGATCGACAGTGACGACGGCGGAGTCTCCTTCGATAGTTTCGCCGAAGATAATTCTTCCATCGGAGACCCAAGTGAGCGAGTTGGCGGTAGCTTTCATTTCGGGCGTGAGGTTGGTGGGTTCGCCACCGGTGGCGGAGATGGTGAAGATGTCGCCGCCGACGGAGGGCTCGTCGCTCATGAGGCCGGCGATGAAAGCGATTTTTTTGCCGTCGGGTGACCACGCGGGATTGGCGATTTGCAGCGGCGGCTTGTAGACGGGCTTGATCAAGGCGAGAGGGCTGGTGTCGAGCGTGTAGAGTTGCGCGATGTACCAGTTGTTGTCGCCATTGCCGGGAGCGGCGATTAGGGCGAAGCGGGAGCTGTCGGGCGACCAATCGTATTCGTAGACGTACATGTCCGAGGGGGAGATTTGGCGGAAGTCGCCGGTGGCGACGTCAACTAGGGCGAGGCGCTGCTCAAAGAAAGCGTCCTTGATCTCGCCGGTTTCGGGAGTTTCGGCGACGAGCGGCCCGGCGGCGCGGGTGGCGTTTTCCGTGAAGAGGACAGCGAGGGTTTTGGCGTCGGGGGACCAAGCGGGCGTGGCGAGCAAACCCTTTGCGTTGGTTAGCTTTTTGGCTGGACCTACGGCGGCGCTGACGACGTAGAGTTGAAGCTGGCCGGGTTTTGCGGCGTCGGAGAGGAATGCGATTTGCTTGCTGTCGGGCGACCAGGCGACGCTGCCTTCGGCGCGGGGAGCGGGGACGGCTGCAGCGGTGATGCGTTTGGGAGCGGCGCTGGAGTCGCGGTCGGCGAGATAGATTGCGGTGTTGCCGTCGGGGGCGCCATCTTTGCCGACTAAGGTTTCGACCCAAGCTAGTTTTTTTCCGTCGGGGGAGATGGTGGTTTGTTCGAACGTGTGCGCGGCGAAGAGTGCGTCCACGACTGCATCAAGCGGCGAAGTTGGTTTCGGTTTCGCGGCTTCCTTCGGGTGGGGCCTGACGACTGGCTTCGTGGTCGGCTTCTCTTGAGCTGGAAGTTTGTTCGAACCACAAATCGAAAACGTGAAGGCAGCTGCAACGAACCATTTCGAAAATCGCATTCTTACCGACCTTTCGAACCAAACTTGCGCCTCGACAAGATAGACTGACGCGCGTGGCGCTGCAAGCATTGGTGCGTTCGAATGTTGGTTGTTGCGGGCGGGGTTCGCGCGTAGAATTCGCGCAACTCGTCCTGTGGAGGAAATCATGATCAATCGGCGTGGGTTCTTGTCTTCGTTCGCGGGCGCTGCGGGGGCCGCAGGTGTGCTTGGTTTTTCGCCGAAGTGGACGGCGCTGCTCGAACAGGAGCCGGCGAAGTTGCCGGACAGCGCGCTTTATAGTTCGAATGAAGAGGCTTACTGGAGCGAGCTTCGCAAACAGTTTTTGATTCCCGCAGACGAGGTTTATCTCAACAACGGGACCGTGGGATCTTCGCCGATGCCGGTGCTGCGCGCAGTTTTTGACGGGTACAACGAGACGGAAAAAATGGCGCAGAGCGATCCGGAAGATTATCCGATCTGGGGTTATGGCGCATGGAACGAATTTCGCGATCCGCTGGCGGAGTTTGTGGGGTGCACGCGCGACGAGCTTGCGTTGGTGCGCAACGCGACGGAGGCGAACAGTTATATAGCGAATGGATTGGATATGAAGGCAGGCGATGAAGTTTTGATGACTGATCAGGAGCATCCTGGAGGAGAGCAGCCCTTCAATTTGCGGGCGAAGCGGTATGGGATTGTGGTGAAGAAGATTGCGTTGCCGAAGCCGGTGCCGAATGCGGCGGCGGTGTTGAATCTTTTTAATGATGCGATTACGCCGCGGACGCGGGTGATTTTCTTCAGCCACATCTCGACGGTGACGGGAGTGGTGCTTCCGGCGAAGGAACTTTGCGCATTGGCGCGTTCCAAAGGGATTCTGTCGGCGGTGGACGGCGCGCACGTTACGGGAATGATGCGGGTGAACCTGCACGAGCTGGGCTGCGACATGTATACATCGAGCCCGCACAAATGGCTGCAAGCGCCGAAGGGGAGCGGGTTCCTGTATGTGCGAGATGAAGTGATCGACCGGCTGTGGAACACCATCGTTACCGCGGGGTGGGACGAGCCGAAGCTGCGCGCCGAACGCTTCCAGCGGATTGGCAGTTCGAACGTGCCGGCGCTGTGGGGTTTGCGCGCAGCGGTGCAACTTGCAAATCAGATCGGGATGGAGCGGATCGAGCGGCGGCATCGGCAAACGGCGGACTACATATTGAAAGAGATGGTGCAGCGTGGCGCGGAGTCGTGGACTTCGCCGGATGCGGCACTGCGCTGCGGGATCGCGTCGGTGAATGTGGCGCCGATTCAGATCGCGGAGCTTGAAAACTGGATGTGGAAGAACAAGAAGATTCGCATTCGCGGCGGAGCGCCTTCGAAGATCCGCCTTTCGACGCCGTACTATTTGCTGCGGAAGGATGTAGACCGGTTCCTTGGGGCGTTTGATGAATTTCGGCAAACAAAAAAGAGCGCCTGACGGCAGAATATTAGGAATGCCTATCCAAGTGCTGATCCATTTCCAACAACCTCGTTCATCAGGACTCAGTCCGCAATCTGCCACACTTCGTTGACTTGCCTGCTAGCGCCACCTAAGATGAGCGCGAAATGTCAGATTCCTCTTTTTCAATTGGACAGACCGTCTCGCACTATCGCGTCCTCGAAAAACTCGGAGACGGCGGTATGGGTGTCGTCTATCGAGCTGAAGACACCAAACTAAACCGCTTCGTTGCCTTGAAGTTCCTTCCTGACGGGTTCGCACGGAACCCACAAGCTCTGATCCGCTTCGACCGAGAGGCACAGGCTGCTTCGGCCCTGAACCATCCCAATATTTGCACCATCTATGAGATCGGCGAACACAGCGGCCAGCCTTTTATTGCGATGGAGTTCCTCGATGGGCAGACGCTTAAGCACCTTCTTCGCGGTCAGCCTTTCCCTGTCGAACGGGTTCTAGAACTCGGGATTGAAATCGCGGACGCACTGGAAGCTGCCCACGCCGAAAGCATCATCCATCGCGACATCAAGCCCGCGAATATTTTCGTGACCAAGCGCGGTCATGCCAAGGTTCTCGATTTCGGACTCGCCAAGGTCAGGTCAGCGCTGAAGGCAACCAACGATGTGGAAACCACATTGGCGGAAGAAGTAGACCCCCAGGATCTAACAAGTCCCGGCAGTATTTTGGGGACGGTTGCCTACATGTCGCCCGAACAGGCGCGCGCAAGAGAACTGGATGCACGGAGCGATCTGTTTGCCTTCGGAGCGGTTCTATATGAGATGGCCACCGGGCAGTCGCCATTCCGAGGAAGTAGTACCGCAGAGATTTTTGACGCCATTCTGAATCGCCCTCCCGTGGCTCCCGTACGATTGAATCCCAATCTGCCTACGGAACTGGAAAGAATCATCAGCAAGGCTTTGGAGAAAGATCGCACGCTGCGTTATCAGCACGCGTCGGAGATACGTGCGGACTTACGGCGGCTGAAACGCGACACGGAAACGGCCCAGCCGGCCGCCGCCAGTTCGAACGCGGTGGCGACTGGGGGGCCAGGGTCAAGCTCTGGTTTGGGGAAAGGCTCGCGGATCGCATCCGTCTGGGCCACAGTGGTGGCTCTGGCGCTGATTGCGGTGGCGGCCGGAGGCCTCTATCTGCGATCGCGTCTGGCGGTTCACCTGACAAAGCCCGCGCCGCTCACCGAGAAAGATACTGTGTTGCTGGCGGACTTTGTCAACAAGACCGGCGATTCCGTTTTTGACGATGCGCTGAAGCAGGCTCTGACAATAGAACTAAATCAATCACCCTTCCTGAATATTGTTTCAGACCGGAAGGTGGAGGAAACGCTGCGGCTGATGGGCCAGCCGCAGCAACGCATCACGCCGGAACTGGCGCGAGAAATCTGCATTCGGACCGGCAGCAAGGCGACGGTGCTCGGATCGATTTCCAATCTCGGCAGCCAGTACGTGATAGGGCTGAATGCCGTTGGTTGCGTTAATGGAGACACTCTAACCACAGAACAAGGGGAAGCGACCAGCAAGCAGGACGTATTGAAGACGCTGGGACGGGCGGCCAAAGATCTCAGGGGGAAGCTGGGCGAATCGCTGGTCACTGTGGAGAAGTTTGATGTGCCGGTGGAAGCGACCACTCCTTCACTCGAAGCCTTGCAGGCATACAGCATGGGTGGCAGAACTAGGCGCAGGAAGGGCGATGCAGAAGCCATCCCCTTCTTGAAGCGTGCGGTTGAACTCGATCCGACATTTGCGCTGGCGTATGCCGGGTTGAGCGTCTCGTACTTCAACCTGAATCAGGCGGGTCTCGCCGCCGAGAATGCGACCAAGGCGTATGAACTGCGGGATCGTGTAAGTAGACGGGAGAGATACCGTATCTCGACTACTTACTATCACGCCTTCACGGGTGAACTGGAAAAGGCGATTGAAGTATACGAACTGTGGTCGAAGAGCTATCCCCGGGATGACACCCCACCTTTGAATCTCGGTGTCGTCTACCAACAGCTGGGGCAATACGACAAGGCAGTCGTCCGAACGGAAGAGGCGCAGCGGCTCGCGCCGACGGTGACAGGGTACGGCAACCTTGCTTTCGAGTACATTGCTCTGAACCGGTTGGATGATGCGGACAAAGTGTTGCAACGGGCGCGATCAGTCGACTTCGACGGGCTCGACATTCGGGGGAATCTCTATCTCCTGGCCTTCCTGCGTGGCGACGGCAAGGGAATGGAGCAACAGCTGGCATGGGCAGCCGGGCGACTGGGAGACGAAGATGTGATGTTATCGGGCCAGGCGGACACGGAGGCATATTACGGGCGGCGCATGAAGGCGCGGGACGCTTCGCGACGGGCAGTGGAGTCTGCAATGCGCGCCGACTCGAAGGAAACAGCGGCGCTCTGGCGGGCGTTTGCAGGGTTACGTGAGGCTGAGTTCGGGAATCCGGTCGCAGCCAAGCAGAACGTGGATGCGGCACTTTCGCTGTCGTCGGGACGCGACGTACAGTTGCTGGCAGCGCTAACGCTGGCGCGCGCGGGTGACACTGCAAACGCGAAAAGGCTCGTGGAACAACTAGAGAAGACCGCCCCCACAAATACGATGGTCAAATTCTACTGCCTGCCGACGATTAATGCGGCAATCGAAATCAGCAAGAACAATCCCTCGCAGGCAGTCCTGGATCTGGAAGCGGCGATGCCCTATGAACTGGGCGGCACACTAACGTTCCCTTACCTCTACCCAGCGTGGGTAAGGGGACAGGCGTATCTTGCGGCACACAACGGGGTAGCTGCTGTATTGGAATTTAGGAAACTGATCGATCATCCGGGTATTGTCTTGAATCAGCCGACAGGATCGCTGGCACATCTTCAGTTGGGACGTGCGTATGTGCTGGCGGGCGACGCGGGAAAAGCGAGGGCGGCGTATGAGGATTTCTTTAGACTGTGGAAGGACGCCGACACCGATATCCCCATACTCATCGCTGCGAAAGCGGAGTACGCGAAGCTTCATTAGTTCCTAGGAAGATTTATGAAACGTTTCGCATCCTTATTTGTGTTCCTGGCTAGTGGGTGTTCATTGTTCGCACAGTCCAAGTCTCCGGCTCTAATGGCGGGTATGGGGCAACATCACCACGCAATCACTACTAAGAGCCCTGAAGCGCAGCGTTTCTTCGACCAAGGTCTCACACTGGTTTACGCTTTCAACCACGAGGAAGCCGCTCGGTCTTTCCGACGAGCGTCCGAGCTGGATCCACAGGCAGCGATGACGTTTTGGGGTATCGCGCTGGCATTGGGTCCGTGCATCAATCTGGACGTAGATCCTCCTCACGAGAAGGCTGCGTATGAAGCAGTTCGAAAGGCCATGTCGCTCGCACAGCATGCGACGGAAAGTGAACGCGCCTACATCGAAGCTTTAGCCACACGTTATTCGCCAGGTCCCAAGGCCGATTTACGGAAACTCGACGCGGACTACGCTCATGCGATGCGCGAGTTATCGAAGCGATATCCAGACGACCCTGATGCTGCCACGCTCTACGCGGAGAGCCTGATGGATCTGCGCCCTTGGAAGCTTTGGAGCCTCGACGGCCATCCTGCTAAAGATACAGACGAGATCGTCGCAATTCTGGAATCGGTGTTGCGGCGCGAACCGAATCACATCGGTGCGAATCATTACTATATCCATGCGACGGAGGCCTCACCGCATGCCGAGCGAGCACTTGCCAGCGCCAAACGTCTGGAAACGCTCGCGCCTGCTGCGGGTCATCTGGTTCATATGCCCGCGCATACCTATATGCGAGTTGGCGATTATCCGGCAGCCGTGCGGAGCAATGCGCTCGCGGCCGAAACCGACCGTGTCTATCTCCGGGAGAGCGGCACAACAGGCAGCATGTACGACATCCTGTACTACGCTCACAATCTTCATTTCCTTGCTGCCGCTAACAGCATGGCCGGGAACTTTACCGGCGCGAAACGGGCCGCCGATGAATTGGCTTCGCACGTGAGCGCCATGATTGCCGATATTCCGATAGCTGAAGTCTACGTGCCTACACCAATATTCGTGCTCGTCCGGTTTTATCGTTGGGACGAAATTCTGAAACTGCGTCCACCAGACCCGAACCTGGCTATGACCACTGCATTCTGGCATTTCGCTCGTGGATTGGCCGCTACGGCAAAGGGCCAGATCGAGAATGCAGAAAGAGAGCGGAGAACTCTGGAAGCAGCGCGCAGTAAAGCGCCTGCGGATATTGAGTTCAGTATGTATTCCAACAAAGCACAAACCTTTTTGGACCTGGCCGCAAGTATCCTCGATGCACGGCTCGCCACGGCACATGGCGACAGCGAACGGGCCATCAAGTACTGGAAAAATGCGGTTCGAATCCAGGACACGCTTTACTACGGCGAACCGCCCGAATGGTTTTATCCGGTCCGGGAGTCACTCGGCAGCACACTACTTTTGAACGGACAGGCGGAACAGGCCGAAGCGGCGTTTCGCGCCGACTTGGAGCAGAACCCTCGAAATCCTCGGTCGCTGTTTGGGCTTTGGAAGAGCTTGGAAGTCCAGAAAAAGACCTCCAACGCGGAATGGGTGCGGAGAGAATTTGAGGTCGCATGGAAGAACGCGGACGCGACACTCGAACTCGGAGATCTGTAAGGTATCGTTCCTGACCGCGTCCGAATCACGGCCACCCGGAAATAATTCACCTGCCTGTGGACCGGTTCCTCTTCGGCGTTTGATGAATACAGACAAACAAAGAAAAGCATTTGACGGCATTCGTTGCCTGGTTGAACGACGGGATTGTGGCTTAGAAGCTGCCTTTGGGGCTGTTGTGTGCGGCGGCGCGAGTCTCGATCTTGCAATGTCGAAGCACCTCGGCAGTGTTCCGGGAAGATCGGCCGTCCCAGGAATCGTCGTCCTCAGGAAGCCGCCCGATGATGTGTCCCAGTTCGTGAAGCAAAATCGTAATTTGCGCTTCTGGAGTATTCCCCTCGTAGGAGGAAATCATCAGCGGACGGTTGCCAACGGGCCGAGGGAGCATTCCTCTTGGGTCCAGTTGCATGACAACCGAAGTACGGTTGAAGAACGGTCCGTTGACATTCAGTAGGATGGTGGAGTCTTGGCCACCATTCTCAATCGACCTTGCCGCCCATGGTTGTTTGAGGAGCTCCCCGCGTTCATTATCTCTCATGCCGTAAACATACGGAGGTCCGTTCATCTCCAGTTCGAAGTGCAACGACCGGAATACTTCGGCGGGGTCTGGATCAGCTTCGCGGAACCAGGCGGTGCAGGCATTTCCATTTTGAAGAATTTCGAGAACCTGGCCGCGCGCCCGAGCGATTGTGTCACCTTGTTTACCCAAGGCTGACAATTCCAGCACAACGCGATCATCGTGATTCGGCATGCCCACTGAATGAGATCGGGTTGGCGCAAGCAATACACACGCGAAGACGGCGGCAGCTATCAGTCGCTGGCGCCGCAAAAAGCCAGACCGTACCGCAGCTCCCACATTCCTACGGATTTCCCCTACGAATACGTCCAGCTTGTCCTTGTTAGCTGCCATTCCTAAGCTCCATTTGGATTGCGGTCTCTCTGACTTACTTGCAGCGATTTGCCAGCGGGTTTCCTGCGAAGGTGCTCCATTTAAGTTTTAGGCCAGGAAGCGGACGCAACCGCTTCCCG
>JBGPDI010000134.1:0-13931 GCA_041482215.1 Candidatus Acidiferrum sp. | reverse complement strand
TCGCGTTACCGGACATCTCTAACAATGTCGGCCCTGTCAAACTCTTTTAAAGACACTTCTTTCTTTTCACCTGAAAGAGTTTTTCTCTTTCGTTCTGTTTCTCTTTCTTTTTTTTCCTGCATCGACGACCACGGCTCGTTTGTAATCTTTCGGTCGGCTTCAGTCCGACCTAAACATCTCTTCGATCAGAACTTCGACCATGATTACTCGTTCAAACTCCCTTTTCAGGGAGCGGGATGCCCAATCAAGTGCACGGCGTTCTACTTCGCGCCATGTCCGGTTACGAGCTCTCCCGCGTACGGACCGAACTCTAACGACGGCGAATACTCACAACCATTTCGCCACATCCAGTACAACCGAACCGCCAGCCTGCGCCCCATCGCTATCTTGGCAATGCTCTTGTGCCGACGCATCGCCAGGTGAATGTACCGACGGCGCCAGTCGGGATGGTTACGCGCCGCCGCTTGGGCCGCCTCCACCAGCAAGAAGCGCAGTAAGGAATTGCCCTGCTTGCTGATGTGCCCCAGCCGTTGCTTGCGGGCACTGGAGTCCTCACTTGGAATCATCCCCACGTAGGTGCCGATCTGCTTGCCACGAGCAAACCGAGTCGGAGTTCCGATGATCAACACGTAGGCGAGTGCCGTAAGCGGACCCACTCCAGGATGTGTCATCAGTCGGACTACCTCGGGCCGCTTCCTGGCTTCCTGCCCGGCGGCGGTAGTTAACTCTTCGATGGTTGGGTTCATGTGGTCCAGCAGTTCCAACAACTCTTGCCGGCGCCGACTGGCCCAGGGAGCTAACGAGAGTTTCTCTAATAGTGCTCGTCCTTGTTCGCTGAACAGTTTTTTCTTCCAGCGATAGCCCTCGTTCATGGCCAACGCCTGCAACTGATTCATGATCCGCGTGCGCATCTGCACCAAGCGATGCCGGTGCCACAACAGTTGTCGCAAATCTCGATTCTCCGGACTCGGTACCCAGATTTGCGGGAAGTTATGTTCCCGCATCAGCCTCAGCAGGAGTTGGGCATCCTTCCGGTCGGTCTTTTGCTTTTTCACTCGCTTGGCCTTGATCTCCGCGGAATCCCCGATCCACAGCTCGAAACCTAATTCCGCGACTAGCCGCTCGAACCAGCGTGAATATCCGGTAGCCTCCATTCCTAACCGCACGCTGATTCCTCGTTGCTTCAGGTCTCGGTAGAATTTCTCTGCTTGTCCATCACTGTGGTTCAGCTCCTGTTCACCACACTCACCAGTCTCTTCCACAAAAAATGCAATCTGCTGAAAGCTCGGGTGGTAATCTACGCCTATAAACATCATGTTCGGCTCCTTTCCCCCGAGCCTTGGTCGTCAACCAAAGTCTACTCGGGGTCGAGGAGCCGACATTGTTATGCAATCAAGTGGATTTGGGACCCTAAACCGCGGGGCGTTTACGTCAGGGCAGGACCTGAATTTCGAGTTCCATCGCACGCCCGTCCCGGATTGAAAACGCCCGGATGGGCGTAGTCGCGTACGGCCGGGGCGTGACGATGAAATAGATCGAGTTAGAATAGTGGGCCAGCGCGATGTCTTTGGGCGAAGGCTCGTTCGTGTCCAGCCAATGCGGATGCGAGTGGTAGATGCCGAGGAATTCGAGCCGCCGCTTGCGGAGTTCCCCCATCAGGCGCACGATTTCCTTGGCCGCAATTACGTAATTCCTGACTGGATCAGCCGCGACGTTCTTCGCAGGGAACGCCTGCGTAATTAGTCCGTCCTGCCCCGCCAAAATTCCGCAGCATTCCCGATGCGGCTGGCGGCGGGCATGCTCCAGAAGTTGCCCGTATACTTTGCGGCGACTTCGGACGGCTCGCTTCATCCCGGGAGTATATAACGAGGCGAATTCGTGAATCGAGTGACGGACGCAGAGAGACTACCTGACGTAAGTCCTGATAAACGCCGCCGGACAAGTGGAACGGCTCGCCTCCATTGAACAACAGGCTTTTCTGATAGACTCCCGGGAATGAAAATTCTAGGACCGTCAATTGCGCTTCCACTAGTTGTCTTGCTGCTTTACTTTTTCTTGCCGGGCGTCAAAGCACAGCCGTGGACCGCATTGAGAATTGGTGGCGCAATACTTGCGCTTCTCGGATATGTTCTCGTCACTGTCGCCCGCATTCAGTTAGGAAATTCGTTTGCCGTTCGGCCAGAGGCAAAAGAGTTGGTCACTCATGGTTTCTACGCGCGAATTCGCAATCCGATGTACGTTTTCCTGGACGTCATGTTACTGGGCATTTTCTTGGTGGTGAAGGCTTACTGGTTTCTGATCGCGCTGACGATACTGGCAGCTATGCAAGTTGTTCAGTCGCGGAGGGAAGCCAAGGTGTTAGAGGGAAAATTCGGACAAAGCTATCTTGACTATCGCAATCAGACTTGGTTTTAGCAGCCAGGTTCGCCAGTTGGAAGCCTGACGATTTCGAGCGCTTGAGGTAAGTCCAGTCCTGATTCTTCTGAATGTGATACATTCCCGCTCATGCGAATTGTTTCGTTGCTGCCTTCGGCTACGGAGATTCTTTTTGCTCTGGGATTCGACCGCGAAATTGTGGGTGTGAGCCACGAGTGCGATTTTCCGGCGCGGGCGCGGACAAAAACGGTGGTGATTCATTCGCGCATTCCTCACGATGCGTCGCCGTCGGAAATCGACGTGCTTGTTCGCGAGTTCGTGCATCGCGGGGAAAGTTTGTATGCCGTGGACGCGGAAGTACTCGAGGAATTAGCGCCGGACCTGATCGTTACGCAGGATTTATGCCATGTGTGCGCGGCTTCTCCGGATGATCTGGCTACCGCGCTGGCGCGATTCGATCGGCGGCCGGAAGTGCTTTGCCTGAATCCGCAGGATTTGGGAGATGTGTGGCGGGACATACTTTGGGTGGGGGAAGAAACGTTTCGTGGGCCGCAGGCGGAAGAACTGGTGAAGCAAATTGGTGTGCGGCTGGGTGCGATTGAGCAGCAGTTGTCGCTGGCCGCGGATCGGCCGCGCGTTGCATTTCTCGAATGGCTGCAGCCGATTTATGTTGGCGGCCATTGGGTTCCGGAAATGATTGAGCGCGCGGGGGGCGAAGATGTTTTCGGAAGCGCGCGGACACCGTCGTTTCGAATTGCTATCGAGGATGTAATTGAGGCGGCGCCGGACATTTTGCTGATTGCTCCGTGTGGTTACTCGGCGGAGCAGGCTCGCAACGAGTACACGTCCATGACATTTCCTGAAGCGTGGCAGGCGATCCCGGCGGTTCGAAATGGGCGCGTGTATGCGCTGGAAGCGAATGGTTATTTTTCGCGGCCGGGACCACGGTTGGTCACAGGCATCGAGACTCTGGCCAAGGTTTTGCATCCCTCACTCGAAGTCAGCCGCGAGACGGAGGCCGCTATTCTGCCAATCGCCGCGAGCGGACACTCGCGGGCTGCGTCCGTTTAACTCCAACCCTACCTGAGTTTATTTTTAAGCACCTGTTCCAGAGTATTGTTGACAAAGCGCCGTGTATATATAAGATTCCTATATGTAAGGGAGAGTTCTATGATTGGAGCAGGGATCAAGCGGGGCACGGCGGAACTGGCGGTGCTCAGTGTTCTGGAAGAGGGGCCACTGCACGGCTATGAGCTGGCGCGGCGCATCGAACAGCAAACCAAGGGCGCGTTGCGGTTCACGCTGGCGGCTCTGTATCCGATGCTTTATCGGATGGAGCAGCGCGGGTGGATTCGCGGGATCTGGGAGACTAGCGATAACGGGCGGCGGCGACGTTGCTACCGGCTGACTCCGACCGGAAAGAAAAAACTATTGCCGTTGCGGCAGGAATGGTCAGAACTGTTTCAGGCTTTGAAGATGCTCAAGAGGGTGTCTCATGCGTGATTGGGAGGCAGTCGTCCGCGACAAGCTTGCTGGGATGAATTTGGAACCAGACGCGCGAGGGGAAGTGATTGCGGAGTTGGCGGCGCATCTTGCAGAGACGTGCGAAGAATTGTGCAAGCAGGGAACGACGGAAGAAGAAGCCGCGCGGCGCACCTTATCTCAAGTCAAAGATTGGGAGAAATTGGGTCGGTTGATTCAGACTGCCAGGACGAAGGAGAACATCATGACGAATCGCGTCAAGCAATTTTGGTTTCCCGCTCTAGTGACACTCTTGCTGTCGATGGGACTGCTCATGCTCATCCAGGTCTTTGGTCCCAGTCCCTGGACAGTCTCGCGAAAGAGCGGATGGACATTTGTTGCACCAGTCGCGGTGATTTATCTTCCCTGGCTTCTGTCGTTGCCGGTAATCGGCGCCATTGGAGCTTATCTTTCCAATCGTGCGGGCGGCTCGCGACGCGCGGTGTTCTCTGCCATCGTTTTTCCCGTGCTGCCGTATTTGGCGTTCTTCGTGGTGGCGCTTCCAGTAATCGCAATCTTCAATGATTATCTGGCCCACCACATTATGTTCGGTGCCTTGTTCCTTGGTCTATTCGCGTGGGTCTTGGCGCCGGTGCGGCGCTTCTTGTGGGCGGATGGCTGACACAACTTTTTCTTTCGCGGCGGCTAGATTCCGGGCGGATTGCGAGCAACTGAGCACGCGCGGTATCCGATCAAATTCCGATCGACGTTATGACCTTGCTTGCGCAGGGCGCAGCGGTGCTGCGCCCCTACAAGGACGCGGACACCGTGGCGACGCGCGAGGACCAGCGCTTGTAGAAGGGGAGGCCGGCGAGAATCAGGAGGAGGCCGATCGTGGAGCGGCCGGGACGCTCGAGCCAGATGTTGAAGGTGAGAGCAAGGGCGCCGGCTACGAAGAGGCCAGGGACCCAGGGGTATCCCCAGCAGCGATAGGGGCGTGGGAGATCGGGCTCGGTTTTGCGCATTCGAAAGAGTGCGACGACGGCGAAACCGTAGAAAATCCAGCCGGCAAAAATAAAAAGATTGGTGAGTTCTTCGAAGGTTCCCGTGAGGGCCATGAGGCTGGCGAGGATGCCCTGAAAAATCAGGGAGCGGTTGGGAGTGCGAAATTTGGGGTGGATGCCGCCGACGATCTTGAAGAAGATGCCGTCGCGGGCCATGGCGTAGCCGACGCGCGCGCCGCTAAGCACCGAGGAGTTCATCGAGCCAAGAGCGGAAATGGCCATGGCGATGGTGATCCACGTGGCGGCCAGGGGACCAGCGATGGTTTGTACGACGTCGGAGGCGATGTGGGGCGAGGCCGCGACGCTTTCGAACGGCAGAACTTTTAGGCACGCCGCGCTGAAGAGCAAATAAATAACGGCGACGAAGCAGACTCCCCCGACTAGTGCGCGGGGAAAATTCTTTTGCGGGTTTTCGACTTCCGAGCCGACTAGATTTAAATCTTCCCATCCGTCGTAAGCCCAAAGAGCGGCAGCCAGCGTGGCGAGAAACGCGCTGAAAATCGCGCCAGTCCCCATACCTGCGGACGGCCAGAACGGATCGGCCGCACGAGCGGCAGGCGCGTGCGAAAAAAAGGCCACGCCGATTACGATGACCACAGACATGATTTTGATGCTGGTGAGGAAAACCTGGACGGCCCCGCCGAGACGAACACCGAGATAATTCACACCGGTCATAATCAGAAGCCAACCGACCGCCAGCGGCTGCGCCCAAGTGAAAACAAAATCATAGGGCTTGATCCAGCCGGTGAGACCGGGAATGGCAATGTGCACCGTAAAGAGCGGAAGAGCGATCACTGGAAAAAGGAAGCTAAGAAAACGCATCATGCCGGCGGCAATGGAGGCAAGGGAACTGGGGCGGCCGACGATGGAATGCGTCCAGCCGAAGAGAAAACCGTAGACGGGGCCGAAGCCGCGGCGTAGATAGGCATATTCACCGCCGGCTTCGGGGATCATGGAGCCGAGTTCGGCGAAGGAAAATGCGCCGAAGATGGAGAGGATGGCGCCGACAATCCACGCGGCGAAAACGACGGAGACGCTGCGGCCTTCGCGAGCCATTTCGGCGGGCTTCAGGAAAATGCCGGTGCCGATCATCGTGCCAACGACGATGGCGGCGGAAGCCCAGGCGCCGAGGCCGCGAACGAGTTCAAGGCGTTTTTCGGTCATGTTCCTTCACTCTCTCGATCATCAAAGGCGAACGCTTCCCTTGATTTGCGGCTAGTCACTCTGAGCGAACGTACTCACGTAAACTAAAAACCACGAAACAGCAAGCGATCAGTGCCATAGCCAGTGCACCGATCGGAGCTATGAACACCCGAAACACGAAGCCGGCCTCTACCCCAACGTGAATGAGTAAACCGTCCAACAGGAGGAGACCGAACAAGCCCACGAGGAATGAAACTCCGAACGTTATAGGAATGAGGATGATGCCGGTCAGCAAGGGATATCGTCGAATTATTTTGGCAATCATGGCACGACTTCTGTTGCGCCCCTCTGCACTAGTCATACTCTGACGTATCTGCGCCATCGTACCGTAGAATCCTTCCCACCCGACTAGCAAGTGCCCTACGAATGCGCGATTCGGCTTGCCAATGTGCCGATCACGAAAGTTACTGTCGATCCGATCAAGACGTACCACGTAAAGGCTACGGTCGTAAATTGAAATACGCAGAGGATGGCGGCCAGGCCGGCGATCATTCCGGCGAGGGCGCCACGCGCATTGGCTCCGCGATCCAGCGTGCCGAGAAGAAAGAGGCCGAGGAGGCTGCCGAAGGGGAGCGAAGCTACGGTCAAACCCGTTTCGAGGAGCGGGCCCCACTTCACGAGGCCGAAGCCCATCAAGACCAGGCCCCACGCGAGGGTCATCGTGCGGGAGAGGCGCAGAAAACGCGCGGGGTCGGCGCTGTGGCCGCGCCATCTGGAAAAATCGAGGACGCTGGAGGCGGCTAGGGAATTCAGCGAGCCGCTGGCGTTGGACATAGCGACGGCAATGATGGAGGCGAGGAGCAGGCCGGCGAGGCCTGGTGGCATTTCGCGGACTAGAAAAAGAGGGAGGATGCGGTCGGTGCGCTCGCCGGCGGCGAGGAGCGGAGAGTGTTGCGCGAAAACGAAAAGCAGGACGCCGATCAAGAGGAAGACAGTGAATTGGATGAGGACGATTACTCCGCTGGTGAGGAGGGCGCGGCGGCTGTCGCGTTCGTTTTTTGCGGCGAGCAGGCGCTGGACGATGGTTTGGTCGGTGCCATGGCTGGCCATAGTGAGAAAGGCGCCGCCGATGAGGCCGGACCAGAAGGTGTATTTGGTGGCGAGGTGCCAGGAAAAATCGAAGGCTTGGAGTTTGTGGCCAGCTGCGGCGGCGACTTGGGCGACTTCGGTCCAGCCGCCGGGGATGCGGTGGAGCAGGACGAAGAAGGTGATGGAGCTTCCGGTCAGGTAGAGAAGAAGTTGCGCGACGTCGGTCCAGATAACGGCTTTCATGCCGCCCTCGAAGGTGTAGAGGACCGTGAGGGCGATGACGATGACGACGGCGAGTTTTTCGGAAGTGCCGAGGACGACGCTGACGACTAAGGCGATAGCGGAGACGCGGACACCTTCTGCGATAGCGCGGGTGATTAGAAACGTGCTGGCGGCAACGGCGCGCATTTTTTCGCCGAAGCGCTTTTCAATGAGAGCGTAGGCGGTGAAGAATTCTCCGCGAAAATAACCGGGGAGAAGAAGTAGGACGATGAGAACGCGGCCAAGCAGATAGCCAAAGACCAATTGGATGAAGGTGAGATTTCCGCCGTAGGAAATGGCGGGAGTACCGATGATGGTGAGCGTGGAAGTTTCGGTAGCGACAATGGAAAAGGCGAGCGCCCACCATGGCGCGGTGCGGCCTCCGAGAAAATAATCGGAGACATTTTGCTGGCCGCGGCGGAAGCGCATTCCCAGCGCGGTGACGCCGAGGAGATAGGCGACGACAATCGCAAGGTCAAGGGGATGGATGCGCATGGATTCGATTTTTCGGCGCGGCTCTGGCGCGCGGAAAAGTGCGTTGAGGATAGTGGCGGAGTGCCGCGTCGTCAAGGAGCCGAAAAGAGATTGCTGGTGGATGTGAAGTGACTATTTTTCGCAACTCTGAGGATGCGTTTCGAATCAGGTTTGTGGGTTTTCACGTATGCTCTTGGAATGGATTACGTTTTGGGATTTGATGGCGGCGGGACGAAGACGGAATGCGTGTTGATGGACGCGGCGGGAAAGATTCTGGCACGTGGCGTTTCTGGGCCTTCGAATCCATTCCGGGTGGGAGTGGAATCGGCGACGCGTGAGATTGAGGATGCGGCGGATCTTTGTTTGCAGGAAGCGCGGGTGACACGAAGCGAGGTTGTTGCAATTGGTGCTGGATTGGCGGGGACGGGGAAGGCGGAGTTGAAGGACGGGATGCGGACCGCGCTGGCAGCGGCATTTCCAGGCACGGCGATCAAGATATTCACAGATTTGGAGACGGCGCTGGCGGGTGCTGGCAAAGGGCCGGTGATCGTGCTGGTGGCGGGAACAGGATCTGCAGCGATTGGGCGCAATGCGCAGGGAGAAATTTGGCGCACGGGTGGATATGGACCGGGGATCAGCGATGATGGAAGCGCGTTTGACATCGGGAGCCGGGCGGTGGCGAGAGCGATGAAGGAACGTGTGCAGTTTGGGGCGGATTCGAATCTGGGGGTGAAGATTCTGAAACAATTCGAATGTGCATCCTGGAAGGATCTGCAGGAGCGCGCGGCGCTGGATGCGGACAAAGTATTTCCCGCGATATTTCCCCTCGTGGCTGCGGCCGCGGATGCTGGAGATTCGGCGGCGCGGGAGATCTTGATTCATGCGGCGGGGGAATTAACTTCTCTGGTGAATGCGGTGGCTGAACACTCGGGCCTGGTTGGCGAAAATACAATGGTTGTGAAAACGGGAGGAATGGTGGGCCGGAGCGCTTTTTTTGATGCGCAACTGGATGCAACGCTGAAGCGGGCTTTGCCGCAGGCGCAAATCGGCGGGCTGCGAATGGCTCCGGCGGAGGCAGCGGCCCGCGCCGCGCGAGGCTGAAATGGCGGGAGAAGGATCAATTCGGGAGCGGGCGATGATCGCGACGGGTGAAGAAATTGTTGCGCTCTTGCATCACCCTTCGGCGGAGGTGCTGCTAGCGGTGCTCGATAATCCGGCACTGGATGAAGGGCATGTGTGCCTGCTGCTGGGAAGAAAAGATTTGCCGGGAGAAATCCTGGAGGAAGTGGCGCGGAGGAAGGCACTGCTGAAGAGCTACCGTGCAAAGCGAGCGCTGGTATTTCATCCGCGGGCGCCGAGGCTGGCGAGTTTGCGGCTGTTGCGCGATCTCTATTTGATGGACCTGGTGCAGGTCGCGATCTTGCCGGGCGTTTCCGCGGAGTTGAAGCGCAACGCCGAAGAGCAACTGCTGGCGCGTTTGCCGCAACTGCCTCTCGGACAAAAAATTACGCTGGCACGGCGCGGGCCGGCACGCGTGGCGGGGGCATTGCTCGCGGATGGGCATGCGCGAGTCATTCCGGTTGTGCTGGACAACGCGTATATGACGGAAGCACAAATCTTGAGAGCGCTCTCGCGAGAAAAACTTCCAGTGTCGGTGATCCCCGCGATTGTGGGGCACCGGAAATGGTCCATCAGCTACAATGTGCGGCTCGCGCTGGTGCGGCATCCTTCCACGCCGTTGGCCGCAATTCTAGGCTATCTGCCAGAGCTTACTGTTTCCGATTTGAGGGAATTAGCGTCGCCCGGGATCGTGCCGGAGAGTCTTCGCAAGTATCTGCAGGCGGAGGTGCAGCGGCGGACTCGCGCGGGCGAAAAAGCGAGCCGGGGCACTAACACTCCGGATTCACGCGCGTCCAATAGCGACTAAGCATCAACTTTTTCCATCATTGGAAACATACTGACGGCTGGGTAACTTCTCAAGAACTCGAAAGCTGGTTGCTGGGAACAAAACATGCCGTTCCGGCGTCGTATGTGTGTGGCAAAAGAAGGCGTATGCTGGCGGCAGAGGTGCGGCGATGGTGTCCGGGCGCCGCGGCACGTGATCCCTGGCAGGGGGTTACACCAGATTCATGGCAAGTGGGGAACATCCGCCACGGCGAAACGAACGCCGGTGGGCACCGCGATACTCGTTCCGCGCAGACCTCGAGATCGAATGGGGCTCGGCGGTGCTGCGCGGAAGCACGCGCGATATCAGCGCGAGCGGAATGTTTATCGAAGCGCCCGATCCGCTGTGGGTGGGCGCGGGTTTCACGGCGCGATTAAACCTGAATCGCCCTGTGAGACTCGACTGCTATGTGAAGCGCATCGAGCCAGGGCACGGCATGGGCGTCTCCGTGGCGGTCTCCGAGTCCGAAAGCCAGAAATTGTTCCAGGAGCTACTTTCCTCGCTGTCCGACACGGGAGCATAATCCCGTTTTATACTAAGGGCAATGACGCACTGTCTTGATTGCGGTTCCGAGCGGATAGCGGACCAGTGTCCGTCGTGCGGGCTGACGTCGGCAGCTGCTGAAGTGATGTTCCGGCGGCGGCTGCTGAAACGCACCGCGGTGTTTCTTCTAGGGTCGCTGGCGTTTCCCTACCTCAGTCAGATTTATCCGCCGCTCGAGCTGGACTTGATGCTGGTGTTTTTCGGCTTGATCTTTTTTGTAGCGTTGACGATTGCAGTGGTGCTCGACCGCCGTGCGCGAAACCGCCAGGATCTGGAAGGGCTCAAACGCCTCTATTCGGGATTCATTCCGCTGCCGTGGATTCTGGCCGCAACACTGCTGGTGAATGGGAAGTTGGACTCGCAAAAGAACGTGGCGTATCACGCTACTTCCGTGGACAGCCGATACAACATGCCGGGTGTCGTGCGTGGGACGCGGCGGTTGTTTGTGCACTCATGGCGAGAAGGACAGAAAATCGAGCGGCTGGCGGTGGACCCGGATGACTACGATCGATTTCGAGCGGGCGATTCGGTGGTTGTAGGTGTTGAACCGGGGGCGCTGGGGATTCCGTGGTATTACGGGGTTTATCGGCGGTGAGAGCAGTTTTAAGTTGTAAGCTCCAACAAAAGGAAAACCGAAAAACGCAATTCAGTAGACGGGTTTGCCGTTGACTAGGAGGGGGAGCTGGAGTTCGAGGAAGTGGCCGTCTTTGCCAAGGCGGAATTTCATCAGCTCCATAGTGCGGAGGTCGCGAGTTTTCCATTCAGGGGTTTCGAGGGGTTGATCGGGTTTATCAGCTAGCGACCACTCGACATTGTCGCCGACAGGCTTCACGGTTTGCGGATCGATTTCGTAAACTTCTTGTTCCTTGGTATCAACGAGCAAATAACGTTTCCACAGGTGTACGAGCAAGAGGCCTTTTTTCTCCGCGTGATAGATGTTCCAGGATTTCGGCGCTTCGTCGTTGTACTTCACGATGGCAAAACCGACGGACTTCCACAAAAGCTTGTTATGACTCGATTGTGTTTGCGCGCAGAGCGGTAAGGCGCAGAGCACGGAACAAAAGACGATGAAAAAAAGCCGGGCAAACTTCAATCTCAATTCTTGACCTCACTGAAGGACTTGTCGAGGAGCTTGATGGCTTCATCAACATCGGGCTTTGTGGTGTTCAGCATGGGAGCGAGGCGCAGGGTGTTGCCGTAGAGGCCGCCTTTGCCGATGAGCAAACCGTTCTGGCGAGCGCGCTCCATCACTTGGGTGGCGGCTTCGGGTGCGGGCTCTTCGGTTTTGCGGTCTTTTACCAACTCGAGGCCTTGCATGAGGCCCATGCCGCGAACGTCGCCGATGAGAGAGTATTTCTGTTGCAGCTCTTCGAGTTTTCCCCGGAAATAGGTGCCGACCACGTCGGCGTTCTCCAGCAGATTTTCTTCTTCGATCAGTTCGATGGTGGCTTTGGCCGCAACGCTGGTAACGGGATTGCCGCCAAATGTTGCGATGTTCATTCCCTGAAATCCGCCGGCGATTTCAGGAGTGGTTACAGTCAAGCCAATCGGCACTCCATTGCCCATCCCTTTCGCGCTGGTAATCATGTCCGGGATAACTTCCCAATTCTCGATGCCGAACCATTTCTTTCCGGTGCGTCCCCAGCCGGTTTGCACTTCGTCGGCGATGAACAGCGCACCGTACTTCTTCACGATCTTGAAGACGATTTTGAAATATTCCTTTGGGGGAGTGATGAAGCCACCGACGCCTTGAATGGGTTCGGCGATGAAGGCGGCGATGCTGCCACTGGTCCCGGTTTGAATGAGATTCTCGACGTCTCCGGCGCAGGCCACTTCGCAATCGGGATATTTCAAATGCAGCGGGCAGCGATAGCAATAGGGATTTACGGCATGCGAGATGCCCACACTGATGACGCCGCTCTTGCGGTACGGAGCGTGCGCGGTAATTCCCTTGGCAAGGGCGGAACTGCCGGAATAAGCGTGGCGTAGAGCGACCACATCAAAGCTGCCAGTCGACATGCGCGCTAGAAGGATGGCGGCTTCGTTGGCTTCAGTGCCGGAGCTGGTGAAAAAACTTTGTTGGAGGTTGCCCGGCGTGATCTGCGCGATTTTTTCGGCGAGCGCAACGATGTGTTCATTGGGATAAAGCGTCGAAGTGTGCTGGAGGCGATTGACCTGGGCGTTCACTTTGCCGGTGATCTTGGGGTTACAGTGGCCGACGGAGACGGTCAGGATGCCACCGAAGAAATCGAGATATTTGTTGCCTTCGACGTCCCAGAGATGTTGCATCTCCCCGCGGTCGGTGACCAGCGGCTGCTGAAAGTAGTTGGTGACCGAAGGCCACAGGTATTTTTTGTGCTTGGCGACGACTTCTTCACTGCGGCCGGTGCGGGCGAGCTGGGATGCGGGAACGAAATGAGCGGGTGTGGTCACGGATGAGTCCTCGTGCAATCTGTAAGATGCTTCAAAGTGTACGATGCGGAGTTAGCGAGCAGCAAGGGAGCGGCCTTGCCACGGAGGCACGGAGGACACAGAGAAAAACAAAACTAGGACACTCGGGTGCGGCCGGCAAAAACCGCCGTGCCACAACCGATCTAGCGGATCGATCTGTTACGTCTTGAGGCGGCGGCTAGCGCAGGGCTTTTTTGAGACGCTTAGCGGTCTTCTGCAATTGGCGCTTCAGAGCGTCAACCTGCTTAGAGATGTCGTCGAGCTCGTTTTTAGCAAGCACTCCAGCTTTGGCAACCTTATGAGCCTGCCGATCGGCCCGGCCAATAGCGGAACCGATTCCTTCTGCTACTCGGGTAAGCCTATTCTTTTTAGCCATCTTAGTCCTCCACTTGAAACGGATTTCATCCTATACCAGAACGACGATTGGCGGCCAGTGGCTGGATGGGATTCAAGCGATGTTAAATGATGAAACGATTCAGGAGGCTTTGACACTACTGTAATATCACCCGCTTATGTTGGGGTGGGTGATCGACCCTTCAGACCATGGTTACCGGAAACCCTGCTGTGAGACCCGCAACTTCCCCCTCCCGGAGATTAACGTCCCGAGTGCTGGCTCCCGGAGATGTGTGGGTGTATTGGCAATGCAACGGACAGGATGACGTTTCGCGCGTTCGCGACATGAGCATGGGAGGACTATTTATTGAGACGCAGCATCCGCGAGCTATGGGCGTTTTGACACGACTGCATTTTCTTGTGCAGGAAGGACAGATTCGGGCGGACGCCATTGTGAAGCACGCGGAATCGGGAGTTGGGCTGGGTTTAAGATTTACGGCGCTGAGTGAACAAGACCGACCGAAACTGGCGGCTTTACTGAACAGGCTGCGAGGGACGAAACAATCGGACGGACAATCGTAGTTCAGAGCTCGGGCGCAATGAGTTCGACAGCCTCTTTCGAGCCGCGCACAGGCACAAATTCGAATTCGACTAGATCGCGCCAGTGGGTGGCTGTAGATGGTCAAGACGTTGTTCCTTTCCTCGACTAGACTGAGCGCGGACCATGATGCAACCCGATCTTCGAAGCAGAGGTAGGACTCAGAAGAAGCTACTGTAAGATAAGGACTTAG
>JBGPDI010000133.1:0-14074 GCA_041482215.1 Candidatus Acidiferrum sp. | reverse complement strand
GCTCCGGTCCCGTATGGCCGCGAACGAGGCTTCGGCAGTCGGCTCTCTCCGCACCATTAACACCGCGGAAGTGACCTATTCGACCACGTATCCGACGGTTGGCTTTGCAGCTTTGTCTGCCCTCGGCGGCGCGGCGAGCTCTTGCGCAGGTGCGACGTATGCATCTTCCGCGAACGCTTGCCTCGTTGATCAAGTTCTGGCAGTCACGGCAGTGAAGAGCGGTTACACGTTCACGACCACGGCGGGCGGCGGAGCACCGGCAGTCACCTATGCTTCGCTCGCAAAGCCGACCGTGAACGGCCAGAGCGGCCAGCGCGCGTTCTGCTCCGACCAGTCTGGTGTCATCCGCTTCAATCCGGGCGGAACGGCCTGCGCCAACACGGACTCTGCACTTTAATTTATTTACCGACGGGTGGCGCAGACGCAAAGTGCGCGCCTGACATTCGAATGGTTGAACAGTTTGTCCGCCGCGGAACCCAACCCTCGGCGGACAAACTTATTTTTTTTCTGGCTTGAACATTCCCGCGGCAACCTTTGTGACGAAACGGCGAGGAACAAGGCGTTCGCCGTGAGCACCGAGATAGTTTCCGAGACCGGAGATGACGTAACTCTTGCCTGCGGCCAGGGCTTGCAGCCCCGTGTGCGCTACTTTTTCGGCGGTCTCGGCTTTATGTTTGAATTTTTCCTGGCCGGAAACGGCGTGAAATTCGGATTCCGTCGAGCCCGGGCAAAGAGCGCAAACGCGAATCCCGTGCGGCTTCATTTCTTCGGCGAGCCCCTCTGCGAATAGCAGATCGAAGGCCTTCGTTGCAGCGTAAGTGGAAATGTAAGGAACCGCCTGGAACGAAGCCGTTGACGCGAGAATGAGCACATCGCCGCGTCGCCGCGCGATCATTCCCGGCAAATAAAGGTGCGTCAGATTTACGACTGCAGAGCAATTCACCTGCACCATATCGAGCAGCTTTTGTTTTTCAACCGATGGGAATTCGCCGTAGTGGCCGAAACCGGCGTTGTTGACGAGCAGATCGATCTCAATTCCTTTTTCCTGCGTGAATGCAAAGATTTTTTCGGGAACGTTCGAATCGGCTAGATCCGCGGGAAACACTTCCGCCTGCACTTTGCAGGTTGCGCCAAGTTCTTTGGCTAGATCGTCCAGTCGATCTTTACGCCGTGCCGTCAAAACCAGCTTGGTTCCACCCAATGCCAATTCTCTTGCGAACGCCACGCCAATTCCCGCGCTGGCTCCTGTGATCAACGCCCATTTCCCTGACCAATTTGTGGACGTTCGTGGCATGCGATGCGACAACGGCCCTCCGTGAGAATGCTGATTTCCGATTTTATTTTCCCTGACGTAGAACGGCGTCTTTCAGTCTGCCGCCTTCGTGCCTGATGCGGTCCATCAAGCGGCGCGCCCACACAAATTCCGCGGCCAACAACCCCAGCCCGAGAAAAATCACCACCATTCCGGGACCCGGAGTGACAAGCATCACGAGGCCTAGCAACAGCAAGGTGAAACCAGCAATGATGAGGAAAATTCGGCGGACCTGCTCGACCGTGCGGAGGGTCATCTATCGTTACGGCAGCGGCTTTCTGGCGGAGAGAGTGGGATTCGAACCCACGGTAGGGGTTAACCTACACACGCTTTCCAAGCGTGCGCCTTAAACCGCTCGGCCATCTCTCCGTCAATGGAAATGACTCTACCAATTTAGCAGAAAGCACAGATTCGCGCACACCGGGGGATTGCCTGTGTGAAATAACCTTCGATCTGTCAAGCTTGGAAGACCTGAAAAATCGGTCAGAAGAGTCAATTTGCGCGGCCATCTGGGCACGTGGAAGCCGCTCTGCTACAATTCTAGAATCAATTCCGGGATCGTCTAATCGGTAGGACATCAGCCTTTGAAGCTGAGTATCCTGGTTCGAGTCCAGGTCCCGGAACCAACTTGCCCCGCTTCAATTCCGCGCTTTACGAAACATATTTCGAATCACATCTCGCGGTAGTTGATCAGCACTGCGCCGATCAGCACGAAGCAGACTGGCCAGACACGGGCCATCACACTGCACGTTTGGTTTTCAGGTGGAAGGCGGAGTTCGAGCCAACGCGACCAGCCTGCGGTTACAGCCAGGATTGCGAGCGGGATGTGACTTAGTTCGGCAAGGAGTTCTTCCTTGAGGTTCCCGAGGCTGTGGGAATGGGTGAGCAGCAAAGCGCCGGAAACTGCGATGAGGACGGGAAAAACCAGTCGGCCGTAGCCGGAGGTAACTCGACCTGTCTGGACGCGCCATTCGAAAATCGCCAGCGCTATTACGAGGACCGCAAAAAAACGGTGCAGCAGCACTTCGGGGTCGGCAAGAGTTGCCCAAAAACCGACGGGACCGAGAGGCCAAGTCTCCGGATCGCTGCGCAGGAAAAGAAATGCCGATAGTCCAAAGAAGGCCAGCGGCCAGTTGCGCGCCCAGGAAATATTTCCAGCAGCAGCCAAGAGAGCCAGCAGTCCCATCACCAGGACAACTATGCCAGCCCAGTGGTGGTTGTATTCCGACCAAGCTTTTTCGGCGGGAGTGTTTGGTCGCGTTCCCGATTGCCCCGGGACGTAGGATTCGGGCGTGAGTGATCCGGATTCGAATGCTTTTTTCTGGGCGGCGTAAATATCTTCGGGAAGCTCTTGAACAGTAGGACTGGCAAAGCGGGGCGGGCGAGGAGACATGCGCGCGAAAATTTCCGAGCCTGTCACGCGGTCATGAACAAGATCCGCTGCGGGAGGAAGCGAGGTGAGCGAAGCAGCGGTGAGCATGACCGTGATGCCGATTCCAATTTCCGCTTCGCCAAAGCGCTTGAGGCTGGCGAGGATGGAGCTGTCTAAGCCATTTCGAACGAGCTGATAATTGAGCGCGCCAAGAAAAAGGAGAAGGACGAAGAGAAGAACTTTTGCGGCGACCATCGCGCCGTAGGAAGTTCCGTAAGCGGCCTTGAAGGAACCGACATAGGCAAAGCCCAACACGAGGCCCGCGGAAGCGAGCACAACAACGCTCACAAGCGCGAGTTGCGAAAATCTTGTGCTCAGCTGGCGCGCGAACTCCGGCGTCGTTGCGCGGCGGATGGCGATCAGCAGATATGGCAGGCCACCGAGCCATGCGGCAGTTGCGGCTTGATGCAGCGCAGTAAAGCCCGCCAGTGGCCAACGGTATTCCAATCGCGCCATGGCGTGGCTGGTCATTACTGTGGAAGTCAAAATGACGACGGCAGGAAGGAGCAGATCGGTGTAGCCGCTCGAGCGGTTCGGGGATGCGAGGAAAAAAACCGTGAACGCAGACGCGATGCCTATAACGCCAGCCAGGACAAAATTTGCTCCGGCCACTTCGCGAAGAGGCATGTCCGCGGACTGCATGAGAATCAACGAGTTCGCCAGGACGTAGGAGATTTGCATTACGGCCAGTGCGATTGCCGAACGCCGAATCCAACCGAGACAAGCTTGCCGGATCTCAGCCGAATCTTCCTTCACGCGACCAAGAACGAAAATCAGAAACACGATCCCGCCAATCGCGAGTGATTGAAATGTGAGAGTTGCGCCGCGGAAGAGAACGGAGAGGAAGCCAAAAACTTGAAGTAGGCGCGCCATGAATTCTTATCAGGCCGCCGTGACCGTGAAAGGAATTTCGCCCCGCGTAATATGACCATCGGACGCCAAGACTTGCCAGCGAAGGCGGTATTCTCCCGCAGCCAATCCACTAACTTGCGCCGCTAGCGTATCCGCCGGAGTCTGCTTGGAAATGTCGAGCGCCTGCCTTGCACCATCCGGACGAATGAGCGTCAATCGGGAGCGCAGAGCATCAATGCGCACATTGAAACGCAGCTTGATCGGCACATCCGGCCCGGCCACCGCGCTCTTCTGAGCCGGGTTTGATTCCAGTAGAACGGCATGCGCGCCGGCTGGAACAGCCGACAGCAGGGTTGCGACCACGGCAACCAGAAGAACTGCAAAGAAAACCCTACGAACTGGCCGCATAAATTCCCTTTTCGCCGAGAAGAGCGAAAAGCTCCATGGACGTCCCGATTCACCGCTGGAAGAAAATTATACAGAAGCCCGGGTGGATTGCTAATTCATTTGGACTTTAGAACTCAGATGCGGCTGACTTTCGACCTGCGGAAAAGCAATGAAAGTCCGCCAGTGATCCATGGATGACGAGAGGCGAAATTATTCCTGAGTGCCGATCTCGTTCGAATGATTCCAATCGATGGTCGGATCGGAAGCGGGATCGTAGACAACTTCACTGGCAGGTGGCTTATCAACCTTTCGCTGCGCGCGCTTTTCTTCCTTCATCTTGCGCTTTTCAATGCGCTTCATTTCTTTTTGACGTTTCTGGAATGTCGTGGCCATAGCCTCTCCTTACAGCAGAGTGCGGCGGGGGTCTAGCCCCTGCCGTCCAGCTCGTTCATGGAGAAGGAAAACTACCAGCGCGGTTCGCGTGGCTGCCGCGCGGACTCTCGGTAATCTTCGTTCGAGAAGCGCTCGCGCCCACCGCCGCCGCCCTTGCCGCGTCCCCCGCCGCTGCCACCACCCGGGCCGCCGAAATTTCTTGGGCCGCGCGCTCCGCCGCCGCCTTCTCCCTTTGGCCGTGCTTCGTTCACTTTCAAATTGCGCCCGCCCACTTCTTTTCCATCCAGCCCAGTCATGGCCTGCGCCGCTTCCGCGTCGTTGGGCATCTCGACGAACGCAAAACCGCGCGCGCGTCCCGTCTCCCGGTCCATGGCCATGTGAATGCGAGTTACCTGCCCGAACGGTGCAAAAAGCTCGCGCAGTTCGGCTTCCGTGGTCTGGAAGCTCATGTTCCCTACAAATAAACTCTTCATCTTGAATCTCCCTGTACTCTTCGAAGCACCACGAGCGCAGGATCTTGGTGAAGTGCCGCTTCCCAGACGCTACGAGACGTTAGCCTAAATTGTCTGAAATCAGCGGAGCGTGAGCCACAAAATCGCACCCCACCTGGAATTCAGGCAATTCTACTTCGGGAGTCTACTCCACGACATTAACACATTTCTTGGTGAATGGCCGCATTCTCATTTCAGGCTGGCTTTGGCAGCGGAGATTGCTCCGCGAACTACAGTGACGGAAGCTGCCGGCAGTGAGAAATTCGTGGACGCTGTGGCGTTTATAGTGGACTTGAGTGCCGGCCCGTCGGGGTCTGCATTGCCGCCAGAGCGAGAAGGATGCCAGGCGTACTGCGCCTTGCCAAATGTCGTCACGCTCACGGGACCAGCAAAAGCGACGACGTTTTTTTTCTCAAAATCGTCAAATGAAATATTCACCGTGTGCGCGTTTTCCTGGTCCTTATTAACGATGAGGAGCGACCATTGCCCGTCGGGCCGCAAAGCTGCGTAGCTCGTTACAAGCACGTGGCCTGCGCCATCGCGAATATCACTGGCGGCAGGAAAAATCCTATGCGCTTTGTCGCCGGGCTGGACCCACTCCAGATTGAGCATCTGGCTGACGAAATATTGCGAGAGCGGCTGCTTGATTTTGTAATCGCGGTCCGCGGAGAAAAAACTGAACGTCCCGGGGGAGCCATTGTGTCCATTGCCGATCGGCTCCGGCATGTAATGGAAATAATAGACGGCATTGCCGCCCCCGCTCAGAAACGCGCCGATGTAGTCCGCCAGCCACAGACCGCCCCAGATATCCATGTACGCTTCCGAAGCTGCCGAAGAAAGATTTGACTCCGTGATGAAGAACGGCACATTTGCGGGCACACCATCCTCGCGCCACACGTCCATGATGTGCTGCACCAGGTACGCTTCGTCGTACAAATTGCTCCACTGCACTTTTCCCGGCTCTACGGGATAGTGTTCGAACGAGAAAAAGGCAAGTTCACCTATTTTCCCGTGAGCCTTCAAATAATCGATAAAGCGCCCAGTGAAAGACGCTTTGCCGTCTTGATCGGGCCATACTTCGATGTCTTTATTTTGGCCGGTAAAAACCGGTCCGCCCAGTTTCAGTTTTGGATCAACGCGATGCAGCGCTTCGGCAAACTGAACGTACAGCGCCCCGTAATCTTCCGGCAGAGTGTAGTGCCCATCGGGTTCCTCGCCCATTTCTACGTAAGAAATCGGATAGCCGCGCTTTTCGATGTAAGCAATTTCCGCGGCGGCGTCTTCCGGAGTGTTGTAAAGCATCGCAATCGGAATCATGGCGGGCAAACCGCGCGTCACTCCGCTGGTGTAGAAAAGATCAAAACCGATCTGATCTCCAGCATGCTCGGCGAGATCGCTGGGCTCATGCCAGGGATCGACGGAGGAGCAATACGTCGCGGTCTGATCCTGGTCCGGCGTGTGCCTTAGCAAATCGTGAAATTTTCCGTGTGCGGTCGTGGTGCCAAGATAAACTTCGCGGATGGCGTAGCCCAGACAATTGCGCTTATCCGCGCTTCCGTGCGAACCACAGGTATTCGAAGACGCTGTCATCCAGATGCGCACCCATTGAACGTTCACGGGCGCTATTGCCAATTGCAATGTTGCGCTGCCTCCCTCTCCATTTGTCACCACTCCGCCAGGAAACGCTTGCCACGATCCTTGTGCGGGCTTTCTGATGGGATCTTCACCAGTCCAATATTGCACGGCATACTTCGTCGCAAACGGTTCGGCCCAGGCAATTCGAATCGCGGTCACGTCTTGCCTGCTGGATAGATCGAAAAATACCCACTGCGGGTGCAGCGAATCGTCTTCGCCGGTGTACGCTTTCGAAAGATACGGATTGCTCTTCCAGTAGGAATCTTCGTCGCCATCATCGAGCCGGGAGTAGCCTTCTGTATCTGTACCGTCGTCTCGCGTCACGCCGCGATGCGGCAACGGATAGCCGTACGAGTGGCGGACCATTTCCGTGCCAGGCGTTGCGCTGCCGACGAAATATCCCTTCCCCGCTGGGTCGCTCCAGGTTCCTTGCGGATTCCAGTGCCAGGCTTCGATGTGCAATTCTGTATTTTGCCGGTAAGTCACAGTTTGCCATCCGGCGGAAAGAATCTGTTTGATGGTGTCGTCTACGAAGAGTTTGTCGGCGGCGCCGTAAGGCAGGCGGTCAATACCCGCGCCGAGCGCTTCGGTCGGCTTGATGGTGTTCGTGGAATGACTTGGTGTGGCATCCACACGAATGCTCTGCGCGAATATGGCGGGCGCTGCGGCAAATCCTGTGCAGATTGCTGCGGTGAGGCAGACTCTGGAGAGACGCAATGCGAACTCCTTAAAACGGTTTAATGGCGTACTTTGCATCTAATCCGGAATTCCGGCTGGCGTCAAGGCGGTCCTCAAGAATTCCTTAACCGTGAAGGATTTCACCGACGGCGCGCCACGCTTGATCGATGGCGGCATCAGTTTCCGCACGGGCTCCCGCGTCGGAATTGGCGATCGTGATTCTCCCGAACTTTTTTCGCCCGAGCACCCACGGTTGCTCACCTTCCTTCCACTCTGGATCGAAGAGCGCGTTGTAATCGTTGTGTTCGAAAGCATATCCGTGTGCCCAGCGATTGACGGTGATTCCTTCGATGTCCCGTGCGGGATCGAAGCTTCCGCCGCCAAGCATGCGGGCGAGTTGATCGCGAGTATTTCTTTCGAATTGGGAGAACGGTGTTTGCAAGAGTTCGGCGCGGCCCATGCGATGCTGGTCGCGTGGCGGCAGGCCCGGCTTGCATGGAGTCCGCAACATGAAAAGCACCATGGGCTCTTCCGGTTTGCTGGGAAATTGATATTGTCCGATGCTCACTGGGAAATCCAGGGCGACGTAGGTGTGGTAAGCGCCCGGCGCTACGATGTGATGAATGCCAAGTCTTGCGAAAGAAGTCCAGTTGCGCAATGCCACGTGCGTGTAAACCAGCGGGGCTTTCACCAAATACGATAACGATTCTTTCTGCTTCTCCGGCAGCTCAGGGCAAAGATACGGAATCATGCCGTTAAAGCAGGCCAAAATGCAGTTCTTCCCCAGTACGCTGTGAAGTTTTCCTCCTCGCATGTAGGTGACTCCCACACCCTTCGCCGTGTCCGCCGGGCCATCATGCTGCGCGTGAACCACCGTGCTATTCAACCGTATGCGCACCGCGGAACCAGAATCATCCAGCTTGCTGTAGTCCGCCTTCGCCGTTACTACATCTTCCATGGAGTGGCCCGGGATCGTGCCGGGAATGAGTGCGCGCACCAACAGTCGAGCGACGGAAGCGTTGCCGTCGGGAAAATGAAATATGTATGGCTCCTCTTCTTCCTCTTCGCCAATCCCCAGTCCCTCGAAACCCGGATAGGTAAACGAACTGTAGTCGTCACCGGCGTAGAAGCACGCCAGCGCGGAAACCGCTTCGATTCCCACGCAAAACAAATCGTGCGGGAACGTCTGGAAAAACGGCAGCGCTTCCTGAGCTAACTTGCAGTTCTTTATGAGGTAGTCGGCGTAACTGGTCTTCGCTAGTTTCGCGATCTTCTCTTCTTTCGAAAGCCCTGCGAGGTAGTCAACCTTCGCGTTGTAAACCCGTGCGATGTCCTTTTTCGCCGCATCCGAAAGTGGCGCCTGTACCAGAAACTCCGGCCAGGGCGTGGTATTCATTCCAACGACGAGTTTGTCCTCGCCAAACGTCTCTTTGTCAAAAAAAGCGGCAGTGCCAAGTTTCGAATACCGTTTCTGGTCGTAGTCCTTGTAAAAGCGCTGCGTCTCGATACCCAAATCGCGCAGCAAGCCTTTAGCGACGCTGCTGTATTGCGAGGGCCGCTCAATCGCCAGCGTGCCTCCAAAACTCAAGAGTGTTCGGCCACCCACGCGAAATTCATTCCGCTTGGCATGCCCGCCAAAATCGTCGTGGTTATCGAGAACTAAAATGCGCGCGTCTTTCCCCGCGCTCTTGCGAAAGAAATACGCCGCCGCTAATCCGCTGATGCCTCCGCCCACAACAACGAGGTCGTAGCTCTCTCCCGTCCTTATTGTTTCGCCGAAGGAATCCGCGCCCTCGCCGTCACGCAGGCGATGCGCAAATGTGAATGTTCCGTCGTGATTGCCGCGCATCCCCATTCGCGCTGGCGGGTAATAGTCAGCCGCTTTTTCAGGAGCAAAATCATCGGGCGCGTCCGCTGCAAGCAAGGTTTCCGTTCCAAGTACTCCCGCCGCAAGAGTTCCGCCGACACCCACGGCCGCGCCATTCAGAAAATCGCGCCGCGTGATTTCGCGGCACATCCCCAGCTCTTTATCTTTCTTCTCTTTGATCATTCCAGGTCCCCTGCTGCACACCAACGCCGCAGATTATATCCTGCTCCGCGCCACTCTACGCTTTTCAAGCAGGCTTGTTTGTCCGCAACGAGGTCAACCTAGGTTAGTGGATTGATTTGAATGAGTGTTCCGAGACTAGGCAGAACTACTTATAACTGGCCACAACTTCGCCGTTTTGAATTCGCAAATCTGAAATTTCCGCGGGAAGCCGCAGCTTCTCCCGATTCTCCGGCGACTCCATGAGCCTCTGAACGGCGGACTCCAGCGTGGACTGTGGAATTGGCAGTGATCCGATCTGCCCGCTCACCGGTTCGAATCGCAAGAAGCCATTCTGCGCGCCCAACCGGCCTTCGAGCTGCAAGGTCATATCCTTCCCGTGAACATCGAACACCACGTAGGCTTTCACGCGGTCCTCGATCAATTGCACTTTGACGTCCCTCACGTTCGATCGCATCTGCTCAACGTCTTGCGCCGTCGGCGTCGCGCCAGTTGGTGCACTCTGCGCACCCCCGCCAGCGGCCGGTTTCGCCGCGCCATCACCAGCCAATTCCAGATGCGTAGCCAGGTAAGAATTCAGCTCCGCTTCATCCAGACGCAGCGTGGCTGGCTGCCCGCTCGCCACACTTTTCTCCGCCTGTTCAAATTTTTCTTCCGCGCGCGCCGCGGCCTCCGGGCTGGTTTCTACCAGCGGTGGCGCCGCTTTGTGGAACAACAGAATGAGCGTGACGAAGGCAGTCGCATAAGTCGTCCAGCGAACGATCCGAAACGCCCATTTCCACGGGCTCGTCCGCGCTTTGCCGGCGTGGACAAACTCATTTTGAATCGCAGGCGGAGTCTGCTGCGTCATGACGCCCTCTGAAAAAATCTTCTTCCCGTGGGGATGCGCTTGGACGCCGTTTTGGCGCCACCTGGAAACCGTAGTCCTCAAAAGCGTCCGCCACAAGAAATCCGCGCGCGGCGGAGTCTAGTTGGGCAACTACCCCACCCCTGTGCTTGCAATACGCAACACGAATGGAATCTCGCCGCTCCAGGCCAATCGCAATCTTTCGCGAAGGATGTATGATTCCCTTTGCGACCATTCCCATGACTTTACCCCTGAACAAACAGACTGCCGTAATTACCGGCGCAGGCAGCGCCGAAGGAATCGGATTCGCCATCGCCCAAAGGCTGCATTCCGCGGGCGTCCGCGTCGTAATTACCTCGACCACGGACCGCATTCACGCTCGCGCTCGCGAACTTGACGCCAGCGGCGAAGCCGTTCTCTCTTTCATCGCCGACCTCACCGTCGAAACCGACGTGCAAAGATTTGTCGATTCCGTCCTCTCTCGTGTAGGCCGCATCGACATTCTGGTGAACAACGCAGGCATGTCTCAATCCGGCCGTCCCGCGGAGTCGAAGCCACTGCTCGAAACGTCTTTCGCGGAATGGCAAAACCAGATTTCCATCACGCTACACACTGCGTTTCGAATGACCCGCGCAGTGTTACCCGGAATGACGCAGCAAAAATACGGCCGCATCGTAAACGTCACGTCCGTGACCGGGCCGCTCGTCAGCAATCCAGGCTCGGCCGCCTATGGCGCCGCAAAAGCCGCCATGGACGGCATGATGCGCGCCGTAGCCATCGAAACCGCCCGCGACGGCATCACTATCAATGGCGTTGCTCCCGGCTGGGTCGCAACCGCATCCTCTACAGACTCCGAACAAATCGCAGCGCTTCACACACCACTCGGCCGCGCCGGTTCGCCCGATGAAATCGCCGCCGCAGTCTGCTTCCTCGCTTCGCCCGAAGCTTCCTACATCACGGGGCAAGTCCTCGTCGTAGATGGCGGCAATGTCCTCCAGGAAAGCAAAGGCGGCTGAATCTCTTTTTCAGGGATTGCTCGTGTCCAGACGCACTTCGCTTCGATTTATGTGAGGTTTTCCTTCTCCGCCCATCGGTTCGTCGTCCACGGGAAGAATGTCGGTAGATGCAATCTCGATGGGTGCAGGAGGCCTCCGCGCACGAAGCGTCCCGATTAACAAAATAAAATTAGTCCGATGGATGTTATCGCGCACGCCCAATTCACTCAAATAAACACAAGCCGCACCCTTACTCAACATCAACAAGGGTGCGGCAGTTGTGTCTATCCTATTTCCAGCTTCGGAAAATGTTGCTCGCCACACGCGATCAGGAATCAAATTCCAAAAGGCTCCGAAGTCAGTCTCTTTCACGCCCGCGGAAATTCTTACTGCCGCCCGGAGCTCCGGTACCCGACTCGGAATCAGCGGCATCCCAAGTCTTCCGATCAATCGGCTGGATGGGCTCCATTTTTTTCTGCGAAAGTGATTTGTTCACCGCGGGAAGATCCTTGGCAACGAATGCGTCGAACTCCCCCGCGACATCTCCCAGCTCTTTCTTCAGCGATTCGATGCGCGATGCCTGATAATCCGTCGGTCGGCCCTCATAATTCAAAATGTCTCCGTAGAGTTCCGTCGTTTTTTCTCGGATGCGTACTTCCCCGGTAATCGCGCCGCCTTCCGTGGTGGCCACAATCTTCTTTCGCATGGCCTCCACTTTCCCCGCGAGTTCCTGCAGGCGCTTTCCTAAAACCGCGTCTCCCTTCAGTTTTGCGCTGCGCTCCATAAGTGCTTCGTGCACGCCATTGATACGATCAACATCGAAGCTCATCTCTCCAAGCAGCCGATGCAAACTCATCGCCGCATCGAATTCCATCTTGCGATCTTCCGCCGTGTATTTCGCGCGCGGGTCCAGCACCACGTCGAGCTTCGTCGTATACGTTTCTTTCCCCCGCGTCATCTTTACGGTGTAGGCGCCCGGTAGAACTCTCGGCCCCTGTGCCGCTTCGAATGCCGCCGACGCAGCAGGCGGAACGTGCGGCGCCTTCAACCGCATCGACCATTCCACGCGGCTGATGCCTCGCCGGCTATTCGACGGAAGCGTGTCCACCAGCTTGCCTTGCGAATCGAAAACCTCCAGTTTCATTTTTCCAAAAATGTGCCGCTTGCTCTGGTAATAGGTAATCAACGCCGCGTCCGGCGAATTCGCTCCGGTGAACACCGCGCTTCCTTCCGCCCACCCTCCATTCGCGGACAGCCGTTGCTGCGAAGGCTTGGCCTGCAGAAACGCCGCCTCTTGCGCCATCACGTCTGGTGTCAGCTTGCGCAACGGCGTGATGTCGTCCACGATCCAGATCCCGCGGCCATGGGTGGCCACCACCAGATCCGATTCGCGCGGATGCACGACGATGTCTCGCACAGCGACATCAGGAAATTGATGACCTTTGTATTGCGCCCAATGTTTGCCGCCATCTAGTGAAATCCAAAGCCCGAACTCCGTTCCCAGAAAAAGTAAATTGGAGTTCACCGTGTCTTCTTTGATGACGTGCGCGTAGCCACGAACTCCACTGTCAGCGGCCACAATCGGCGTCCAGGTTTTTCCGTAGTCCGTAGTCTTGAAGACATGTGGGCCCATATCTCCAAATGTGTGGCGATCGAAAGTGGCGTACGCCGTGCCCGCGTCATACAAACTCGCTTCCACCCATGAAACCCAAGACGCTTTCGCCAGTCCCGGCACATTTCCGACCACGTTGCTCCAGGTCTTCGCGCCATCGCGCGTCACTTGCAGATTTCCGTCGTCCGTTCCCGCCCAAATCGTTTGGCCATCCTTCGGCGACTCGCTGATCGAGTAGATCGTCGTGTGCATTTCAGCGTAGGAATTGTCGATCGTCACGCCGCCGGATTCTTCCTGCTTCTGTTTCTCCGGATCATTGGTAGTGAGATCCGGCGAGATCCGCTCCCACGATTGGCCGTGGTCCCGCGAGCGAAACAAGAATTGCGAACCAATGTAAATCGTGCCCTTCTCGTTGGGACTCAGGTGAATCGGAGTGTTCCAATTGAACCGCAGCTTCCCTTCCCCATAATTGGGCTGCGGCTTGATCAGCCGCCCTTCCAGAGTGAATCGATTGATGCGCCCGATCTCGCCACCCTGTGATTCGGCATAGACATAGTTCGCGTCCGCCGGATCGGGGAAAATCCAAAACCCATCTCCGCCGAAAAGATTTTCCCAGCGCCCGTTGGTAATCCCGCCCGGATACTGCGAATCGCCCATCCACACGCTGTTGTCCTGCAGTCCGCCGAAAACGTGATACGGATCGGCGTTGTCGGTACTCACGTGATAAAATTGCGAAATGGGAAGATTGTTGCCCTTCCACCAGGTGTTCCCTCCGTCGTAGGAATACCAAATACCGCCGTCGTCGCCAGCGATCACATGATCCGTATTGTCCGGATTCACCCACACATCATGGAAATCGCCGTGCGCTCCATTGCCGATTCCGCTGAAGCTTCTGCCGCCATCTTCGCTCATGATCAGCGTGAGGTCCGGCTTGTAGACTTTGTTCTCGTTCTTCGGATCCACAATCAAATTCGCGAAGTAAAACGGCCGCCACACCATCCAATTGCTGCGATCCCGCTCTTCCCACGTTTTGCCGCCATCTTCCGAGCGGAATAGTGCGCTACGCGTCGATTCGATCAGCGCATAAACAACATTTGGTTTTGATGGTGCGATCGTAACGGCCACTCGTCCCCACGGTTTCGCTGGCAAGCCTTTGGCGCTCTTTTCGTCCAACTCGTTCCAGGTCGTCCCCCCATCCATGCTCTGAAAAAAACCGCTACCGCTTGCTGCGGTGGCATTGTCACCGCCGGAACGGAATGTCCAGCCCTTCCGCCGAAAATCCCACATCCCCGCGAATAGCACTTTCGAGTCCTGCGGATTCATGGAAATCATTGAGCAGCCCGTCGAAAGATTCGCGCCTTTCAAAATCTTGCTCCAGCTCTTGCCGCCGTCG
>JBGPDI010000132.1:0-14403 GCA_041482215.1 Candidatus Acidiferrum sp. | reverse complement strand
TCGAAAGCGCGTTCGAGGCTGGTAAGGGCTCGGTTCGATTAAATCAATGTCAATTTGTTGTGGCCCTGCATGTACAACTTCCCGAGCCGGCGCAGCGGCAGCTGCACCAGAGGTAGTGGCTTGAGGTTGAATTTGAGCGGGTTCGGGTGGCGTATTCGGCTCAGGCTCCCGAATGAGCGCTCCGAGTCCCCGTCCCAGCGCGTTTCTCGGCATTGGCAATGACCTCCTGGGCTAGCTGTGTGTAGCCTTCAGCGCCCTTACTGTGAATGTCGTAAAATATAATCGGTTTCCCGAAACTTGGTGCCTCCGCCAGGCGAACATTGCGCGGAATCACACTTTGAAAGACCTGTGTACCAAAAAAACTGCGCAAATCGGTAGCTACCTGCCGGGAAAGGGTTGTTCGCTCGTCATACATCGTCAGCAAGATACCTTCGATTTCAAGGTTCGGATTAAGCGTTCGCCGAATTCGCATCAACGTATCTAACAGCTCGGAAACTCCCTCAAGGGCCAAGTATTCGCACTGGATCGGCACGAGGACGGCGTTCGCAGCAACCAAGGCGTTCAAGGTCAGCAAATCCAACGCTGGGGGGCAGTCCAGGATGATAAAACGATATTTGTCTTGCAGCGGTTTCAGAGCAGCTTGCAGCTTGTATTCGCGGTTTTCAGCGTTTACGAGCTCAACCGCAGCTCCAGCAAGGTTTTTGTCGGCGGGGACGACATCTAAGCCCTCTACTTGCGACTTTTGCATGATTTTGTCGAAAGCCTCGTTCAAAATCAGCATATGATAGAGAGTTCTGCGAGAGGGGTCCTTGGGGAATCCGATGGCTGCGGTGGAATTGGCCTGGGAATCGCAATCAACTAGGAGTGTGGATTGATCAGCGGCGGCGAGGCAAGCGGCCAAATTCACCGCAGTTGTGGTCTTTCCAACTCCGCCTTTTTGGTTAGCAACCGCGATAATTCGGGCCAAACATTCCCTCGCGAGCGAAAATCTAGCAAATACCGCTTAAGTATGCAAGATGTTTCACGTGGAACATGACTTTGCAGTGGAAATCGTCCGTTGAGCCATCGATTGTTCCATGTGGAACATTACCGTCCATGGAAAACATAAAGAGATTTGGCATGCGCTCCACGCCGAACTAAGAACCGTGTTTGGGGGACTCTGCCTGTCAGAACTATGTTCCACGTGGAACGATCGTCTCCAACACGTTGGCACTCTGATAGGAACAAGCACTCGACCCACTAGGTTCGACTCTTCGGGCCATCATCGTTCCACGTGGAACACCACATCCACTGAGGTCAAGTCAACGGGAGGAGCGATGTGTAGTGCTGATGAGGTAGGGAGGTAAATCCTCTGTCCCGCCGTCGTCGATGCGCCGACCGTTCAGAACTTCTTTTTACCCACCAGCAGGAGACGCCTCAACGAATGCGGCACCTGAATCGGTTCACGCCATTCCCAAGTCTGGATCTTTTGCAGCTCCGGCAGGTCCCGCGCGCCAATCCATAGAATAACCTCTTTCGTTGCTATCCGTTCCGAGCCCGCCCAATCCAGAAAGCCAGGGAATTCGCCCAGCGCCCGAGAGCAGACGTAGTCCAGCGGCGCCAGCTCTTCCCCAAGCTCCTCATACCGCCTCACTATGACTTGGGCGTCCCTAAGTCCCAATTCTCGAATGACTTCCGCGAGAAATGTGACTTTCTTGAGGTTCGATTCCACTAGAAAAACCTGTAGATCCGGACGAATGATCTTGAGTGGTAGACCCGGAAATCCCCCTCCGGAGCCGACGTCGGCGAGCCGACCGTTCTCCAAAGGTACGGCCACCGACGCATACATGCACTCGCAGAAATGACGATATAGTATTTCTAGCGGATCGCGAATCGCCGTCAGATTTACTTTCTCATTCCATTTCAGTAAAATTGCTATATATTGTTGAATCTGAAGCACTTGTTCGTCATTCGCCGAGAGCTGAAACTCGCTGAGCGCACGTTGAATGACGCTTGCTGCTGGGGGGGCTGGGGGCGTTGTTGTCATTTTAGTAAACGGTCATACTCCAGAATTCACGGGCTTTTCTCCCGGTCGGCCCGCCGCCGTTCGGAGCAAATATCTTGGTCCTGCGGTCCCGGCGACCACATCTACAGCACTATGCCAGAAAATCGCCGGCACCAGGCAATCGTATAAAATTCGGCTTGTCCCCAACAAAAGCCCGACCAGCAGCGTCATCACCATACCACCGCGTCCTTGATAACTATGCGCCAGCCCGAAGAGCCCCGACGTAATCAGCACAACGGCCCAGGCTTGAAATCCGGCGTGTGCGAGGACAGCCATGGCAAATCCGCGGTACAAGAATTCCTCGCATAGCCCCGCCGTAATCGCAAGCGCCAGATAGGGAAGTAACTCCACCGTGGATTGCGGCAAGATCCGCTCTGCTATTGCCTGAAGCGAACCCCGCGCTTCAATTGGAACTCTCCCTACGCGCCTCAGGTTCAGCCACTGGAGAGTCGCAATCGTCGCGGCGCCGACAATAGAAGCAATAAGAATCCGGGTATGGTCACGGATCGTCAAACCCAACTGACCAGCCGTGAATCCGTGTGCCCAGGCACGCCATGCCACCACCGCTACCGCAAACCACTGAAACGCAATGGTCGAAGCGTAGAGCACAAGCCGCTCCATTGAGCTGACTTGCGGCAGCGCCAGCAATTTTTTCATGCGCATGCGCCCGCGCCACGGCAACACTATGCCGAGTACGATAAAAATCAGCCAGATGTCCCAAGGCATCCGCCGATAAGAACACTATCCGTGTCGGTCGCGCAAGTGACGAAAGTACCGCTTCGCAGTTCAGTCTGTGATTTTCTCAAGGTCCAAGATTGCGGGACCCGCGGGATTCCTCGGGGTTTGTCCAATCCAGGATGCCGAGGCTCTATTTCACTACTACTTCCAAATCGCTAGGAGGCACATGCGTTTCGGTGGTATATCGTTTTGCGCTGCACATTCAACTTCTTGGTCTTCGCCGGAATGTTCGGATACTTCTGCATCGCAAGCTCTTCTTCGCAACCGTGCGCGCCCTTGCCTAGGACTTCCGATACTTCCGTCCCATTCAAGTATCGCAGCCGCGCGGATTCCTCGGTTCGCAGTAGTACTTGCGCCAGACCGATCAAAGTGGCGCGCTCCGCGCCGGTCATCTTCTCGCTGAGCATCACACCACTTCTTTCCACAGCTACAAAAGGGGGAGTTGCGTTTTCGTCATTCAAGCGCGCCGAAAATTTCGAAACGACGAGTGCAGGCGCCAACAGAGGAATGGCCTGACCCAGAAAAACGGCCTGGCATGGATAGAGAACTCCGCCCTTCAAAACCTTTCGCGACACGCTATCCGTGCCTAGCGCATGTACCGTATCGACATCTGGAAATTGCCAGTTGGAAAAGCGAGCAATCATGGACAAGACTGTGGCGTCGGGTTTCGGTATTCGACGGGGAGTAATCGCCAGCCGTCGTTCGACTTCCATCAGAAGTTTTTCAGCCGTATCGCAATCCTCTCCACAGACGACCAATCCATGATTTCCAAGTATCAAAACGTCGGTATGCGGGGCAATAGCCACTGCCTTTTCGATTTCCCTAGCTAGCGGAATCCCCGATGCCGTGTACGGAATCCATCGCCAATGCAGGCCATCCAATCGTTCCGTTAGTTGGTCCGGTCCATCGAGCCGAATGGCCCAGGCAATGGCGTTAATCGAGTGCACATGGATAACAACGCGATGCCGAAGGATGGCGTGCATTGGCGTTTCAATGGAAGGATGCAACCCATCCGTCACAGCAAAATGCGGCGCTATTTCCCTGTCCTTCTGAATGGACTGTCTAACTTTCGCCAATCCCAGTGATACGAACATCTCTTCTTGCATGGCATGAGCCAGCCATTTGCCTGATGCTTTAATCCATAGGATTTCATCGAGCTTTATGGAGGTATTCCCATTGCTGGCTTGCACTAGCAGTGGATTGTTGCCCAGGCGCGCCGAGAGATGGCGAAGAGATGCGAACTCTCTTTCTCTTGGAGTGGTATAAGGTTCAATTTGGGCCTCATTGTTCACAAGCGAGTTCCTCCTTTGATTTCGGTTCCGCAACTTTTTTCCTTCATTTGCAATATCGGGAGTGCATCTTTGGCTTGCTGTACCGTTAGGGAGTTCGCTTTGGATGCGGCTCTCATTTGGCCAATCCTGATGGACGTTTTGAAAATGGCACCCACGGAAAGTATTCCTCCCAACTTGTGCGCAGCGACGGAAGCCAAACCCATCGATGCGATGCATCCACAGGATGAGCAATCAGGATTCCCGCCGAACTGGCATGGAGTGATCTTTGTTTGCAAATCTGCCGACAAAGTTTGGGTCGTGAGCGCGAAAACACAATCCTGTGGCCTGTGCGGCGGCGAGGCGAATTGCCGAATCACTACTTCTGGCATGTCCAGTTTCGGATACTGCTTTCGCAATTGCGTCATGTTCGCGATTGCCTGCGCTCGCTCCGCTGAACCCAGAATTTCGGGCATCTGGTCGCCAACCTGAGGAGTGAATAGGCTGAACCATACTTTCTTGATCTCCGGTCGTGGCGTCCAGAATTCCAGAAATTCAGCCAAGTATCCCGGTCGCTTCATCATTTGGCCCGTGACTGTGCAATGAATTGTGACCCTCTGGCCCTCGATGTTCTTAAGAATGCGGTCGTAGGTTGCCGGGGCCCGCCGCACATCGTGCTCCGGTTGCAACCCATCAATGGAAACGACTACATGCAAATGCGGCAGATTCGCCCAGGTCGGACCCATTGTCCGGAAGGCGCTGGTAACAATCTGCACGTGGATTCCACGCGCCAACAGCGGTGGAATCAGCAGCTCCAGCTCGCGATAGCGGACCAGTGGATCACCTCCGACAATAGATAAGTGCAAGGGTTTTAGGCGATCGACGACTTCAAGAACGCCATCCACCAGGGACTGCCCCCTCCGATCGTTCAGTTCGCGCAGTGTCTGTCCCCCACCCAGGTGTGCGTCGTCATATGCATAGCAGCCGGGACACTTCAATGGGCATTCGCGCGTGATTTCTATGGAAAGGGAGGGTGGTTCACCTTTGAGGATCTTCCCCCAGGCTTGAAGAATTTCAGAAGTGTGCACCGGCAATGACTCATTTCCGACCGCAGTCAAAAGATACGGTCTGCGAATGTGTTAGTTGGTGGCCCTCCGGAGAGGGACTAGGGAGCCGGATTCCATCTCAAAGCGATACCGGTCGGTTCTATGTTTCGCGAGCTGGAGAAAGTCGTCTTCAGGAAATACAGGGAGGTGAGGTGTCTGTCGCTTGACGTACAAAGATCAGCTTGTAGGAAGGACCGTTACCTTCGGAGATCTGGCCAACCGAAAATTGACCGGGCTGAAAGTGCGAAGTGCCTGCCAGGCAATCCGAGGCCTGATACTTCGTCGCAACAGGCAACTGATGATGAATCTGGGAAACCACGTTGTTCCGATTGCCCTGCGGCTTAATGGCGGGTGGATCGGGAAAAGTGTCGAGGGAGCAACCGATAAGCAAAAGACACAATAAACGTGCCGCGATCTGGACCTTCATCGGCTTGTCGCCCGTCCGTTTATTCTTGGACAAAGTACGTCGCTCGCCTTCATTCCCGTTCGTTGTTTCGGTCTGGGTCATGTTTGGTCCGCTGGACCCAACCAACAGTGACACTTACTCCTATTTCTTCGATGCGCGAAAGCCTACGGAAGGTGGTTTGCTATGAAAGTATAGGGTCAATCCTGACTTTCATTTCACGCCGCATCCGTCACCTAGTCTGCTCCAAATCGCATCGATTCGGTCCATCTTTTTCTCAGTGCCGCATGCCGTGCGAGCATGAACCGCCACACATCGCTATAATCGAATCGCGCTTGAGCGAGGTGCGGCTTGACCCAACCCGTAAGACTTACTTCGATGGCGAAAGCAGCAGGCTGCGCTGCGAAACTCAATCCAGCCACGCTGGATGCGGTGTTGCGCAAACTACCGCGCCAGACCGATCCAAATGTGCTCGTGGGATTCGACACCAACGACGATGCCGGGATCTATCTGCTGGGAGAGAATCTAGCGTTGGTGCAAACCGTGGATTTTTTCACGCCGATCGTCGACGACCCGGAACTATTCGGTCAAATCGCCGCGGCCAATGCACTGAGCGACGTTTACGCCATGGGCGGCCGCCCTATCTCAGCCCTATCGATTGTCGGTTTTCCGGAAAAGAGCGACCCCGCGATCCTCGAACAAATTATTCGCGGTGGCCTCTCCAAGATGAATGAAGCGAAATGCAGCGTCATCGGCGGCCATTCGATTCGAAATGAAGACATGCTCTTTGGCTACGCGGTCACCGGAGTGATCAATCCCAACCGAGTTTGGCGAAATGTCGGCGCGCGCACGGGTGACGTTCTTCTCTTTACCAAACCGCTCGGCACTGGCGTCATCACCACCGCTCTGAAGAAAAATCAAGCAACACCCGAGTCACTCGCCGCCGCGATCGCTGCCATGACCACCCTGAATCGCGATGCCGCCGCGGCTCTCGTGGAACTCGATGAAAAAGCCGCCGGCGCGAAGCCCATTCACGCCGTCACGGACGTTACTGGCTTCAGCCTGCTTGGGCACGCCCGCGAAATGGCCCTCGGCGACCCCACACACGGCATCGAATCCGTTTCATTCGAAATCGATCATCGCTCCTTCGCTTATCTTCCCGGCGCGGTGGAAGCTGCTCGCGAAGGCCATCTCTCCGGTGGCTTGAGGAATAACCGCGCTTTCATTGGCGATTGCGCAGCTTTTGATGCGAGCGTCCCGTCCGAATATCAGGATTTGCTCTTCGATCCTCAGACCTCCGGCGGGCTGCTGATTGCCATCTCGCCAGAATCCGCTGGCGCCGCAATCGCTGCCCTCGAGCGCCACAGTGTCTCCGCTCGCCGCGTCGGCGCCGTCAGAGAAAAGACAAATCCACTCCTGTTTGTCCGTTAGAATGTCGCGTCCTTGACGTATCGCATAGACTTCAACGATGGACACGATCACACACGGCATCGCCGGCGCATTGATTGGCAAGGCCATCTTCCGCGGCGAAGACATGCTTGCCGCAAAGCCCATGAATCGCGGGCGTATCATCACGTGGTCGCTGATGCTCGGCGCCATTTTCCCCGATTCCGATGTTGTCCGGGACTTCTTCTCCAGCGATAAGCTGCTCATCATCACCTGGCATCGCAGCCTCACACACTCACTATTACTTCTCCCGCTCTGGGCGTTGCTTCTCGCGGGCATCACGCGCGCGTTCGCAAGCTGGCGAAAATGGGAAGCACCATCGTTCACAAAGTTGACGGTGGTCTACGCCGTTGGAATTCTGAGTCACATTCTGCTCGATCTGGTCACGTCGTTCGGCACCATGGTTTGGTCGCCGCTGCAATGGTCGCGACCCGCCTGGGATCTCATCTTCATCGTGGATTTCACGCTGACCGCGATTCTTCTCGTCCCGCAGCTACTGGCCTGGGTATACACCCACCCAGAAAAAGTAAACCGCCGCGCCGTTGGAATATGGCTGGTGTTCATGCCCGCTCCATTTCTGATCTCCAGAATTGGCGAAATTGTCGGCGCGCCGATTTCCGACCGCGTCACTCTGAGCGCCATGGTCATACTTTCCGCGCTCATCCTCTTGCCCGCGCGCTTCCGGTGGGGCGTGAAGATTCGCCACGACAATTGGAATCGCGCCGGCCTCGCTGCTGCCGCAATCTATATAGCCTTCGCCCTCTATGCGCACCACGTCGCGATCGCGCGCATTCAAAAGTTTGCGCAGCTGTACCCCTTGCAAGTCGAATCGATCGGAGCGCTACCGCTTCCTCCATCTCTCTGGCATTGGGATGGACTGGTTCGAATGAACCGCGGCGTCTACGAGCTAAGGATGGACTTGAGCAAAAAGCAGCCAACCGACACGGAATTGCTTACAGGTGAGCACCACTATTACCCAGACGCGTCAGCCAACTCGTATATCGAGGCTGCCAAACGCCTGCCCGAAGTGCAAAAGGTGTTGTGGTTCGCACGATTTCCCGTGACGCGCTTCCACAAGGAAGGCGACGTAGCCGTCGTGGAATTCGCCGACATTCGTTTTGCCTCAACGCGCCGCGACCGCCCCGCAGGTTTCACTTATCGTGTGAAATTCGACTCCGCGGGAGATCTACTCTCAAAAGGTTGGGACACCAGGTAGGGCAGACCTGCCTGTAATTATTCTCTTGTCGCAGGGAAACTATCGTGAAGGTTTGCTGTCCGCCGGATGGATCACAACCTGCCGCTCTTCCCCAACGCCCACGCTCTCCGTTCGAACGCCAGTCATTTCCTTGAGAGCTAGATGCACAATCCGCCGCTCGCGCGAAGACATGGGATTTAACCGGAATGGCTGGTGGGAAGTCTGCACGCGTTCCGCAGCCACGCGTGCCGTCAGCCGCAGTTCTTCAAAACGCAGCGCGCGATAACCGCCGCAATCAATGTGAATCTTTTCATGCAAGGCTGGTTCCAGCCGCAGCGCCCGGAAGGCAAGGTGTTCGAACGCTTTCAAGACTTCCGCCCCGCGCTCCAGCAGAATCTCTTTGTCCTTGCCGTCGAGATCCGCCAGCACTTCCGCGTCACTTCCCAAACCCTCTCCCTCAACCGCGCGGACATTCACCTTCAACTCCAGCCCGGAAACACGCACTATGTTTTCCAGAAATTGGCGCAGCGCCTCAGCCGCTGCTTGCCGATCCAATTTTCCGTCGTGAATAAGTTCTTGCGCCATGAAGTGTTCGAATCTTGCGTAGCGAACCGCATCCGCCTGACTAAGATGTTTTCTTAGGACTTCTTCCCGCGAATCTGCTTCGCAGGCACGGGCACGGGATGCGTGCGATTCAGGTACCACTGCTGGATGATGCCGACCACGCTGCTGGTCAGAATATACACTGCCAGGCCGCTCGAAATCGGCGAAATCATGAAGATGGCCGCCATGCTGACGGGCATGATTTTCATCATCATCTGCTGCTGCGGGTCCGTCGAAGTCATCGGCGTCATCTTCGACACCAAATACATAGACACGCCCATCAAAACCGGCAAAATGTAGAAAGGATCTTTCGACGAAAGATCCACGACCCAAAGCCACGTCGCGTGCCGCATTTCGATCGCGCCACGCAGCGCCGTGTTCAAGCCAAACCATACCGGCATTTGCAGGAACATCTGAAAGCAGCCGCCCACGGGATTGATCCCTTCGCGGCTATAAATTGCCATCACTTCCTTGTTCATTTCCGCTTTGCGCGGATCACGCATCGAATACTTTTTGTATTTTTCCTGGATCGCTTTGATTTCCGGTGCGACGCGCTGCATTTTCAGCGTCGTCTTGTAGCTCGAAATCCTCAGCGGAAACAGCAGCATATTAATGATCAGCGTGAGTACCACGATCGCCCATCCCCAATTCGGGATGTAGCCGTGCAGCCACTTCAGTGCGTGGAATAGCGGTTCGGCGATGAATTCCAGCCACGTGAAATTAATCAGCCCGTGCAGCGGCGGATTCATCTTCTTCAGGTCATCGTAATCTTTTGGACCTACGTAAACGCGCAGCGCAAGTGGTTGCGCCGTTGTCGCCGCCGCAACTTGCGGCACCGGTTCCAGCGCGTCTTGTCCGCTAACCTGCACCGTCCGCGAAGTTTTCCAAAAACGTGTTTCTAGCGTGCCTGGTGCTGCACCATTAAACGGCATAAACGCCGCCGTAAAGTAGCGGTCCTGTATCCCAACGAAATCTTTTCCGCCTTGCCAGAAGCCCGGGCTCCATTTCTCCGGCCCGTCCAGCTTCTTATGCTGAAAACTCGTAATCTTCCCGCCCTCGCTGTAGTACGTCGCCACAGTCTCCACGGGAGCCGGGTTCGTAACCGTCATATCGCCAAACCCACCGAGCCACGCAATCCCCGCGGGGATCGGACTGCCGTTTAATTTGACGGAGGTATCCACTCGGACGACATACGTGTGATCAAAGCGGAAGTGCTTGGTGACTTCCAGATGGCCATCGCTCCAGGTAAATTCAATATCGGCTGGAGCCTGCAAAGTGTTCGACGGTGAAGAATTCAGATAAAGTCCGCCGTTCGCTGCCGTCTGCAACTGTTCATCATTAAGAACCAAAGAAAACGGCCAGCCGCCCGTTTGTTGCGATGCCGCTGGGTGTACGACGTCGAGCACTCGCTGCGGCTTCGCATCATCCTTGTAGTTCTTCAGTTGCCAGCTCTTCACCACCGCGCCCTGGTTTGAGAATTCAACGCGGTAAAGGCTGTTCTCCACGACGATCGAGCGTTCCTGCGAATCGCTTTTCACCGCGACGTTGGCTGCTGCCGCGCTGATCGCTGCCGGGGCTTGGGCTGGATTCGCAGCCTGTGACGCCGCCGGCCCAGGTGTGGCCGGAGCACTCACTGCTGGCCGGTTCGCCTGCGGAGTTTGTATCGGCGGCTTCGGCCCAAAATATTTCGCCCACAGGATGATCACGCCAAACGAAAGCAGCGAAGCCACGAGTATTCGCAGCTCCGGCGTGAACTTGTCCTTTTGTCCCGGCACGCTCATGAGTGCGCCTCAGTCTTCAACACATCTTGTGCAGCTGAATTCATTGGCATCTCTTCCCATTTCTCCGGAACCGGGTCGTAACCAAATTTGCGCGAGAGCGGATGGCACCGCAGCAGCCGCTTCAGTCCGAGCCAAACGCCGCGCATCACGCCAAATCGTTCAATCGCCTCGTACGCAAAGCGCGAACACGTCGGCTCAAACCGGCAGCTTCCCCCAACAAGAATCGATAGGTAGGCCTTGTAGAAACGCAGAGCAAGCAGCGCCACTCGAACACCGGCGCCCGGTGGGACAGACTTCAGTCTGTCTTCTTCTCTTCGCCCAGCAGCATCGAGCGCCATACTCACTGGTTTTTCAGTCCCACGCTCTTCAGCACTCGCAGCAAATCCGCCGTCAGCGTCGCAAACTCCGCGCGCGCCACTGAACTCTTCGGGTGTATGACGATGTCCCATCCTGCGGGTATCTCCAGCCGGTGGCAGCGCACCATTTCGCGCAGGCGCCGCCGGATACGATTACGCACTACCGCGCCGCCCAGGGCCTTCTTGATGCTGAAGCCAAATCGGCTTTGCGGCAGCTCATTGGCGCGGGAAAAAACGGTGAAATGGGAACTCGAGCGGCGCTTTCCGGCGCGGTACACAGCATCAAAGTCTCCGCGCCGCACCAGCCGCGCTTCGCGCGGAAACGTATTCCCCTGCGCACTCGAACCAGCCGTGCGCAACGGGCTCCCCTCAGGATTACGGGGTGAGCTTATGGCGTCCCTTCTTGCGGCGTGCCGCCAGCACCTTGCGGCCACCCTTCGTCTTCATGCGTGCGCGGAAGCCGTGCGTCTTGGCGCGTCGGCGTTTCCGCGGTTGAAATGTGCGCTTTGGCAAAACAATCCCCCTTCGTTTCCAACGATCTCTTGCTTACGATTTGCTAGCGCTATTCGTAATACGCGTGCGCGGAGCCGGCTCTTTCACCCGCAACGCCAGCGCAGCCCACTAGCTCCCTCACCGGCTGCTTTCGAATCTCATAGTGTATTCGACCCCCGCGCGCACGGTCAAGAAAGCGGGACAAGCCGCAGCGGTCAGTTTCCAATTGCCCGACTCATGCAAGTGGGCTCCAAGCTAGAGCACCCCCAACTGATCGGGATACTTGGCTTGCAACGAACTCACCAGGACTTCAAACCCCGGAAGCTCGCGTAGATTCTTGAGGAAAGGATCCGACAGAAAGAAAGGCCAGCACGCGAATCCGTTGCTCACACTTCGCTCCAGCCACTCGAACGCAGCTTCACGTTGGCCCAACATGGCAAGAATGCATGCGCATTGATAATAGCTGTGGTGCGCGTGTCCAAATGATTTTGGGCTCGCACAAGCCCTGGTCAGACAGTCGAGGGCTTTTCCCTCTTTCCCCGTCAACGCAAAAAATACCCCTTGCAAACTGATGACCATCGGTTCTTCGGGCAAAAGCTGGTCCGCTTCATCCAGCAGGGTCTTTGCCTCTTTCAAATCTCCGGTCATCATGGCCAGCTGCGGAGCGAAGTAGATGGGATACTTATTGCCTGGGTTTTCGGCGCGCCACGCTTCAATTTCCTCGCGAGCAGAATCGTATTCCCGGTTCCAAACGTAGACTTGCACGATACTGTGACTAATGGCTTTTCTGGGATGAAATGGCCGCCCCCTCTCATACATTCCACGAGCGTGGTCGAGCAGCCCGATGTGCGCCAGGATTGTGCCCAGACGGTTGTAGGCTTGGGGCTGGTTATTCTGGAGCGCAAGGGCTCGCTTGAGTTCCGCAATTGCTTCAAGGTGTTGGAAGTTTTTCGACGGCCCCCATAGTAGAAAAGCGCTGGCGACGTGCCCTTCGGGCAAATCCGGATCTAGTTCAAGAGCGCGGCGGCAATGAAACTCGGCCTTCTCCAACGACGCGCTCGCTGGATCAAGCTCAAAGTGCCGGGTCGCGCACACCAGGGAAAGGGCGGCATGCGCCAGGGAAAAACCGGGATCTCGAGTGACCGCATTGCTCAAGTGCTGAGTGGCTTCATCGAGCATCGCCGAATCGCCGGAGGAACTAAGCCGGTATCCACGCATGAATTCCGCATAGGCCATAGGGTCCTTGCTGTAACGCGGACGGCGATTGACAGCCGCTGGACCCAGCGGCCTGTTCAATGTAACGGCGATCTGTTTCGCAATCTCATCCTCAAGGTCGGATAGCTGGTTCACGTCGAGATCGCGTTTCCTTGTGAAGCACACACTCTGCAAATGGGTGTCAAACATTTCCATCGAAAGTCGCCATACGCCTTTTGACATTCGAATGGCCCCGCGGACCACAAAACGCACGCCGAGACGGGAAGCGGTCTCCGAAGCCGCCGCCGCGGAGGGCACGTTCAGCACTGCTGAAGTTGGCAGAACGTCCACGCCTGGGAGATTTCCAAGACGCGTAACCAATGCATCGGCAAAGCCTAGACAGATTCCATGGTCATCCTTGGTATTCCCAAGAAGCATCAGAGGTAAAACGGCCAACGACGAGTGCTCGCTCCGCCCGCTCCCCATTTCTGGACTGATCGCCCGCGTGACACTCGATCCAAAATCGGATTGCGGATACCGTGCATCAATCACACGAACCGGTCCGATGAATCGGTACCCTTTACCCACCACCGTTTCCAGAAAACGCGGTTTGGCAAAGTCATCACCCAGGGCCGCGCGGATTTTTCGCACGATATTGTTGATGTTGAGCTCGGTATCAACAAAGAGATCCGAGCGCCACAATTTCGCCACGATCTCCTCGCGAGAGACCAGTTGTTCTCGCCGGCTGACCAGAAGAATCAGGAGCTCCATGGGCTTCTTCTCGAGCCTTACTCGCCGCCCCTGACGGCGAAGCTCGTAGCGACCCAAGTCGAGTTCGATTTCACTTACTTCCTGTTTTGTACGCCGCATTTGGCCCACACAAGCACATTATCCGCTAAGAATCAGTGATTTACGACGATATATGAAAGATATACAAACTGTATTCGCCCTTCATGGAAATGAACCTCAGCTGAGGCCATGATGCACCACGTTGGATGCAGAACATTCGACACTGAGCAACGGAGGCTCAATCATGAAGAGACACTTGTTCCTTACACTTGCAGTTCTGGCATTTTTCGCTGGGGCGGGGCAGCTTTTGACCGTTGTCACGCACGCTCATTCTCACGAAAAAAACGCATTTACCCCGGATACTATTCCCTGGGGTCCCGCACCACCTGTTGTTCGTCCCGGCGCGCAGTTCGCCGTGCTCGAAGGGGACCCGACCGCTTCCACCGGCGACTTCACGGTTCGTCTGAAGATGCCTGATGGATTTCGCATCTCCCCCCATTGGCACCCGAACCGCGAAAACGTGACGATCATTTCCGGGACGTTCAAAGTCGGCATGGGGGATGAGTTCGAAGCCAACAAGATGGCCGCGTTCACCGCCGGAAGCTTCGCCTTTCTCGATCCCGACATGCACCACTTCGCCATGGCTTGCGGAGAAACCATCGTGCAGGTCCACGGACAGTCTCCGTTGCAGTTCAACTACGTCAATCCGGACGATGACCCCAGCCGCAAGTAAGTAGTCTGACCGGGGCGCGCTTGGAACGCAGTTAAGCGCATGGGAAAGGCCAGGAAGCGGCGACGACCGCTTCCTGGGCCTGATTCCGGTTAAGGAGTTATCGGGCGTGCTGAATTTTTGATCGCGCGACCGCCGCCTGACCCAGGAGATTCTTGTCGCATAAATTTAAGGAGGAAAAAATGTCCGAAGCGAATCGCATCAAGTACTTGCGCACCGCATTGTTTCTGGTGGGCGTCACTTTCATCGTCGGGATCT
>JBGPDI010000131.1:0-14432 GCA_041482215.1 Candidatus Acidiferrum sp. | reverse complement strand
TTTGTACTTACAAACCCTGACATAAACGGGTTTCAGGGTTTGTACTTACAAACCCTGACATAAACGGGTTTCAGGGTTTGTACTTACAAACCCTGACATTAAAATGGCCAAAACGACGAAACCGCAGATACGGGTACTACTAGCCGACGACCACGCGATCTTCCGCGATGGCTTGCGCAAACTTCTCGATTCCGACGAAGACATCACGATCGTTGGGGAAGCGCAGAACGGCGCCGAGTGCATTAAGCTTCTCGCCAAGCTCAAGCCGGATATTCTTCTGCTCGATTTGCGCATGCCGGATAAAGACGGTTTGGCCGTCCTCGAGGAAGTCAATTTTGATACGTTGCCGACGCGCGTCGTTGTGTTGACGGCGGCGGAAGACGATCGCGATGTAGTTCGCGCCATGCGCCTGGGCGCGCGCGGCGTCGTGCTGAAGCAGTCCGCCACCGATCTCCTCGTAAAAAGTATTCATCGCGTGCATGCCGGCGAAATCTGGCTCGACAATCGTATGACCGCCGAGGTCATGAAAGCGTTCTCGAAGTCCAGCGAGTCTGGGCCGCGCCGCGAGAAGCCTTTGCTCAGCGATCGCGAAAAGGAAATCGTTCAACTCGTCGCCCAAGGTTTCCGCAACAAAGAAATCGGCGAAAAACTTTTCATCTCCGAGCAAACCGTCAAGAACCACCTGCACAACATTTTCGACAAGCTCGGCGTCTCCGACCGCCTCGAACTCGCGCTCTACGCGATTCATCACCGGCTGATTGATCAGTCCTAGTCTCCTCCGGGCAACTGCCCGGACGCCAATCTCAGCCTCTGTAGGGCTGGCCTTCTGAAGCCAGCCGCTCCCTAGCTCCGAAAGGGAACCGTGATGTTTTTCAGATAATTGCCTTCAGCGTTACAAACAATAGTGTTATGCTCCCGCGCAGTTTGTGGTTGCAAGGTCGTTGGCCAGTGTCCCCGATGCTCCGGAATTCCCGCTGAAGTTACGTTGCTCTCGCCACGGGTTTCCGCCATCTGGCCGCAGGTGGATTGTAAAAGTTCGATCCAAATCTTCTGAGTGGGCGGATTATGCGATCGCGAACTATTGGTTTTCCTTTCAGCATTTTCGTTCTTGTTTCTGTCATTCTTTTTTGCGCGGAGGCCCGCGCGCAGGAAAAACCAAACCCCGCTTCGAGCGAAACAGCAAGCACGAAGACGCAATTCCCAGCCGCCAAGAAACAAACCCAGCCGGCAGAGCCCGCGGCCGATGCAGATGACCCCGACAAGGCTCCCGGCGCTGAAGCCGACAAGGACGGTCCGGAACAAATTCGCAAGCGCAACGAGTGGTTTTACAAACAGCGTAGTTCCGTGAATGGCCGTATTCCCTCTGGCGCTCGTCTCAAAGCATTCCAACACTTGCAGCGCATGATGGCCGCGGAAGGTAAGTTGGTGCTGCGTCCCGATGGTTCCTACGCAGCTGCCGCGCCACAAGGCGCGATCACGCTGGACGGTGCGGTGACTACCACTTGGACGTCTATTGGTCCGACACCGACGACCGGCGGGTTTTTTTCTCCCGTCACAGGCCGCGTCACCACGATCGCTGTGGACCCGAGCGACACTAGCGGAAACACTGTGCTCATTGGTGGTGCACAAGGTGGAATCTGGCGCTCGACTGACGCAGGCACCACCTGGAAAGCCGTGGGTGACCAAAATGCCTCGCTTGCGATGGGCTCCATCGCTTTCGCGCCATCGCAAACCTCCACCGTCTATGCAGGCACCGGTGAGTCCGCTGGAATCGGCTTCGACATTTACTACGGTGCTGGAGTCTTGAAGTCCACCGATCACGGCCAAACCTGGGGTCAGACCTGCACCGTGCCAAGCGCTACATGTCCTTTCATCGGTCCTTATCAGGACGTCACGCCATTTGGTTTCTTCACCCTCGGCGGCACGCGCATCAGTTACCTCACTGTGAATCCTTCGAACCCGCAGATGGTGCTTGTTGGCGCGCAAACGCAATTCGCGGAAGGAACCACCGAGGGAGTCTATTGCTCCGACAATGGAGGAAGCACTTGGTCCATTATTTTGCCCGATGAGATGTCCACCTTCGTCGGTTTTGCTTCTTCCACAATTGCTTACGCCGCTCTCGGCAACCCCTACGGTAATTCTCAGGGGGCGCCCCATGGGAATGGGATCTACAAGGCTACTGCGATTGGTTCCACTTGCTCCAGCGTACACTTCGCGCGCCTAACCAGCCCCACGTTGCCCGCGCAATCCAGCATGGGCCGCATTGATTTAGGGATCGCACCCAGCGACACAACTGGAAACACCGTTTATGCCTCCATCTCTGACGCCAGCACCGCATCCGAATTGAACCTTGGTGTCTTCGTCACCACCAACGGCGGCACCTCTTGGACGCAAACATCTGCTCCTGATGTGTGCAAGTTTCAATGCTGGTACGACAACGTCATCAAAGTGGATCCCAACAATAAGAGCTACGTTTATTTTGGCGGCTCATCCGTGCGTGACTCCGGCGGTAATCCTGAGTGGGTCATTCGGAGTGCGAATGCCGGCGCGACCTGGTCGAGTGTCATTCCCAGCACGCAGGGTCCAGGGTTGCCACATGTTGATAATCACGCTATCGCCTTCTTCAAGTTGCCGTCTGGCAAGGTCCGCATGTACCTCGGCAACGACGGCGGCATCTGGCGTACCGACGACGCTGAAGCGCCCACCATCACTTGGACCAACCTGAATGATTCCACTCTTACGCTGACGCAATTTTATCCCTCGATTTCCATCAATGCCTCGTCACCGTCAATTGCCTTTGGCGGAACACAGGATAACGGAAGTCAGATCTATGCTGGTACGCCGAACTGGACCGACAACAACGTCTGCGGTGACGGCACCGGCACGGCAATCGACAATCTCATCCCCAGCTCCGTTTATGTGGCTTGCAACGGAATCAATCTCCGTTCCTCATATCAGAACGGAGCGGCCGGTACCTTCGCGCCGGTTGTGAACGGAATCAACTTTGCTGATAATTACAATTTTGTGCCTCCCCTAGCGGCCGATCCCAGCAACGCCAATGCCTTGTACCTCGGAACAACCAAGGTTTATCAGTCTGCGGATGCAGCTAATACCTGGACGGCAGTTTCTTACGACCTTGTGAACGGTTCCAACTTTGACTCTCTCACCGCGCTCGCCGTTTCACTCGCCAACACCTCTACAAACTCCAGCGTGATATACGCAGGGGCGAATACTGGCCAGGTCTTCGTCGCTTTGACCGCCACCCTAGATGGCAATGCAACCTTTGTCCAAGTTAGCGGGCAGGGAAGCCTTCCGCCGCGTGCCGTCTCCGCCATCACTGTTGATCCTAGTGATCCTACCGGAACCACCGCGTACGTTGCCTTTTCGGGCTTTTCTTTCGTAAATTCCAACCTCGGTATCAACGACCCTACGGGCCACATCTTTAAGACTACCGATGCTGGCAACACCTGGAGAGACGTTAGCTGCTCGGTAGCGGTTTGCTCCACGCCTGCCTCCAGCGATCTGCCCAACATTCCTGTCAATGACGTTGTGATTGATCCCGATCTCCCAGGCGCTATCTATGCTGCCACCGACCTTGGTGTGTTCCTTGGCAATTGCACGGCAATCCCTTGCACCTGGAGCACTCTTGCTACCGGCCTGCCCCACGTGGCCGTTCTCTCTTTGCGCCTGCACGAACCCTCACGCACTCTTCGCGCCGCCACTCACGGCCGCGTCGTTTGGGATATCAATTTGAACAACTTTTCGTTCAGCGGCCCGCATATCTCCTCGCTAACGCCCACTTTTGCCAACACCAATGGCTCGCCGTTCACTCTTACCGTTACTGGTTCGGGTCTCACCGGCGGCACCATTCAGTTCGACGCTACCGGTATTGCCCCTACCGGCACGCAATCCGATACCGCCTTATCCGGCACGGTGCCCACATCTCTCCTTGTCGCCGGCATTGTGAAGATCACCGTGAAAACGGCCAGCGCCACCAGTAACTCTCTACCCTTCTCAGTCACCGCGCTCATGCCAACCCTCACCAGCCTGAGCCCCGCGAGCACGCCCGTACAGCCAAATCCCTCCACTAATGTTTCGATCACACTGACAGGTCAAAATTTTTCCAGCAGCGCAAAAGTGTTTTTCAATGGTACGCAGAACGGCATCACCACCAAATTCAACAGCAACACTAGCCTCACCGCGACCCTTCCCGCCACTCTGCTCGGCCCTTACGGTAGCACCAACGACATCACCGTTCTCAACACGCCCCCCGGCGGCGGAAAGTCTCAGCCCGTAACGTTTAAAGTCGCTGCTTCCCCTCCACTAAACGACAACTTCGCCAACGCAATCAACATTACCAACCTTAGTATCAGCGACGTCCAAGATAGCTCGGGCGCAACGACAGAATCCAGCGATCCCATTCCACCGTGCATACAACAATACTCCGGCAGCCTCAACACCGGCGGCCATCCTAACGGCCTCTACAACACCATGTGGTACAAGTTCACTCCAGTTTTTTCAGCCAATCTCGAAGTTGATACCATTGGCAGCAGCTATGACACTGTCCTTTCCATTTGGACAGGTACTGGCACCACCGAAGCAACACTTACTGCAACGAACGTCGCCTGCAACGACGATATTCAGGCGGGCGTCGTCACGCAATCGCAACTTCAAAGTGTTGACCTCACTGCCGGAACGACGTACTACATCATGGTCAGTTCTTTTGGCCCCCCTGACCCTGATCCCCTCGCCTTGGGAGGCCAATCCTTTGTCAGGTTCGTGTACAACAACGGGTATTACACTCCGGCTACGGTTTTATCCCTCTCTCCCAGTAGTACAGCATCTGGCGGGCCAGCCTTCACTCTTACTGTGAACGGCTCGAATTTTATCAATGGCGCCACCGTTTGGTTTGGGCCGAATCCCACACCAACGACTTTTATCAACTCAACCCAAGTCACGGCGGTGATTTCGGCTGCGGATATTATCTTCCCCGGTACATTTGGTGTTGGTGTTCAAAATCCTAGCCCGGTCGCTGGTGCCGCGAACGGCCTCAATTTCACTGTTACTGTTGGAACGTATCCTGTCCCGACGCTCACATCCATCAACCCTACTAGCGTCATCGCTACTACGCCTGGCATACGGCTCGACGCATTCGGAAGTAATTTTGCTTCCAACGCGACCCTGAATTTCAATGGAATCCCTAAATCAACGACCGTCTGGGATACGCGAGACCTGTCAGCGAATATTCCCGCGACCGATCTTGCCCTCGCAAACGCGGGTACGGTTCAAATCACCGTGTCCAATCCCACCCCAGGTGGCGGTCCTTCCATTTCGCTGCCGCTCACCATCGTCATGCCCAATCCCATTCCTACCATCGCTTCGGTTAGCCCTTCGAGCGTGTCAGCGAGTCCGCCGAGTCCGGTGACCGTCATAATCAATGGCACCAACTTCCAGCTAGCAGCTGGACTGTTGTTCAACACCGGAACTTCAATTTTCATGGTTACCCCGACCTTCGTGAGCTCGACTCAGCTTACCTTCACTTATGATGGGTCCTACCTTAATGCTCCGGGTACCTATCCGTTGTATGTCTTCGATCCCTCGCCCGGTGGTTACTCCAATCCTCTCAGCTTTACTGTCACGGGCCCGCCCGACTTTTCCATCACATCATCGGGAACGACCACTCAGACGGTCCCGCCAGGTCAAACGGCAACATTTACCAATGTAATTTCGATAGCGCCTCAGAACGGTTTCTCTGCGCTGGTCAACTTGACCTGCTCTCTCCCGTTCAACGCGACGGCCACTACTTGTTCCGCTAACCCGGCTTCCTTCCCCAACGGAAGCGGTACCGCCTCCGTCATGGTCACTACCAAAGCCCGAGGTCTCGTGCCACCTATCTTGCCCCGCGTGCGCTTCATTTTCCGGCCACAATTGGTTCCCGTCATCCTGCTCGCGATCTTGTTAAGCGCTTTCCTCCTGCGCCTCGGTCGCACCCGCCGCCAGCGTTGGGTCGGAGCACTCCCCTTGGTCGGGCTTGCCTTATTCCTCTTGCTCCAAACGATTGGTTGCGGCGGAAGTGGATACACTGCCCCGCCGCCTCCGCCACCCCCGACCGGCACTCCCGTCGGCACTTATCTAGTTACAGTAACCGCTACATCTGGCGCTTTGACTCACACAACCACCGTGACGCTAACCGTCCAATAGCGAATCTCGCTCAACAGGGAAGCGCACCAACTGGCCGCCTTGATTGCATTGACCTGGCTCGGCCGGCCGGTCGCAGTGTCGTTTTTACCCGATTTCCATCTTCCAATTTCATTTTTCTATTCCTAACCCCTGTCCCGCCAATCGCTTGCGAATTCCTGAAAGGTTTATCTGGACAAGTACTGTACTCATGTGTTACCATGTGTCGTGATTGATCGATTCTATCCCCGCCAAGTGCGCCTGTACCACCTAGTCCGGCCAATTCCTTTGTTTGCTTCATCGCCTCTATCTCTTTTACTTTCATTTCATTACGGCCATACCTACACAACGGCAACTCGCCAATTCCTTTACAATCAATTTGTTACGCGCACTCTTGATCACGACGGGGGTGTACCCCCAAAGAGACAACGTCCATGAACAAAACAAAACGCGCTAGATTGCGGTCCCATCACTTTCTGCCGCCGACTCTTTCTGCTCCCTCAATTCCTGCTCGGCGCAGACTCCATGTACAATGCTTTTCGCTTTCAGAATGAATTTGTAGCTACGCTCGGTTCATCACGTTTCGAGAGTCACGCCGGTGGAGGATTGATCTAATGAAGTCGTTGCTGACTTGCCTGTTGGCTGTTTTAGTCCTTTTCATTGCATGGGGACTCGTGGATTCAAGTGCTGCGAACACGCCGGATCGCCAAGTAGCCATCACCATTGACGACTTGCCCGCCGGCGCGGCGCACTCCATGTCCGCGGCGGCTATCACGGAGATGACCGTGAAGCTGCTCGCCACTTTGCGGCAGCAGCAGATTCCCGTGGTGGGATTCGTCAATGAAGACAAATTGTACAAGCCAGGCGAAGTGGATGAGCGTATCAAAGCGCTGAACATGTGGCTCGACGCCGGATTCGATTTAGGAAATCACACTTACGGTCACATCTCGCTGAACAAGGCCGGCCTCAAGGATTTCGAAGAATCGGTCGTGCGCGGCGAGACAGTCACGAAACTTCTGCTCGCGCAGCACAAAAAGCAGATTCGCTACTTTCGCTATCCTTATCTGGAGACTGGCCGCGATCTGCAAACCCGCACGGAGGCCGATGCTTTCCTCGTCGCTCGCGGCTATCGGCTGGCGCATGTCACCCTCGACGGTTCGGATTGGGCCTTCGCGGGCGTGTACGATGACGCCAAAAAACGCGGCGATACCGCGGCACAGCAGGAAATCGCCAACGCCTATCTTTCCTATTCAGCCGCAATGTTTGAATATGATGAAAAGCTTTCCCGCGATCTCATCGGTTACGAGCCGAAACAAATCCTGCTCCTGCATGCCAATAATTTGGAAGCCGATCACATCGGCGAATTACTCGACTTGCTGCGCAAACGCGGCTATCGCTTCATTACTCTTGAGGATGCGTTGAGCGATCAAGCCTACGGCATGCCCGACACCTATGTTGGAGAACAAGGCGCCGGCTGGCTGGAGCGCTGGGCCATCTCTCGCGGACGTCCTCCTATCGGCGCGCCCGTTTTTCCGCCTGCCATTGCAGCGCGCTCCAAAGCGCTTGCGGCTCCCCCGAGCACGGCGCCCGTTGTCGGTCCGGTCAATCCCTGAAGAACTCAGCAACTGCGCTACTGTTCGGAGTATTTTTTCAGCGCGAGTTCAACCGATCATCTCTGTTCGCGTCACATCGCGTGGCTGATCGAGCAAGGCATCGACGCGTTCGAGGAATCGCAACGTGTGCGGCAATGTCGCATGTTTCTGGAATTCGTCCGCGTTCACCCAGTGCGAATGAATGTAAAAAAGCCGCCGATCTCGCATCGAGCGAAATATGTGGAAACTCAGGCAGCCCGGCTCCTCGCGCGAATGGCCCATCACTTCGCGCAATGCTTCCTCTACGGCATTCTCTTCGCCTTCACGCGCGTGCAGCCGCACAAAACTGTATTGCTCCACGATTCCTCCAACCTTTACTAAACGTCATCAGTGCGCCACTCTCTTCAGACGAAGCGCGATTCCATTCGTGAAGTCGGGCGATTCCAGAAGTGTGTCTCCGCCGGTGGCTTGAATGTCTACGGAGCGTTCGATGCTTCCCGTCTTTACGTTCACCCACGCGCCCGAATAGTGGCCTGCGGGCAAATCAAGCGTCACTTTTGTGGGACCGTCTCCGTCAAAATAAATTCCATACTCGTGGCCCAGATTCGAAAGCACTCGAGGAATTGTTCCGGTGGCGTGCTTCACGGTTTGCGCGTCGGGATGTAAGTCCGCCAAAGTAAATGATTCCAAGAAATCCTTCAAGATGTGCAGTTGCTGTCTCAAGGCCTTGCTGCCGCCTCCGGGTCCATTCGGCTCCGCATCTGATCCATCCTCGTGGCCAGGAGAGAAAGAATAATCCAGCGCGTCGAAAATTCCGCCTCCCGACAACATGAAATTCCAGGCCTGCCGTCTATACAAATCGTCATCGCGCCCCAGGAATCCCGTTTCATCGTAGGAAATCGCTTTGCCGAGGCCGGAGTTCCAGAAGGCCGCTTCCGGATAGGCGTAATGGAAATTTGCAATGCTGACGCCGGGCAGGAGCTGCCGGATGGAAAATCCAAAATTGGAGTAGTTCTGCGCAATCAGATGCTTGTTTGGGAGCGACGCTTCCTCGTTCGAAATCCATTCCGCGACTTTTGCTTGCCATGCTAGCGAGAGGTCATCTGCCAGCTCGACCGTATTCGGGAACCGGTCGCGCGCCGGAGGCTGCAGAAACGGATTGACCGAGCCAATCACTCCTGTCGGAACAGGACGGTCGGACCACGGTTCATTCTGAATCTCGAAGATCACGTTTTCGAATGCATTTGCTTCATGCACAAGCTTTCGCGTATAGCGCTCTTGAAATGCGAGGATTTTTCCGTTCTCCAGAGTGTTGATTTTTTTCCAGTCGGCGAGTTCCGTCCCATTTACGTTATTCGTAGGATGGAACGGACTCAGATTCCATTGCACATCGCCGTAGTGCGAAGAGAACAGGCTGATCTCCACCACGATTCCGCGCTCGGAAGCCGCGGCCAAAAAATCATGAAATCGCTTGAAGTACTCAGTATCCCACTGCTCAAGGTCAAACTTATTTCCTCCGCCAGCGTAACCCTGGGTGTTGCTGCGAACCCACGGCGCAACGAAGCGTCCGGGAGCGGGAGCCAGATCGTTCCGCAAAATTCCAAAGGATTTTGCCGGGACTTCCACGTAACTCCCGCCGAAAATGCGTGTGTAGTTGAGCCCATCCGCCTTCAGCGCGGTAAGGTAACGCTGAAAGTCCAAGTCCGCGTTCAGGACCGATCCGTAGTGCTCGCCGCTGGTGACGAACGCGACAGTCTTTCCCCGGAACACAAAATAATGCGGATTTTTCGGGTCCAGCCTGACAGGCTGCTCCGTCTTCGTAGCCGCAGGCCGAACCCACGCTACTATGCAGAGAACTACGACAAGCGCAGCCGCAAAGCTTTTCCCATTCATTCTCTTCTCTCCCATTGCGACGACGGGGGGACCGAAACCAGCGAGTCAAGCCGTTGATAATAGATTGTCATTTTCAGATTCGCTAGGAACAAATCGGGATGGCACTGACATTACAAGCCGGCTACTTCTCAACGCGCGTCCGAATGCCGGTTAAGCTGTGTAGAATGTGCAGTTTAAGGCGAGGGGAGGAAGCGGACTCGCAGGTCGATTGCCCGCTAGTGACCTCAGGCCTGTCTCCTTATCCCTATCCTCAAGTCCCAATTTCCGCCTCCGTCCTAGTACATCCGTACTTCTCAAAATTGAGCCGCTTTTGAACCCGCAGTCCTATTGTTCCCTGGACCCCTCCCGGTTACACTCTCTCTTCGACTAGGAGGACTTCCTTGACCGGCTCAGAACGCCGCACTACCCAGCGCTTTTCCATGCGGCTGCCGCTTACTGTTCGTTGGACTACAGGCGCAGCTGTTGGGGAAACCAGCACCGAGTCACGGGATGTCAGCTCCCGCGGTGTCTACTTTTTCCTCTCCAAAGATGTTAAGGACGGATCACCCGTCGAGATTCTTCTAACCCTGCCCAATGAGATCACAATGGCCGGACCGGTTCGCGTCCGCTGCCTTGGGCGCGTGCAACGCACCGAGCCGCGCGAAGAGGGCGCAGTCGGCGTGGTCGCCGCCATCGAACGCTACGAGTTCATGCGAGGCGACGAAGAGAAGTAGCTTTTTGTCAGGAGGTTCCTCGCCTCCTGGTTCGCGACCGCCCGAAATTTTGCGGCGGCAAGAAATTCCGCAGGCTGAATTTGCAACGATTTCGCCACCCTGCGGCGACAAGAGTTTTCAATCCCTTTCCTGTCGTTTTGCCAGGACGGACTCTTGGGCGGTTTTTCGGTCTTGCGGTAGAAAAGTTTCTCGACGAGTTTCTTGTTCGCTCACTGCGGAGGCGGGCAAGATAAGCCGGGGTGCCTTGGCCCCTCAGCGAAGCTGCCCCGGCGCCTTTTTCCTTCATTCTGTAGGCTGGTCATCCTCAACCCTAGTTTTTTTCTATTCTTCACTTCCTCACTAGCCATGTCTCCATTGCGGAAATGCAGACCCCCATATCTGCGCGACATTCCGGCCAGATAGCAGATCCGTAACTACCGCGCGCTATTTTTCTCTAAATATTAACTTGACAAGAATATATTGCAGGCCTGCCTTGCTGCTCATCAATCTGGCCCTAGTCCTTCACCCCGTTTGAGGTTGCCCATGTTCACTTTGTCCTCACGCCGTTTTCGCGTTACTCGCTTTTTAGTGCTGCTAATCCTCATGAGCGTTGCCTCGCATTGTTCCTTCGCGCAATCGCCTCTGGCCCACCAGCATCCAGCACCGCCAGCGGCCGAGGATCAGGAGCAGTTCATTTCCTACTGGACCACCGAAACCGGCTGGCGCACCGAACTCGACCTCCGCAACAATCAGGTGGACCAACCTCTGACCGTCACTCCGGTGCTCCGTGCCACAGACGGCGCCGAAATTCCTCTCTCCGCAGTCGTGGTGCTCCCGCAAGAAGTCAAAACACTCGACGTCGCCACGGCCATCGGCAATTCCGCTCCTCAATTGATCGGCGCGTACGGCTCTCTCGTTCTCCGCTACCGCGCTCCAAGTGGAGTTAACCTATATGCCGTCGCGATGATTATGGGCGTCGGCCATTCCATCGCTTTCCACGTCGACGGAACCGGCGAAGACCAAACCCAAGACCTCGGCAGCCGCGAAGGAATTTGGTGGCTGCCTAACACATCCGCCAGCGACTATCTAGTCTTGGCCAATCGAGGTCAGAATCCGCTGAAGACAAACTTGTCAATCTCCGACGCCAGCGGAAAATCCTCCGCACAGACCATCACTCTGTCCCCGCGCAGCCTGGCCCGCTACTCCATTCGCCAGATTGTCGCCGCCGCGAAACTCGGCGGCTCATACGGTGGCATCAGAATCACCGCAGCCGACCACGCCGGCTCGCTCGACACGCTCCATGTCCTCTTCGACGAAGACGGCGGTTTCTCCGCCGTCATGAAAATGTTCGATTACGACCCGCGCGCTCAACTCAAGGAACGCGACTATGCTCGCACCGGCAAGTGGACTTTGCGTGCTCCCATGCTCGCCCTTGCCAATCCCGATCCCTCTCTCTCGCTTTTCCTGTGGGTACCGTGTTGCTTCCACAGCTCTTCATCCGCAACGTTACCTCCAAGCCCGTGGAAGCCGCGCTCGATTTCAATTGGCGTACGGACTCCAGCACCGGCAAAGCATCTGGCCCCGCCCTACATCTGAATCCGCTCGAAACGCGGCGCATCGATGTGGCTGCCCTCCAGGATGGCAAGACGCTCCCGCAAAATGCTCAGTGGTCGTCGGTGATCCTCACCACAAACGCGCTTCCCGGCGAAGTCGTGGCCGTCGCGGCCAGCTACGACCAATCCCTGCGCTATGGAGCGCAAACGCCGTTTTCCGATCAGCTGGCCTCTCATTGGGCGGCTAGCCAGTGGCAGTATGACCCACAACACGACTCCATCATCACCATCGGCAATGGCGGCACCAAGGCAACCCACGCCGCCTTTACCATCTTCTATAATCAAGGAACCCAAAAATACGAGCTGGAGCAGACCCTCCAGCCGGACGAACAAATGTGGATTGACGTCGGCAAACTCATTCGCGAGAGCTTTCTCGACAAGAACGGCAAGACCCTTCCCAACACCTTGACTTCGGGCTCCTACGAAATCCGCGACCTCACCAACAAAGGCATTGGCACGCTCTTTGAAGGGAAAGTCATCTACGACAAGACCTACGGCCACGTCACCTATGGATGTACGATCTGCTGTGGCTTGAAGAGGTTAGTGATGTTTTTCGATCCCTTGGGCATACCTTTTCTCGGCACTTCGGGCAACGGCGTGGATGGACAAGATGCGTGCTCGCTCCAGTACACGGATATAAGCGGCGATTTTGATGGTAACTGGAGCACCGCGAGTACCAGCATTGCGACGGTCGACACCTTCGGAACGCACACCGGCCAAGGCATTGGCTCCACCACCTCCACGACGTTCGCGCAGGAGGAATGGTATGTATCCAAGTATTCTTGTCCCATTTTGCAGCGCCCCTCCCATGGCAGCGTCAACGTCGCAAGCGTCTCCTGCTCGCCTTCATCGGTAACCCGCGGGGGAACCGTGACTTGCAGCGTAAGCAATGCCCCGGCAGGGGCGCAGTATTCCAACTGGCAATTCAAGGACTCCAACGCCAGCACGGTCAACGGCTCCGGTACCGCGAGCTCTTGGTCAGGCGTGGTGGTCACCGGCGGCACCGTTACCGTGAAGGTTTCTGCCTCGGGAGGTAACACCATGACTCCAAGTGCATCCTTTACCGTAACGAACCGAAACTGGCACACGGGCCCTGCCTCGCCGGCGGAGACACCCAACGGGACTTTTATTACCCTTCCCGTCCCACCCCAAAATACGGGCACAGACTCCGGCTTGGGCTATTTTCAATGGCACTACGTCCTCAACTCGGGTTCTCAGGGCCTTCAATATTCGACCATCAACGACAACGGTCCCAATCAGGGCTACACCTATTGGCCAGCTAATCAAATCTTCTCGACTTGGAACTCTCAATATGAAATCAATCCAGACTTAGAAAACACAAGTTCTACCTTCTATCAAAAGCAGTGCAGTAACAACGGAATTATCTCCGGGAGCAACTTGCTCGCGCAGACCAATCGTCACGAATGGAACAGCTCGGCGCAGAGCCACTATGCGCTCTATTCCATTTCACTGAACTCGAACTCTAGTAACCCCGAGGACTTCCTCGAACAGCAAATTGCTCCTCCAGGCGCTAATCTCAACACCTTCGCCAATAACTCAACCTCGGGTATTAGTAATCGTCTAAGCACGGTGGCATCGGCTTCGGGAAACGAGGCCGCCCTTTATCCGGTTAATTACAGTGAGACCGGAACGTTTCTCGGAAACATAAACTATGCCCCATACACTCCTTGCAATTAAGCACGGTCGCCTGCTGATTATTCACGTGGTTCTGCTCTGGGCAGCAGGCACAACGATTATTTCTGGGCGATTGGCGGGTCAGGCGTCAGAGACTCCGGGGGTTCTAGACTTGACCGCCGAAGTTCCCCGCAGCGAACAAGGATACTATCGAGGGATCCCGGGCATGTCCGGTGGGGGCGGGACAGGCGGGTGGCGGCCTGGCCCCGATGACACCTTGCGACATCAGCTTCCGCTCGCTGCGGAGATCCTTCGTGCCTCACCTCGCAAGGATGGCAACTTTGTAGTTGAGGTGTCATTGTGGAACACTGGCAGTGCCCCTTTCGATCTACCGAGTTCTCGTAACCTCACGGCCGCCCAAAAACCAGAAAATAGATCGCGGCGCGTTTTCTTCTTTCAGTTACAGCCTGTGCGCGGGGACGCGTACGAACGCGAGGTGTTAGGATCTGCGGCAACGGGTGGTTCGACAAGCATACCCGGTTCCTTCATTTCGCTCGATCCAGGCAAATCCCTGCGAGTTCTGCTTCTCGCATCGTCAGACTCAATCAGGCGATCGTTCACACAAAAAACCGAAAAATTGGAGGTCAAGGTCACCTGCCAAGAGTGGAAGCTTGATGACAACAGGTTTTTCCTGAGCGGGATTTCCACAGAGCTTGGGTCCGTAAATACGATCCAGTTCGCCCGGCGTGGTGAACGAATATGTAGTGCTCCCCACTAATTTAGACAGTCAGGGCCTCTTTCTTTAGTCCAACTGCGAAAGCCAAGTAGGC
>JBGPDI010000130.1:0-14440 GCA_041482215.1 Candidatus Acidiferrum sp. | reverse complement strand
GCCGGTTTGATACTGCAAATCTTTTTGCTGGCGCTGCTGCCGGCGCTCAATCTCGCGCGCGACAGCGGGCAAATGTTGCGGCTCGTTGGCTCGCGCAGCGGCAGCGCTGGCAGCAACGGCATCGGCGCGCGGACGCGAGGCCTGCGGCGAGGAAGTTGGCGCACCTCCCGAAGGCGGTTGCTCGCCCTGCTGCACTTGAATGTGGAAGAGATAGCGGATGGTCTCGTTATCAATGCGCGCCATCATGTCTTCGAAAAGGGTGAACGCTTCTTTCTTGAACTCGACGATGGGATCTTTCTGCGCGTAACCGCGCAGGCCAATGCCCTCTTTCAGGTGGTCCAGCGAAAGCAAATGGTCTTTCCACTGCGAATCCACCACGTCGAGAATGATGCGCCGCTCGAGCCAGCGCATCAGGTCCGCGCCAAACTGCTTTTCTTTTTCTTCGTAGCGCTTTTTGACGGCTTCGGCCGCGGCGTCCGCAAGCTGCTCGTGGCTGAGCGTCGCGGGATCGGCGCCCGCTGCCTTCATATCAATGCCGAACTGCGCGTTGCTCTCCGCAAGAAACTGTGTGGTATTCCATTGATCGGGATGCTGCTCGCGCGGGCAGAATGTTTTCACGAGTTCGCGCACCACGTCTTCTGCAATGCCCAGAACGTAATCGCGCTGGTCTTTGCCTTCGAGCGCAGAGCGGCGAATCGCGTAAATCGTCTCTCGCTGCTTGTTCATCACGTCGTCGTATTCGAGCAAGTGTTTGCGAGCATCGAAATTCTGCGCTTCTACAGACTTCTGAGCATTTTCAATGCGCCGCGAGATGAGGCCAGATTCGATCGGCACGCCCTCAGTCATGCCAAAGCGGTACATCAGCGCCCTCATGCGGTCGCCCCCGAAGATGCGCATCAAATCGTCTTCGAGCGAAAGAAAAAATCGCGAGGAGCCAGGATCGCCCTGGCGGCCGGCGCGCCCGCGCAACTGATTGTCAATGCGCCGCGCCTCGTGCCGTTCCGTTCCGAGGATGTGCAGTCCGCCGAGAGCTACCACTTCATCGTGCTCCGCTTTGCATTGCTCCGCGAACTGCTCGTTGACCGGCTTCCACTGATCGGCGGGAACCTGAAAAATTTTGCCTTCATGCTGGAAGAGCACCATCGGCACGGTTGGTTGCGCAGCCTCGCCCGGAGTAGGCTCCGCCGGAATGACCGCCGGGGCCGCAGCATAGGGCATAGCCAGCTTGTTCTTCAGAAAATGATCGCGCGTCATCTGCTCGGGATTGCCACCAAGCAAAATGTCCGTGCCACGGCCGGCCATGTTGGTCGCCACGGTGATCGCGCCTTTGCGCCCGGCCTGTGCGACGACGCGCGATTCGCGCTCGTGCTGCTTGGCGTTCAACACCTGGTGCGGAATGCCCGCCTTCTTCAGCAACTCCGCGATGGCCTCGGACTTTTCGATGGAGATCGTGCCCACCAGGACGGGCTGACCGCGTTCATGATATTGGCGGATGCCGTTGGCAAGCGAATTGTCTTCCTGCAAAATGCCGTCCACGACGGCTACAAATTTTTCTTTTTCCGTGCGGTAAACCACGTCCGGCGATTCGATTCGAATCAGATGGCGATTCGTGGGAATGACCGTAACATCCAAATTGTAAATCTTGCCAAACTCCGCAGCTTCGGTTTCCGCCGTACCGGTCATGCCGGAAAGTTTTTTGTACATGCGAAAATAATTCTGAAAAGTAATCGTGGCAAGCGTCTGATTTTCGCGCTCGATCTTCACACCTTCCTTGGCTTCCACGGCCTGATGCAAACCATCGGACCAGCGGCGTCCAGGCATCTGGCGGCCCGTAAATTCATCCACGATGATGACTTCTCCGTCTTTCACAACGTAGTCCACGTCGTTCCGATAGAGCGTATGCGCACGAAGAGCCTGATAGACGTGGTGAATCGTCTCCATGTGCGCCGGATCGTAGAGATTGCCGAGACTCAACAGCTTCTCGCATTTGCTCACGCCTTCTTCGGTAAGCGTGGTGGTGCGGTGTTTTTCATCCAGCGTGTAATCAATTTCCTTGATCAACTTGGGAATGATCTTGTCGATCTTCGCGTATTTGTCGGTGGACTCTTCCGACGGCCCAGAAATGATCAGCGGGGTGCGGGCTTCGTCGATAAGGATGGAATCGACTTCGTCAACGATAGAGAACTGGTGGCCGCGCTGGACGCACTGCGCCAGGTCGTACTTCATATTGTCGCGCAGGTAGTCAAAGCCGAATTCGTTGTTGGTGCCATAGGTGATGTCCGCACCGTAGGCCGCGCGGCGCTGCTCGTCATCGAGGTCGTGCACGATCACACCAACGCTCAATCCCAGCGCGCGATAGAGCGGGCTCATCCATTCCGCGTCGCGGCGAGCCAGGTAGTCGTTCACCGTGACGATATGCACGCCGCGCCCGGCAAGAGCGTTGAGAACCGCGGGAAGCGTGGCGACGAGCGTCTTGCCTTCGCCCGTTTTCATTTCCGAAATTTTGCCTTCGTGAAGAACGATGCCGCCGATGAGCTGCACATCAAAATGCCGCATGTTCAGAAAGCGGCGGCCCGCTTCGCGAACCAACGCGAATGCCGGAACAATCGCGGGCTCCAGCGCCTTTTGCAATTGTTCTTTGTAAGCAGGCTCCGCCGGATCGGCATCTTTTAATTCTTCGTGCACCTGCGCCCGCAACTCCGCATAGCGCGTCTTGAGCCCTTCATCACTGAGCTCCCGCACTTCGGCTTCGCGGGCATTGATGGCCGCGATCACTGGCTGCAGTTTCTTGAGGTCGCGTTCGTGCTTGGTGCCGATAAAACGGGCAACTACGCGGTCGAGTATTTGGGCTGCTTCCATTTAGAGTATCGCCGTTTCCTGACGGTCATTAGAACTACGTTTGCAAGGGCTGCTTTCTTACCGCAGATGCAAACAATCTATTGTAACTGGTGGGATGGGGAAGAGCCAAGAAACAGCAGTGAGGGATTGAAGACCAAAAGTCGACCCAAGAGAAGTCAAAATCCGCACCCTGAAAACCGTAGGGTGCGGCACCGGGCGAGGCTTGACGGAAGCGGCGGGAAGAACGCGCGTTCCTTCCCGCATTCAGAGGGAACCTCCCAGCTGCGATTCGCGTAACTTCCTGTGCCAGTCCGGGGACAACCTGCCCCTGCACCACTGAGTGTGCTGGCCTCGTGCCTGGTTGCTAATGCACAATGCTGCGAGTACCAGTGGCGGCCAAGGCAAAGAGGCGGGCGCGTTCTCCAAGGAGTAAACGATGATATTTTTCGGGTGGATGGAGTCAAGGGCGTTGGTATGCGTGAGAATGTTGATGACTGGAGTGTTGGTCGCTGCGGCCACGGCGTTTGCGGGACAGACAGGGGCGGCAGGGACAAAATTCGAGGTTTCCTTTCCTGCTGCAGTGCACGCAGAAAAGATTACCGGGCGAGTGTTTGTGTTTCTTTCGAAGAAGAATGAGCAGGAACCGCGGCTCGCGACCGACGGACTGGGCGATGCGGGGCTGATGTTTGCGGCAGATATCAGCGCGCTAGCGGCGGGGCAGGCTGGAATAGTGGACGGGAGCGCATTGGGCTCGCCGATTAGGAGTTTGCGGGACGTACCTGCTGGAGATTATTACGTGCAGGCACTGGTGAATGTGTATACGGAATTTCATCGGGCAGATGGGCACACCATTTGGGCACACATGGACCAGTGGGAAGGTCAGCAGTTCAATCTGTCGCCGGGAAATCTGTATAGCGAAGTGCAGAAGGTGCATCTCGATCCTGCGGCGGGTTATGACGTGCCCCTGAGTTTGACGAAAGTGATTCCGGACGTAAAGGTTCCTGCGGATACGCCGTGGATAAAGCACATCAAGATTCAGAGCGAGATGCTGACGAAATTCTGGGGACACCCGATTTTTGTTGGGGCGGTAGTGCTGCTGCCGAGTGGCTACGAGGAGCATCCGGAGGTTTCCTATCCCACCATTTACCAGCACACGCACTTTCACCTTTCTCCCCCGTTCGATTTCTCGACCGACGGGAGGCAGGTGGGCGAGTCCTTCCGGGAGCAACTAAACGACGTGAACAAAGAGTCGGGTTACGAGCTCTACCAATCGTGGAGTGGAGAGAAGTTTCCACGGATGATTGCGGTGACACTGCAGCATCCGACACCGTATTTCGATGATTCGTATGCGGTGAATTCGGCGAACAACGGGCCGTACGGCGATGCCTTGGTGAAGGAGCTCATTCCCTTTCTGGAGTCGCACTTCCGGATGATTGCCAAGCCTTACGCGCGGGTTTTGACGGGAGGGTCGACCGGCGGGTGGGAATCGCTGGCGTCGCAGGTTTTCTATCCGGATTTTTTTGGCGGGACCTGGACGATGTGCCCGGATCCGATCGATTTCCGGCGCTATTTGGCGGCGAACGTATACGAGGATGACAATGCGTTTTTCGAGCCGGGCCATGCGTATTTGCAGGCGCCGAGGTACCTGATGCGGAAATCGGATGGGCAGCCGGAGATTACCCTGCAGCAGTTCAGCCAGCTTGAAGACGTCCTCGGCAGTCACGGGCGTTCCGCGCAGCAACTGGAGATTTGGGAAGCGACCTACGGGCCGATTGGCGACGATGGCTATCCGAAGCCACTGTGGGACAAGCAGACGGGCAAGATCGACCACAGCGTAGCTTTGTACATGCGCGACCACGGATACGATTTGAGTTACAGCGTGCGAACGAAGTGGGCCACGCTGGGACCGAAGCTGCGCGGGAAAATTCATGTTTATGTTGGGGACATGGATAATTTTTATTTGAATTTGGCCGTGTACAAGCTGGAAGAGGCGATGAAGGAGCTGCAGAACCCGCCGTGCGATTGCGAGTTTCAGTACGGGCGTCCGATGAAGGGGCACGGATGGCAACCGACGACCACCGCGAATCTGATTCGCAGGATGGGGGAGCATGTAGTGAAGAATGCTCCGGCTGGAGAGAAGACGGCGGGTTGGCACTACTAAAAACCCGTTAGGCGGCCCGCCCTCTGCTCCACGCGACATTGGTGAGGTCTTTCGCGTCGAGCAGTATCCGCATAACTGCCATTGTACTCCCGGAGGCACAGCGAGCGATCCGCACCGATCAGCAAAGCCGCCGCTCTCCACAGTCCGATAGCCAAGTCTACTTTGGTTGAATCAGCTCGGCTCTCAGGCCAGCTTTAGTCACTAGGTCGAACAGGTCTTTTGACTGGGTGTCGTGCTGGATGACCAAGTAAGGCTTTCCGGTTTCCCACGTTCGTCCGAACTTCGCGAGAAATGTCTTTAGCCGCTCCTTATAGGCGGCGTCTTCCTCCCAATAGAGCACGATTCCAGACCGACCCGACTTCGCAAATTCGGCCTTTGTCTGGTCAAGGATTGACCAATGGTGTTTCAGGTCTACGGGAATGGTGTGTAGTTCCCCGGGAAGATTCTCGACATCCTTCAACTTAGGTTTGTCGTCAGGTTTGTTCTCGGCCAATGGACACCTCTTTCGTCGTTACTATGCCAAATGGTGGCCGAGTCTGTCCCCCGGCACCGTCAACGTCAGATTTGATGCTTCCCGTATTTGTCGCCGAGGGCGTCAATGGCTTTCGCCGAGACATCGTGTTTTTGGCGAACCAAGTAGGGCCGGACAAGAAGCAGGATGCACACCGTGATCATCCGTATCATCTCTATGATTTCGGCATCCTTGTATGATGGCTGCAGAACGTTTCCCGTAAAACGACGTCCGATCTGTAGAATCCCGGTGTGCGTGTAACTGTTTAGTGGATTCCAACTCCGCTTCTTGAAGTCGGCGAAGAAGTCTATCCCGCATTGCTTGTCTATCGCCTCGGACATCTCACCGAAGGTCGGATCAATTTTGTCGTCATTCCTGAATTTCAGCACCTGGGTTTGAGTTGCGCACACAGTAAACCATACGCCGCGCACGAGGCCCTCCGCAACAGACCGCACGAGGGCGAATGCTGATCCATTTATGTTAGCGCGTAAGAGTAAGATGATCGCTTCAAGATGTTCTATCACCTGGTCAATAAAGCCAGCGACAACAGTGGAGTATTCCTCGCCGGTGTACGTGTTGCTGTTCAGAATCTTCTTGACCTCAAGAATGACGGTTTCGGAAGACTTCAATTCTTTTTCTATAGCAGCGGAAATGGCCAATGGCACCTCCCGTTGTCGGTCAGTCAGATTTCAGGATAGAACAGCATGATAGTAATGTCGCGGGTAGTTGTTTATAGAATAACCACCTCAGCTTCTCTTCCGCAGGGTATTGAGCAAAAGAGGGGGGAATCAGGGAGAGACGGGACGTTTTCTGATGTTCCTGTGATATCGATCGTTTGGTTCGTAATGATTGGGGACTTTCAGAGCAGGGGAAAGGAAAACTAGAAGGCAGAAACTAGAAAGGGGCAAGAGAAAGACCTCGACCTTCGATCCCGAAAAGTCGAGACCCCAGGTAGAAAAACGCTACCTGGGGCAGCCGGCGAGGGGCGAGGGGAGAAATCAGGGACAGGGAACTTCCCGGCTGTCCCAGGCACCGTCCCCCGGCACCCTATCTGTTACTCGTCCGCGCTCCGCGACCTGGGGATTTTTTTCGGCTTGTCTTTGCGTTCTTCTCCATACGCAGTTTCCACGCCGCTCGCAGCGCGCCAGCCAGTACGTCCTCGCTCGCCGCCGCCAGGCGAATATGCGTGTGCCCCATCTTTCCCCAGCCGCCAGGAATCGGCAAGAAAATCTCGGGTGCCTCCTCCACAAACGCCGCCTGCTCCTCCAGCGTAAGCATAAGGTTTCCGTAGCCCGCTGCTTGTGAGGCCAGCGAAGCAAATTTCCTGCCTCCCACACGAAAAGCCGGCAATCCCGCGTGAGGGTACTCTTCCACGCCTTCCAGACTCCGGGCAATCCTGCGAAAGTCTGCTGCTGTCATGTGGCGATTCCCATTCGTCAGAGAGTATCGCATTTCACCGTTAGCGGATGGCATGTGTCTACTGCTCGGGGCGGGCGACGGGCAACTCGGAAATTACGCCCTGTGGCGCCGGGAGGTGCTGGAGATGAGGGGTTTTGTTGGCTGCTGAATGTCGGAGCTAAGGAACCGACCCCCTAAAGACAAGAGCCGGCTGGAAGCCGGCGGTACGAAATGCGCTAGGAAAGGACTTCGACCCAGGGCCAGTTGAGCAGCCCGGCTCTTTTGGGATTGTTCTGAATGTACTGTGTGATTTTTCGAAGAGAAGATTGATCTCGAACCAAATGATCGAAATACTCGCGCTGCCAAAAAGGACCCGTCCGACCCATAAGCGCGTTTGCCTTGTGAGCGGAATACGACTTCCAGGAATGCAGGATGCCATCGAGACTATGCTCTCGCAGCGGGGAAAATAGCACATGGGCGTGATTGGGCATCACGCACCACGCCAACAGGCGATAGCGCTTGCCGTGAAAGTGGCGGAGAGCCTCGGCGGCAATGCCGGCGACGCGAGAGTCGCGCAGGTGGCAACAGCCCATCCCGCGATCGAGACATCGTTCGACCTTTTTCAATAAGACGCGGAGTTCGCGCAAACGAGAAAAATCGCCCGGCCCGGTATTCCCTGCGAGACTTGCTTTCTCGATGGTCTCCCGCTCTTTACGAAGCTGGAGGACGAGTTCTTTGGGAAGCGAATCGGCAAGGCGAAAGGTGACGAAGTAAATCGCTTCCTGGGTCTCCAAATGAGGCAGATAGCCGCGCGATCGGGTGGAGGAGGTCATTTCGTAGCGCCGCCATCTTGGCGGCGGTTTTGGGGAAAGGCAAGAGGTGGAGTGACCAAACTGAGAAGGCAGACGAAGAGAAGCAGTGGCCCGCTACGGCGGGGGCGACGAAAAGAATAGCCGAAGCGAGCTTCGGCGCGGAGAAAGCGGCAGCAAGGCTGCCGCACTCCAGAAAAAGAGCCGGCTGGAAGCCGGCGCTACAAAATATGATGGCGGCTGCGAAGATGAGCGGAGTGCAAAGAATCAAAGAAAAAGCAGATCCCCCACCGCCATTCGCGACAACGCTTACGCCCCGCTTACCGCGGGGAAGCGCGACTGGGTTCGGGATGACAAAGCTCCGACCCACCTGAAAGAAAACAGCCCGCATTGGATACTTCCCGTCAGCGCCGTATCTTCTTCCTGTAATACTGCTTGACAGCAACGCCGGGTGAGCCTATCTTCCCGCGCACCGTCTCTCATTTGACCGAGAGACATCGTGATCCAATACCGCTTCAGGTTCACAACGTTCTACCGCGAGTGGTCCGTGGACTGGATGCCTTTACGGGGGCTTTGTGCGATTGACCACTCGCTTGTTTCTGGCTTTTCTTCTTGTCATTCCCAGCGCACTTCCCGCGGCAGCGCAAACGCTCCAATTCTCGGCCTCGCCGGAAGCAAGCGATCCCGAAGCCGAGGCTGTGCTCGATGGTTCCGCCGCGGCTCTCTCAGCTCAAGAAAAGTCCGCGCTCTCGCCGGTCACAAAATCCTTCGTCGCCATTGATGCACCGGTAGTCGCTCTCCAGCACGTCCGAGTCATTGACGGTACTGGAGCGCCTGCCACCGAAAACCAAACCGTCCTCATCGACCAGGGCAACATCCGCGAACTCGGCCCGGATGCGTCGATCAAGATCCCCGAAGGCGCAAAAATTGTGGATCTCTCCGGCCGCTCCGTAATCCCGGGCCTCGTTGGCATGCATGAGCACATGTTTTATCCCGCAGCCTCGGGCATGGGACCGGTTCCCGGCGCTCCCGCATTCCTCAACGAAATGGGTTTCAGTTTTCCGCGCCTGTATCTTGCCGGTGGCGTCACCACCATTCGAACCGCAGGCAGTATCGAGCCGTACACCGATCTCGCCCTAAAGAAATTAATCGACTCGGGTGAACAACCCGGCCCCAAGATGCACATCACCGGCCCGTACCTTGAAGGCCTGGGCTCTTTCGTTCCACAGTTTCACGAACTCTCCGGCCCCGAGGAAGCCACTCGGATGGTCAATTATTGGATCGACACCGGCGCCACTTCGTTCAAAGCCTTTATGCACATCACGCGGGCCGAACTCAGCGCCGCCATCAAAGCCGCTCACGCGCGCGGCATCAAAATCACCGGTCATCTCTGTTCCGTAGGCTTTACCGAAGCCGCCGACCTCGGCATCGACAATCTTGAGCACGGCATCATCGTCGACGAGGAGTTCAATCCGCAGAAGCAACTCGATCAGTGCCCGCCAGACGCCGGCACGGCAATAGAAAAAGTCGATATTGAGAGCGCGCCAGTCCAAGCCATGGTCCGCAAACTAGTCGAGCGCCACGTAGCCATCACTTCAACGCTCGTCATCTTCGAAACGTTCCAGCAGAATCGCCCGCCGCTGCAGCAGCGCGTCCTGAAAGCCCTCTCGCAGCCCTCGCGCGTAGACTATCTCGCCGTCCGCGCCCAAATCGCTGAAGGCCCACAGCCTTCCGTTAACCTGCTCAAAAAAGAAATGCAGTTCGAGTACGCGTTCGTTAAAGCGGGCGGAGTGCTCCTTTCCGGAGAAGACCCCAGCGGTTACGGCGGCGTTGTGGCCGACTACGGTGACCAGCGGCAGGTCGAACTCCTCGTCGAAGCGGGCTTCACTCCGCTAGAAGCCATTCACATCACTACGCAAAACGGTGCTGACTTCCTCGGCGAATCCGATCGCATTGGTACCCTGAAATCTGGCCGCCGCGCGGACATAGTCGTACTCAAAGGCGATCCCAGCCGCAAAATCGAAGACATAGAAAATGTTGAACTCGTCTTCAAAGACGGCATAGCCTACGACGCCAAGAAACTAGCCGACGCTGTCGCGGGAGCCGTAGGCTTCCACTAGCTATTTTTTCTCGGTTCTAGAGACGAAGAGCCGGCTGGAAGCCCGCCACGGCGGGCAGGCGAGTGGCGAGCAGAGAATCAAAGAAAAAGCAGATCCCTCGCCGCCATTCGCAAACACCGCGTCAGGGTTCGGGATGACAAAGGTCCGAACCTGAAGACAAAGAGCCGGGCTCCCGACCGGGCCGGGATAAATTCCGCCCGGCCTCTACAAAGCGCGCAAGGCGAGCCGAAGCGAGCATCGGCGCGGGAAGGGGGTTACTTGGAGACGGGGACGCCGACGGGCACGGGAACGGCGTCTTTTTCGGTGGGACCTTGCTTGCTGGGGATCTTAGAAATGTTTCCCGCGAGCATGCGGCGGTACTTGCTGCGTTCGTCGAGGTTCATATCCACAAACTCAAAGGCCATGTCTTGTGCACGAGAATCGCGCATCATCGCCGTGGCCTGTAAGTTTCTCAGGCCAACCTGAAATTTTAGCTGCACTTGCGTACCCGGCGACAGGTGCCGGCTAAGAGTGGCAACGCCGCCGGTCATGCTGGCGGTTTTGATCTCCAGGGAACAGCCTTCTTTAAGGTTGGTGCACACGGCGCGGACCGATTTTTTCAGACGCACTCGCGTGTGCCGGCGATGGCGCACAAATTTCGAGGTCACTGGAACGTCCAGCGGCGCCAGCTCGAGATCCGACTCGTCAATTCCGCTCTTCGGCAGAAAATCGTAGACCCAATCCGCATCGAGCTTTTGCAGCGCCTGCAGGGCCGCGATGCGCAGCTCCTGCGGATGGACCCAGACAAATACCTTCTTCGCTTCGACAAGCCGCTTCAGCGTGTTTACCGATTCCGGCGCATGAATTCTTCCCAACGCCTCGATAGCCTTTACGCGCAGATAGTCCCCGCTGCCGGGCGGAAGATCGCCATCCGCGATCGTAAGCAGTTTGCCAAGCGCATCGCGGTCCGCCGCGACGCCAATCTCATCGATCACCAGCGGCATTACCAGCGGGTCCACATGATCGAGCAGTTCGAGCAAAATCTGGCATCGTCTCGGCGCACCGCTCGCCGAAATCTGACGGATCACGCGGTCTTGCGAAGTCCGCGGAAAATCCTTCATGCGGCCTGGCAGATAGACCATGATGGACTGCGGATCGAGTTTGCTCAGCAGGCCGGCCATCTCCACCGCTTCGTTGATTGGCCCGCCGCGCACCGTGTCCCGCAAATATTGCAGTGTCTCTTCGCCAAGATCAGCGGCCAGATTCGCTATGTGCTCGGCGTCATCGCGCAGGCTGCAGCGATTGAAACGCGTCGCTAACTGTTCCATTGTGGTTTGCGGCAATTGCCGCAGAACATTCGTCAGACCGGCAGCCACCTGACGCGCGCGCAGGGCTTCGTCCACGAATTCAGGGATGCGAGCCTCGATCCCCATCTTGGCTCGGAGGCTTCGTCCCACTCCCGGCCTCTGGCTTTCCACGCCAAGAACCAAATCCAGCGCCTGCTCCATTGCGGGGAAACAGCGGCTCGTAGCCGCTTCCTGGCTCAAGCGAACGAACGCACCGCTCACCAGCCCTTGCAACTCAGAGTCCTGTTCCACGTTGAGGCGCAAGCCCAGATGCCGCAGCGCTTCACTCAACAATTTCGGGTCGGCCTTGGCGTAGAGCTCGGCCATTTCGGAGAGCCCCATGGCCGTTTTCTTGCGCGCATCTTTTTCTTCGCTATCCGCGCAGGCGGCATAGTTCTGGAGAATGCTGATGGCTTCGGCGATGTCGCCATGCTCGATCAGTTCGCCAACGTAGGACTGCACGTTGCGCGGCGGAATGCACCACGCTTCTCCCGAAAGCAGCACCGCGCGCTTTCCGCTTTCCGGCACTGCCGCCCAGAACTGGCGATCCAGGATTTCCCGGTGAGTCTCGACGAGCAATCCCGCGTCGCTCATTTTGTCTTCGTGCGCGCCAAGAATCTTTCGCAGATTCTCAATTTCCTGATTCATGCGGTCCAGCATCTGCCGAACCGCGTTCACCTTCACTTCGCCTTTTTCGAAACGCTCCAGCGCAAAACGTATCGCCAGCTGCTCCGCCAGCTTTACCAGCACAGACTCATCTGGCTGCTCGTCTGGCGCCTGCGCCGCCAATGCCGCGAGCGCCTGTTTCAACGTGTCCTGCGCGCGTCCCGGTAACTGCGCCACCTGAGTCTGAAATGCACCCGCCGCGGCAATGCCACCTTGCCCTGCGCTTACGTTACCGAAACTCGTCAGTGCGCCGAGAATGCCGAGGAGCTCTTCTTCTGTCGGCTCCGCACGTCCACCGGAGCCTCCTGCGAGACCCGCTACCACTCCCGAAACTAGTGTCGCGCCTCCGTTACCGCTAGAACCAGTCCATGGGCCCGTCCCTGGCGCAACACCGTTTGTGCCGCCCCCACCCGGTCCGCCCGGCCCCGGTCCCCAGCCTGGCCCTAAACCGCCCCCCGAACCTCCCGGTCCTGGTCCCCATCCTGGCCCCAAACCGCTACCCGGGCCACCGGGTCCTGGTCCCAACCCCGGTCCCAAGCCACCACCTGAACCGCCGGGTCCTGGTCCCAAGCCTGGTCCCAATCCGCCACCTGGACCTCCACCCCCCGGCCCCCCGATTCCTGTACCGGCCACCTCTGGACCGCCGGCTCCTTGCGTACCTCCACCTGCTCCAGGACCATTCGTTCCCGTTCCCGTCGCACCCTCACCCTTGGCACCCTGGGCTGCTGCGATCAATTCGAGGAGCTTGTGCGGATCGTTGAGCAAATCCGTGAACTTGTCTTTATCCTTGCCCATCGATGCGACCGCCAATTGCGCGGCCATGCTGGCCTCCTTGAGCCGTGAATCCGTGGCCACAAAACAAATCTCGTTGATGCGTATTCCACGTGCGCCTGCGAGGGCGGCTTTTAATTGCAGAGCGAGCTCGGCAGGCTTGGCTTTGCCAGTTGGAAATGCGCGTGCGAACCGTTCAATCTCTTCTTCGGTAACATTAGCGAAGAACTGAATGCTGGCCAGTCCTGCTGCGGAGAGCAACTGCGCAAATTGTTTTTCCGCCGGGGAACCTTCTAGCGGTACGCCATCCAACAATAACTGTGAGTTCGTAGCTCCCAGCAACAATCCCGACTCCGCCCCCATGGGAATAGCGGTGCGCAGCTCCCTCCAGGCGGTCTGGAGCTGTTCAATCGTTCGCACATGTTCGTAGCCGTACAGGCGGGCAAACTTCAGCAAGATGTTCAGGCTTCTTACGAAGGCGCGTGCGGCAGCTGCTTTTGGGTCTACTTTCATCCTGCGCCAAGTACTCCCCTAAATAGGACTTCCTCACTAGTACCGTAGGGTTAGTCGCTGTCCGCCGCAATGGTACAGGAGTCCCATGTGTCCCGGAGGTCAAGCCACCATTGGGACGGGTGGCTACCTGACCGAACGAACGGGTGACATAGAAAAGAGGACAGGTGGGAAGGAGATGTCCTCGTCAAGAAAAAATAGGTGCGCAAACTCTAGTTCTTTGAAAGCGCCACGCGCCCTCGGCGCCTGGTGCGATTAGTGACTTGCGCAACCATCGGCAGACCGCCCAGTTCCAGCAATAATTTCCGCATGCGGTAGCGTTCGTCCAGATCCATGTCCACGAATTCAAATGCCATGGCCTGAGGCCGGGCTCCGCGAACCATGGCTTGCGCCTTGATGTGGCGCACGCCATGAGTAAATTTCAGCGTCAAAAGTGAGCCTGGAGCTAGATGTCGTTCCCCAGAACCGATACCGCCACCCAAATTCAATTCAGGGATAGAGAGTCTGAAGTTTTCCCGCAAATTTGTCGTGACGGCAATCAGGTTACGCGAGAGCTTCAAGCGCGCGTAGCGCCGCTGCCGGATCACGGAAGCGTTGGCCTCCGGGTCAGTCGGTTCGAGCGTCAATTCCTTCTTGTCGATTCCGCTGGCGGCAACCTTCTCCATCCCGACAGCTTGATCTACGCGCAGCAATGCTTGCGCCGCGGCGATTCTCAGTTCATTGGGGTACACCCAGCGCCAAACTTGCCGGGTGTCTATGATGTGTTGGAGCAATGCGCTGCAAGCCGAGGCGCGCAGGCGGCCGAGAGCCTCGATGGCCTTCACTCTCGTAAACCCAGGTACCTCGTCGTCCTGCACCAGCTCGATGAGCTTCGGAATGCAGCTGGATTGGCCGCTCATCCCCATCTCGTCAATAGCCAGCGGGCGAATCATCGTATCCAGTGAATCGTAGATGGCCACCAGCAAACGTGCCCGCTCTTCCGGAGGCGTTGCGGAAAGTTGCCGCACCGCGCGGTCATGCGACGAACGCGGCCATTGCGAAAGCCGTGCAGGCAGAATTTTCTCCACATTCTCAGGGGAAAGTTGACTCACCAGTCCGATGGACTCGGCAGCTTCCGCCGCAGGGGCGGACTGTAACGTCTCGACAAGTCGCTGCGCGGCGTCGTCTCCTAGGTTCCGTACAATTGTGGTGAGCAGATCGCAATCTTCACGAAAACCGCAATGTCCGAACCGATTGGTAACATAGTGGATGGTGGCCTTGGGCATCAGCATGAGGATGTCCATCATGCCGTCTGCGATCTGGCCGCTGCGCATGGCTTCTTCGATAAATTC
>JBGPDI010000129.1:0-14470 GCA_041482215.1 Candidatus Acidiferrum sp. | reverse complement strand
TGCGCATATCGATCGCGCGAACCTTCGCGCATCGCCCCAATCGAGCCCATGCCGCGATACATCTTGAAGCTGCGACCCTGGTAAAGAATGACTTCGCCGGGTGCTTCTTCGGTGCCGGCGAAAAGCGATCCGATCATCACGACATCAGCCCCGGCGGCGATTGCTTTAGCCATGTCGCCGGAAAACTTCACTCCGCCATCGGAAATGACCGGCACGCCGGTGCCGCGCGCCGCTTCGACGCAGGATTGAATCGCCGAGATTTGCGGGACGCCCGCTCCGGTCACCACGCGCGTGGTGCAAATCGAGCCCGGCCCAATACCCACCTTCAGTCCATCAACGCCCAGCGAGATCAAATCTTTCGCGCCTTCAAAAGTCGCCACGTTTCCTGCTACTAGCTGCATATCCGGCAAGCGATGCCGAATCGCCTTGATCGCTTCCATCACTCGCTCGGAGTGGCCGTGCGCTGTATCAATGCCCAGCACGTCAACCTTGGTTTTTGACATTTCCACCGCGCGCTCTAGAAAATCGCCAGTCGCGCCTATCGCGGCGCCTACACGCAACCGGCCGTGCTCATCCTTCGCCGCGCGCGGATACTCCAATTTCTTCTGAATGTCTTTTACGGTGATCAGTCCTTTAAGGTTGAAGTCCTGATCAACGACCAACAGTTTCTCAATGCGATGCTTTTGCAAGATGCGCTCGGCTTCTTCCAGAGTTGTCCCCACCGGCACGGTCACCAGGTGCTCTTTCGTCATCACCGAGCCAACCAGTTGCGCATGATTCTTTTCGAATCGCAGGTCGCGGTTGGTCAGAATTCCCGTCAGCCGCGAGCCACGAGTCACCGGCAATCCGGAAATCTTGTACTTGTTCATGATTTCGAGAGCTTGCCGCAGCGTGATGTCCGGCGAAATCGTCACCGGGTCAACGATCATCCCGCTTTCCGACCGCTTAACCCGGTCTACTTCCTCGCCCTGGCGGTCGATCGGCATGTTGCGGTGTACCAGCCCGATGCCGCCCTGCCGCGCAATTGCTATGGCCAGCCGCGATTCCGTCACCGTGTCCATAGCCGCGGAGGCCAGCGGGATGTTCACCTTCAGCTTGCGCGAGAAGTTCGTCGTCGTGTCCACCTCGGTTGGCAGCACCGACGACTTGCCCGGTAACAGCAGCACGTCGTCAAACGTTAGACCTTCGGTAATCGGACTGTCCATCATTCCCGCCTCACCTAAGAAGAGTATGCCCTGGCAGTTTGGCGCCATAAAGCAGCGCAGCCCAGCGGGTCCCCGCTGGGCTGGCAAATGATTTCATCAAATTGAAAAAATGAATCACCGTGAATCTTCAATTCTAAGGGGCATTGCGATTCCGGTCAAGTTAGCCGGGAGATTCTTCAGGTTGGAACAGCGATGCCTTAAAAATGGCGATGTCCAGAGCAAGCCGATCGCGTCGCCTCAAAAAGAAAACCGGGGCTGACTCCGAAAAGTCAGCCCCGGCGCTAGTTGTTGGCTTCGGTTAGTTCGTGCGCTTAGAAAGTGAATCGTGCGCCGAATTCACCCCAGACTGAGAGCGGCACGATAGTGCTGCTCGGGTTGATGAAACCAGCGGGATGGCCGAAGGTTGTCGGATCGGCAATATTGTTGTTGAAGTCGTTGCCGTAGTTGGCCCGATTTGTGAGGTTGAAGGCTTGCGCAACCAGCTGTAGATTCATGCGTTCGCCGAATTTGAAGTTCTTCGCCAACCGCAGATCGAGTTCAAAGAACGGATCCCCGCGAAGTGGGTCATATTTGGCAATGGTGCACCCTTGCGCGACGCCGTTCAACCCATAGAAGCAGTTTTGCGCGCCGGCATTGTTGCCCGAGAACGCAAGATAGTTCGTAGGATCGCTCGTCGGAACTACTACTGAAACAGCCGTCCCGCCTCCGGTATTCAGTGTATTGCCGGAATTGGTTAGGTTGTACGGACGTGCCGAACCAAACTGCATGATGGGTGAGAGCTGGAAGCCCTTGGGCAGTTCCCAGATTCCGCTGAGCGTTACGTGATGACGCTCATCGTTGGGTGACGGCCCCCAGTTGTACTTGGCGAATGGGTCCAGTGCAAGCGCAGGATAGTTGCGGAAAGAACCGCCACCGCCGTCATACGAGTTGGCCCATGCCAGCGTGTAATTTGCGTTCACGGAGAAGTGATGGGTCATCCGCTGACGGAAGCTAAGGTTCAGGCCGTCATAGTGCGAACGCCCGATCGACTCCTCGTTACGTACGCTTGCGAATTGAGGTTTACCCGACACCGGTTCAAGGAGTCCATTCAGCGGAGCTGAGCAGCAAACTCCGCCCACAGGCACGCGCTGATCGATGTTGATCGTTTTGTTCTCGTGCAGACCTAGAACGTGCGTGTATTCTGCCTCGAGGACGGAGTTTTGATTTAGCGCCCAGCTGTAGCCAAGATTAAACTCCTCCGTTACCGGGTTGCGGTAGTTGGGATCCATCAGCCGTCCGACGCTTCCGGGTGCCAGGGTTGTGGATGGCGGCGGAATGGTTGGCAGCGGGCTGATGCCGTATTGCCATTGTCCCAGAGTCAGACCTGTGCCAGGAACCGCGTCGGTCGGACTCGTAAGGCTGAGCACTGTTTGAAAGACCGTCGGGTTGCTCATCTGCTCCATGAACAGCGGAATGTTTTGGAACACATTGCCGTAGTACAGGCCAAATCCACCTCGCAGTACGTGCTTGCCGGCACCATTGATGTCGTAAGCGAAGCCGACTCGCGGACTGAAGTCCTTGTTGTCGTCTTTCGCTATGCTGCTGACGTAAGGATTCGAGATTGGGTTGTTATACGCAACCAATGCTTGATACGTGCGGCTATCCTTGATGTCCGAGCCGCCGATCATGTTGAAATCCTTGTCCCAACGTAGGCCGAGATTGAGCGTCAGGCGCCGGTTGACCTTCCAGTCGTCCTGGGCGTACAGACCCAGCTGTTTCGTTGCGACGATGAAGTCCGGGTTCCCGTTCGCGATGGTCATTCCCGTTACAGCGCCGGGTGTTGCAAAGCTGTTGGGATAGCAAGGTTGGTTTTTTGCTGGACCGCAAGTTGAAGGATTCGCCAGAATTACACTGGGATTGGCTGCGAAGTCGACTTCAAGGGTTGAGCTGAATTCAAAAAACCCGCCTTCGAACGGATTCCAAATGTAATCTGCTCCCGCTTTGAAGGTGTGGTGGCCGATGGTCTTGGAAAAGTCATCTTTGAACTGCCATTTCTTCTGGATGGACTGCTGCGGAACGTTCGTGTTGGTGCCAAAAGATGCGGACGGGAAGACCACGAGTGGCGCGCTGATGTTGCTGTCGATCAAATTGTTCCAATACTGATAGCCAGCCGTAAATTGGTTGACCGTCGTATTCGAGATAACCGTATTCAACGTGAGATTCGACAACAGCAAAGAGTTTTTCGTGAAGTTGCCATTGGTCAGATCGCCCGTGCCGTCAGACTGGTCATTCTGGCTGTTATTGACCTGTGAGTTGTAGCTGATGTACGCGGTATTCTTCGGGTTGATGATCCAGTCCACGCGGCCGTTGTAGCGCGTCTCATAGAACGGACGGGGTATGACAGAAGCGGGAACGGCTGCTAGTCCGGCGTTCGCGGCAAGAGTCAGTTCGTTGAAGGAAGTTCCGGTTTCTTCCAAGCCCTGGTGTTCGCGTTCGCGTTCGAGCGCGAAGAAGCCGAAGACTTTATTCTTAAGGATCGGTCCGCCAATGGATCCCCCAAACTGCTGGCGGCTGTAGTCCGGATGCGCGGGAGTCGTGCCGCCGGTGCCATCGGGAACTTTCTCATCGGTGTTCAGTGCGGAATCACGAAAATATCCGAAGAACGACCCATGGTAGCTGTTCGTTCCCTGTTTGGTAATCATGTTGATCGCAGCCCCTTCAGAGCGCCCGTTTTCAGCCGAAAATCGCTGCGTGCTGATCTGGAACTCCTGCACTGCTTCCAAGGGGAGCTGCATCACCGGGCCGCCGACTGTGTTGTCTTTGTTGTCGATGCCGTTTACTGTGACGTTGATGTTGCGCCCATTGGCGCCGTTCACAGAAATAATCGCATAGCGGTTCTTAGTCGGGTCATACGAGTCCGTGGCCTTTACGCCAGGCGCAAGGTAAGCCAGATTGGCCACGTCGCGTCCAACCATCGGCAGTTCTTCAACTTCCTTGGGTGTAATGTTCTGGCTTACACTGGTCTTCTGTTGATCCACGAGCGGAGCTTCGCTGGTTACTTCGATGACCTGGCTAGTTGCTCCCGGGCTCAACTCAGCGTTTGCTGTGGTGGTTTGCCCGATCATGAGCTCCACCGTCTGTGCCACGGAAGCAAAACCAGACTTGCCTACTGTCACGGTATAAAATCCCACCGGCAGCAATTCGAATCGGAAGTATCCCGTATCCGAAGAGGTCGTGGAGCGTGTTACATCAGTGGCCTTGCTCTTCACCACTACTTCAGCTCCCGCTACTACTGCGCCCGATTTGTCCGTGACCGTTCCCTGAATCGTGGCGCTCGCGGTCGCCTGCCCGAAAGCGTTGCCGCTTCCCAGGCTAAGGACGAACAGTCCTACTAACAGCAAATACCCAAGTCTTCTCATTTTTTCCTTTCTCCCTCATGCAGCTAGGCTGCTGCATCTCTCTATTGCAATTTTGGATTTGAGCCGTGCTTCGTGCTTAGTGGCAAAAACTTCGATTGCCACCTCCAACTGACCACATGGAATTGCCAGGCTGAACTTCTACCCCAGATGCCCAAGCGCTCACTTCAAGCGGTTCCCACTCGTGCGGTCGTCCGTCTTTTACGGAAGAAAACCAGCTCAACGACCCGTAAACTAAAACTCATCTCCCTAAGATGAGCTTGATCAAACTGTTACCATCTCCATGGGCAATTTCCATGCCATCCTAAACTCGTCGTAAGTTGTTGATAGCAAGTAATTTCTATATAAAACCATTTGATGATTTGATTGAATTTAGAAGTCAAAGCATCAGATAGTACAGAAAACCATATATTGATTTGATGGAAGCGACCTCTGCGACTCAGCTCATGACTTCAATCCCTGGATATTCCTTGTGTCGTATGGCTGACTTGTCTGCACTCGCCGTGTGAAATAGAGTCTGTCCGTGGTACTTGACATCCCTTCGTTTGAGCCGCATCCGTTGCTGAAGAACGGGCACTTGATGACTATCGCCTCGGCCTTTGTCCCTAGGCAGTTTGATATTTCGCCCGCCGAGGCGCGCCTATTCCGCGTCGAACCGGACTCGCAGTTGCTCGCGCATTGCCACTGGCAACCCGGGAAGCGCAAGGACGTGCCGGTAATCGTCATCGTTCATGGACTCGAGGGTTCCAGCGATGGAAATTACGTTCGCGGCATCGCTGAGAAAGCATTCCATCGCGGTTTTCACGTTGTGCGCATGAACCAGCGGAATTGCGGCGGCACGGAAGCATTGACGCTCACGCTGTACAACTCCGGCATGAGCGCGGATTACCGTGCGGTCTTCGAAGAGCTTTCGAATGGCGACGGTTTCGAACAGATTTTCTTCGCCGGTTACTCGATGGGCGGAAATCTCGTGACCAAGATGGCCGGAGAATTTGGCGCCGCTGTTCCGAAGGCCTTGCGCGGTGTGTGCGCTGTCTGTCCGGCCCTCGATCTTGCCGCTTGCGCCGATGCGCTCGAGCGCTGGGACAACTATCTTTATCAGCGGCGCTTTGTGAAGGGGCTAATGTCGCGCTATGCGAGAAAACATGAACTGTTTCCAGAACGCTATCCGATTGTGGGTCTGGCGCCGGTTCGAACCGTTCGGGAATTCGATGACGTCATCACAGCGCCGCACTTCGGCTACCGCGACGCCCAGGACTATTACGATCAGGTAGGCGCAAAGCGCGTTGCCGCTCAAATCCGCGTGCCCATGCTCATGATCACCGCGCAAGACGATCCCTTCGTTCCCTATGCTGCTTTCCTAGCCGCCAAAATCAACGAGAATCCCGCCATCCAGTTCGTCACACCCGAACACGGAGGCCACTGTGGCTTCATTTCGAAACATCCAGAACGCGAGCGCTTCTGGGCCGAACAACGCATCATCGATTTTTGCGAAGCCTACCGACAATCCTGAAAGTTTCTTAGAAGGCAAATTCGAGGACTGCCGCGCGGCGCGTTTTGTGTAGGGCCTGCCTTCTGAGGCGGGCCGCTCTTCTAAACTAAAAACTTATGACTAACAACTGTAATTACCCCAACGGTTTTTCCAACGAAACCGCAAACCCCTGCGTCAGCAATTGCGCCGGTCCATCCGCCGCAATCACCATGTCATCCTCGCACCGCAACCCAAATTCACCAGGAATGTAAATCCCCGGCTCATTCGAAAAAGTCATGCCTGGTTCCAGCACCGTCCTGCTTCCGCGAACAAGATACGGATGCTCGTGCCCGTCCAAGCCAATCCCATGGCCCAGTCGGTGCGTGAAAAACTTGTAGTCCGGTCCAAAACCCGCATCAGTCACAACTTTGCGCGCTGCATCATCCACCGTGCCCGACAGCCGTCCAGCGCGCGCCGCATCCAGAGCCGCATCCTGCGCCTTGCGCACGATCTCGTAAACCCGCGCCACTTTTTCCGGTGGCTTTCCGAAAACTCCCGTGCGCGTCACGTCGGATTCGTAGCCCTCCACAACGCACCCGCCGTCAATTAGCACGACATCGCCATCTTTCAGTTTTTGCGGCTTGATGGTCCCGTGCGGCAGCGCCGCGGATGCGCCCAGCAACACGAGCGCCCCACCGTGCAAACCCATTTTCGAAAATCCGCCCTCCACAAGTTTCCCGATGTCGTCCTGGGACATTCCTTCTTTCAGCGAAGCGAATACCGCTCGAAATACGTCAAACGTCGCATCGCATGCCAGCCGCATCAGTTCAAGTTCGTGCGCCGACTTGCGCCCGCGGCACGCAATCGTTACCGGATCAGCGGAGACGCATTCGAATCCTGGTGCCGCCGCCCGCAAATGATCGAAAAACGTAAACGTCGCCGTTTCTTCCACTCCCATGCGGCCCGTTCGAATCCCCCGATCGCCCAGTGCCGCCGCCGCAATTTTCGTCGGGCTTTCATCCTCCTGCCACACGCGCACTTCTGCCGGAAAGTGCAACTTCTCGCGCAGCCGACCTTCTTCAAAGCCCGGTACAATGACGATCGGATCACCCGAGCGCGGAATCACCAGCGCGAGCAGCCGTTCACTTCCTCCCCAACGAATGCCAGTGAAATAGTAGAGCGAAGTCCCGGGCGCAACGAACAGCGCATCGTATTTTGGCGAAAGCTCAGCCATCAATTTCTGCGCCTGGCGCTGACGCGATAGGAATTCATCCGCAGTGACCGGATGGACTTGCGATCCAAGGGGTTTGAGCGCTGAGAATGCCGGAGGCAGCGTGCCGCCCGAATCGTCGAGCCGCGCACTTGTTTTTGGCGCAAGAGCCAGCGCCGAGATAGCGGCAGTGCCACTCAGAAATCTTCGCCGCGAAGTTTGCAAGGTGGAGTCCTCAGTTGGTTTGTGCATGTCAGCAAGGATGTTTATCTAGGTGGGCAGCAACTTGTCAAGCGAGATGAATACTCCGCAATGGGTCAGCTCATACTTCAGTTTCGAATCACATGTGTTTCGACCGCGTCCAAAAGAAAAACGGGGAGGCTCGCAAGAGCCTCCCCGTTTCTGTTGTTTAGGTTGTCGCTCGGATTACCAGACCAGCTTGATGCCGAGCTCAATGTTACGGCTGCCTCCGTTAAAAATGGTTTTGTTCAAGAATGTCGGCGAGCTAACGAAAATGTAGCCGGCATTCAACGGGTTAGTGTTCGTCGTTCCATCGAGTGCCCCGTTATTGGTCGGCAGACCAACGCTGAAGTTGGGATGGTTGAACGTGTTGTAAGTCTCGAACCGAAATTGCAACGAGGCTTTTTCCGTCAACCGGTTTGTCTTCAGCACGGACATGTTCCAGAGGTTCAGTCCTGGAGAACTAAACGTGTTCCGCCCGATGTTGGTTTTTGTTCCCACCTGCGCTTGAACGAACCGCGCACTGGGGTTGATGATGCCTGCATTGTCTCCGACCGTGGCTGGAGCAACGACATAGCCCACGATATTCGCATCATTTTCCGATCCGCACTGCCAAGCGCCAGTGGATGAGTTCGGGTCGATACCCACCACCGTGGTGGCTCCGCCCGGGCCGGCGTTGCAAACGGCATTGACAGTCGTGCCCGTGAAGCCTGCTCCCGCAGGATTGAAAATAGTGCGGTCGCCGGCAGCATCGCCATTCCCATTCGCGTCCGTGCCAGATAGTGGCGTAATCGGCTGCCCCGACTGCGCCAGGTAAGTGCCGCTGAATTCCCATCCGTGGGCTACCCCCGCCAGAAAGCGGTTTTCAGTTCTGACGTTCGGGAGGTCGTACACCCATGTCAGGGCGAACTTATTGGGCAAGTCGAGCGCTGAGCGGCCCCAATCATCTGCGAAGTTATAGCCGTCTTGCGCGCGGCGCGGATTGACGTAGCTGCTGAACAACTCGTTCGTGGCGTTATCCAAGTTTTTCTCGAACGTGTAGTTCGCCCGGAAGTAGAAACCCTTCGCGAAACGGTGCATGAAGTCCACCGAGACCCCATGATAGGTCCCAGAGCCATTCGGTGGAAACGTGGTCATCACACCCAGAAATCCGTCCACGGAGAGAGGGTTGCTGACAAAGTTGTCGAAGCTTGCCAGAGTACTGGCGGGGCCCACAACCGTTGCCGGCACATCGTTCGCACTGAGATACGTCGGAAGCGGAGCCAGTCCACCGCCTGGGAAGTTCGGATCAAATGCCGACGCGGAGTTCAGACGTTGCTGCACAGGCAAGCTTAAGCTGCGCGTGCCAACGTAACGAACTTCGATGCTGGAGTTTTTAAACAGCTCGTGCTGCACTCCGAGAGACCAGCTGATTACCTTTGGATTTGTTTGATCTGGAATGATGCTCCCTGTGGCAGCACGGGCTTCCGCCTGCGTCGTCGGGGGCACATTCACTTGGAGCAGACCTCCACCTTGAAGGAATCCAGTTCCCGTTGCGCACCACGCTGGCGGATTGTTCAATCCGCAGGTGAGGTTCGGGTTCTGTTCCGATTGCAGCTCGGGGGGCAAACTGTTGATGGCAAAGTTGTTCGGAATCACGTCGTAGGAGATCTGCCCTCCTCCGCGAATCGCCCACTTTCCATGGCCTGTAGGATCCCAGGCAAATCCCACGTGAGGTCCGATGTTGTTAGTGTCCGGCTTTGGTTTACGGAAAATCAGGCCCAAGGCTGGATCGTCGGCTATGGAATTCAGAGCCTGCAGGGCTTCGTCCCGCGGCACGCCGGTATACTCGTAGCGCAGGCCAAGGTTAAGCGTGAGCCGCGGAGTAATTTTCCAATCGTCCTGTATAAAAGTATAGAACGCATGGTAATTGTCTGCTGTGAAGCCGCTCCCTGCGCCGCGCAACGCTCCGTTGGCACCATCGGGGACCAGGTCGTTGATGAAGGAATTGAGCGTTGCATAATCCCATTCACCACGGGAACGTTGAAGGACGTCGGTGGGAGCGATGTAGACCCGGAATTCGGCCCCGACTTTGAACGTATGTTTGCCGCGAATGTACGACAGGCTGTCCGCGCCCTGATAGATGTTCTGAGTATAGCTCTGAGGAACGCCACTGAAAGGACCTACGTTGCTACCGAAAGCGTCAATCTCCACGTTCGGAAAATTGGAGAACGCCGCAGGAGCGAAATAGTTCGGACCGTACAACCGGGAGTATGAAGCGCGGAAATCATTGATCAAATGGTTGCTGACGCTCCAGGTGTCCGTAATGATGACCTTCCGTCCGTCGTTGCCCTGAGAACCGGTGAACTGGGACTGCGGCTGAATCGGATTCACGGCCGGTGCCCGGAAACGATCATAAAGAAAACGGGTGCGCAGCTGGTGTTTCCCGACGTTCCAATCCGCGTTGACGGCGAAATCGTGCTGATTCGAAAAGTTGGGAGCGACACCTGCAAATTGGCCGACCTCGATTGCTTGGCCGTTCACTAAAGTAGTGCCCGTCTTGGTTGTGGCGACGGGAAACTCCTTCAGAATTGCCTGCACGGCAGAGTCGGGGTTCAGCGCCTGCAGCTGAGTCATTCCATTTGCGGTGGGCATCGTTACCGTGGCGCCCTGTGATCCCAGGCCTTCATTCTGGAACTCGTAGGCGCCGTAGACGAAGAGCTTGTCTTTTAGAATTGGCCCGCCAGCGCTTGCGCCGGCCCGGTTGTAGTCAAAGCGGTTCTTCAGGTCCCCACCGTTAGCGGGATTGAAAGCAGCGACTTCCTGGTTCGTGGCCGCGTTCATATCTCGATTGCGGTTGTACCACCAGCCTGTGCCATTCCAATTATTGGTGCCAGACTTGGTGACGATATTAAACTGGCCGCCAGCAGAGTGACCGTACTCTGAGCTGAATTGGTTCGTCAACAGTGTGAATTCCGCGACCGATTCCTGAATGACGGGTTGCGTCGGACCATTTATATCCAGACGGTTGTCGTCCACTCCGTCGATCGAGAAGCCGTTGAAGCGCGGACGTGTCCCGCCGATCGAGCCACCCGAACCCAAGACGCCGCCCTGTTGAGTTGTCGTCCCAGGCGCAAAAACGGCAAATTCCTTTACGTCTCCTCCAAGAGTGTTCACCGGCAGGTCGTTGACCACGCGTCCGCTGAAAGTCGCGCTCAGATCGGAAGATTCTGTCTTGACCAGTTCGGCTCCCGCTTCGACCTCTACCACGGCAGAAACTTCGCCAAGTTCCAGCAACAGCTTGGCTTCGGCAACCTGGTTGGATTGGACAGCTACACCTTTTTGAACCGATTTCTTGAAACCAGCTTTTTCTACCGTGACTGTGTAAGTGCCTACTAACAAGTTCGGGAAAACGTAGGTCCCGGAGCTGGATGCGGTCGTGGAAATGGCAACGCCTGTCGCCTCATTCGTGACTGTCACCTTTGCATCCAAGATGGATGCGCCGCTCGTGTCTCCCACTTCGACTCGCAAACCGCCGTCCAGACGCTGCCCGCGCGCAACCGAAGCCTGCATAAGAACGAGAAACACTCCCAGAAGCCCAACAAAAAGCCGGCCTAGAATGGCGAGCCGACTTCGACATACACCAATCCCCATTGCTCTCTCAAAATTCATTCGCTCCCCCTCAAAGTGAACTAACAAGAAGTTCCCTCCCATTGCGCTGCTGCTTAAAACCTCCCGTTAAGAACGGCCCGGCAGGGATGATCGGCAGTAGCGTTGTTGAGGTGGAATGCAGGTTGTTCGCCAATGCGAAGGCGGATTAAGGGGTATATTTGTCTATAACTTACAGGCCAAATTGGAAGATCGGAAATCTAAATTTCGATACTTCTGGATGGTTTAGGTGATTTAGATTCAGGTATGCGTAGAACCTATTTGGTGAAGTTCCTGAAGAACCGCTATTTTCTCGGAAGCACCTACAAAATTAGCGCTGCGAATCAACCGATTTACGTTTGGCGCGAATGCCGTGAATCTGAATCTGGAATCATTTTTCGTGGGGTGCGGGCTAAACTCTGCGTTGCGGGCTCGGCCAAATTTGGCCGCGAAGGCTACTCGGACCTTACTGCCAGGATGCTCTTGCCGACAACTTTGAGTTCGACTCCCAGAGGCGGGCGCAGGTCGGAACCCTGCACAATTGCTCCGCGGGCCCAAACGCTCCCCGGAAGATTGCTCAATTTGAGAGGATCGAACACTGTCCGGCTGCAGGGGTTCCCGACCATGGGGTGTTTCGAGCCGCGAAATCCGTAATCGTTTTTCAGCTTGTCCAGATCGGTGATGTATTCGAGCTTGCAATTCCCGTAGGGCGCGTTCATGGAAAACGCCCAGTAGCTGCTCGATTGTGTCGAGGAACCGCCGGGCAATCGAACAAGCAACGCCGGAATATTTTCGCCGGTCAATCCATTGCGAATAAAAAACTGTTTGGAGGACCATGGCTTGGCCATCTCGTTCACGTCGGCGATACCAGGCGCGGCATCGGTGGCATGAGGCAACAACGTGCTCGGATCGGGCGCTGGCGCAGGAACTTCGATTTGCGGTTGCTGGTCGGCGATTTGAGGTGGCGCGTGCTTGGGACGCAAAGCCCAGCGCGCTCCGAGAAAAACGACGAGCAGCACCGCGAGAAGTCCGATGACAAGTTTGATGGCCGGGTTCGCGGGCGGGCGCGAGCCGGGGCCGGAAACGCCGGGGATTTGCGGCATCTCCGATTTGAAGCGATCCGATGGGGGCAGATCGGTCATAGAGCTTCATTCCGATTCTATACTCAATTTGTCCGTCCGCGAAGATCTTGCAGCGAAGTAGTGAAGTGGAATGGTGACGAAAAGGAAAAGAGTGGCACATGTCCCGAGCACAACAATGTTTCCAAAACGATAATGGAATCTGTTATTGAAATGAGTACAGTGGGCGGCGGGGGGCTTGTCTCCGGGCGAGGGTGAAACTACTGTAGAGGAAGCGCGGCGGGGTAGAGTCGTGCGCTGACAGATATGAGTCCTGAACAACGAGGCGGGGCGCGGGCGTTTGTCCGCAGCCTGAACATTCTGCTGAAGTTTGCACGGCTGTATGAATTTGGACACGTGCGAACGGCGGCACAGTTCGAAACCACGTGGCATGAACTGCGCAACGCGCTGGATGACAGCAGCGGCGGTGGTGTGCTTCTTGGCGCTTCGGGAACGCAGATCCTGCTGGATGGTGTGCCACTTGGTTCTGCAGCGGGCGAGCGAAGCTTCGCGCAGATGTTGATTTCCTCGGGTATCGCCAGCATCCATTTTTCACCGAACCTTACACAGCCGCAATTCGCGCGATTTGTGCGCGCTTTCCCCAGCGGAAACGCGAAGCCTTCTTCGCTTGCCGAACAATTGAAAACTGCGTTGGCGGGAGAGACCAGCATCAAGGTCAATGAAATTCGTTACGTAGCGGAAGACTCTTCTGTAGCAGGAATCAAAGTGGCGGCGCAACTGACGCAGAAAGTGCTCGGTGCGGCGGGCGACAAATATAGAGATTTCTTCGACGACCCGAACAAGATGCTGCAAATGATTCTTGCGGCGGAAAGTATGCGCACCGGCGGCGGGGGCGGCGGCGGAGGAGGCATGGGGGGCCCGGGACACGGGCCCGGTAGCCAGGGGCCAGGGTTCGGACTAGGCGGTGGTGGAACGGGAGGAAGCGGAACGGGCGGTAGCGGGACTGGCGGTGGATCCGGAAGCGGTAGTGGTGGCGGATCGAGCATGTGGGAATCCATCGGCGGCGCCGGCGGTGGAGGCACTGGGACCGGTGGCGGTGTCGGTGGAGGAACTGGATCCGGCGGGGGTGTCGGTGGGGGAAGTGGACCGGGCGGAGGAGGCGGAACTGGTGGCGGAGGAGGAGGGACAGGGGGAGGTGGCGGAACCGGAGCTGGTGGTGGTGCGGCTTCTGGGGCCGAGGGGACTACGCCAGGAAAATGGCTGACAGCATCGGCATTGTTGCGAGGCGGTGCGGCCCCAAGTGGAGTTGCGGGTTTGCCGGGAGTTGGGTCTGGAACAGGAACGGGCGGTGGCGGTGCATACGCCGTAGAGGAAGAAGACGTTCGTTCGATGCTGGGTTTGTTCGCGCAATTAGGCAAATCGCGAAAAGATTCTGAAACACGGATGGATGTGCCGACATTTCAATCGCGGTTGAGCGCCATGCCGGTACGCGCGCAATATACGCTACAGCAGGCTCTGGCCGGTCTCGCCGCGCAGGCGCCGGACGCCAAGCCAGACAAGCCCATGCTGCTGAAATTGGCGGAGCACGTGGCAATTCGGTTTGCGCTGGACAGTTACGAAAAAGGCGAACTCCGCGTCAACGCGGTAAAACAACTGCTCGACCGCATGAACACGGAAATTGAAGCGCTGCGCAAGATTCTCTCCACGCAAGAAGACATGATGGCCCAGGCAGGTCTCTCCGTGCAGTCGTACACGGAGTTGCTGGACCAGGAATTCTGGGAGCAGGTACCGGAAGAGAACAAGAAAGAAGTGCTCACGTCGGACGAGGCGTGGTGCGTGCCGCCGCGCAACGTGCGCATCTTCCTGGAAGATATGTTGCGGCGCGGGGAGCTGAAGACCGTCAACGAAATTTTGATGAAGTACGCTTCGTGCGTGGGACTGGAAGCGCCGGAAGCGCGGCGAACCACGGCGATCGGGCTTTCGGATTTGGGCGAGTTGTATGGCAGCGGAGACGGCAGCGCGTTGATGGAAGCGATTCGCCGATTGGGTAATCAACTAGCCCTCGAGCGCGAGCCGGAATTGCAGACGTTGGTCAGCGCCGCGTTTGTTCGCTTGAGCCAGGAAGCGGCTTCCAAGCGTTGCTACCCGGCGATGCAGCAAGCGCTGGCATCACTGGAGAGTGTGGAAGCGCAGAGGCCGGGATCAACGCAGAGCCTGCGGCCGCGCATCGGCGCGGAAGAGCG
>JBGPDI010000128.1:0-14485 GCA_041482215.1 Candidatus Acidiferrum sp. | reverse complement strand
CCATCGCAGCTTGAAAGAGGAGGAAGTCTGGACGGCGGAGTATCGGAGCTTGGAGGAAGCGCGAGCATCTATCGGTCGCTGGATCGAGGAGTACAATCACGACCGGCCTCACCGCGGAGTCGGAAATCGCACTCCGTACGAAGCCTACTTGGCTTTCGCAGTTGGACTAAAGAAAGAGGCCCTGACTGTCTAAATTAGTGGGGAGCACTACAGTGCTAACTGCTCCAGCTCTCTACCAGAGTCACAAGACAAGCGCTTTCGATCTATTCGAGAAATTGGACCCAGAACAGCGTAATGACGCTTGCATACGCGTAGTTCGCCACATATTTCGCAAATTGCCCCCCGGGGATTCATATGACTCAACGGGTGAAACTACCTTCACGGATATTTCTTACGAAGAGGCCTTGGATATCTGTGAGCTTCTGGAAAGGATGGAAGCCGACAGTCCCACATACTATAACCTCAGCAACTTGGTCGACTGCATCACTTGGAAATACAAACAAAAACCGTTCAGCCAACAGCAAAGGGCGGATATCGCCCAGCGGTTAAGACAAATCGTCGACAAGAAGTTCCCGAATCCGCGATATATCACCCACAATGGTTTTCAGATTCTCGCAAACGCTCATATCGCGAAACTATCCAGGTTGCGGCCTTTCCCATGGGAAGTCTTAATAGCGGCCGGGAAGCAGGTTCCAAATCTTTCCGATAGAGTTTTTGTACTTGCGACCCTTTGCGGGACGTGTACTGAGGTCGACATTACGGCTCGCGCGGTTTTACTCCGCGAAGCTAAAGTTATGGCGGACCAAATACCGTCAATGATAGATCGTATCGACCGCTATGAGGCAATTTCCAGAATTGCAAGAGAAGTGGACCTAGCATTCTGCAAGCAGTGTATTCGGGAAACAGTAGGGAACACGACGAAGATCGACGATCCAGAAGCGGACGAAACTCGACGGAGGATGGTCGATTTCGCACATGGGATTGACCCTGAACTCGCCAACTCCCTCGCTGCATCGTTTGACGATGACGAAGCCCGCGAACGGGCGCGCGAGCGGATCGAATTTCAGGAGATGAGCAAAAAGATATCCCAAGGCTCCACGGACGCAATTCCGAAACAAGCCGAACCACAAGAGATAGCCTCTACAATGTGGACGCTCCTTGGTAAGCTCAATGCGAACAGAGTTGAGCCTCTGCCTGTCGGAAATACGAGAATTTATGTGGAGATGGCAAGTAGGATGCCCCTCAATCACGCCTATCCAATACTTTCTTGGGCAGTGGAAAACGACATTCGAAGACGCTCCCACGCAGAGGAGGCCCGTCGACTTATCAGAGGGTTGTATGAAGCGACTTTGATCGGTTGCGAACTCGCCTACCTATTGGGAGGACGCTCAGCAGGAAAGCTTCGAGACTCTGTCCGTCATGCCGCAGCCCGAACCGATCACTCCGGCATCGTTGTCCACAGCGGGGAAAGGGAGACCGCAATCGAATTTCTTAGGCAATGGCTTGCCCAGAACGTGCAGGAGTATCTGAAAATTTGCGATCCATTCTTTGGACCCGAAGATCTCGAAGTACTGCAGTTGGTCATCGGAAGCTCGGCAAACATTTCAGTCTCAATTCTGACAAGCAAGAAACATCAGGATGCGCGGGAGAGCGGAGTAAGAATCGAAGAAATATACCAGCGACAATGGCGCCGGATTTCAGATCAGTCTCCACCGCAGAACGAAATCGTCGTGGTCGGGACGCCCAGCGGTGATCTGCCCATTCACGATCGCTGGTGGCTAACACGAGGACGAGGCCTCAGGCTGGGAACATCGTTCAATTCAATCGGCGGAAAGAAGGAGTCCGAAATATCTGTCTTGACTGAGCCAGAGGCCCGGCAGCTAGAACAAGAAATTGACGAGTACCTAAATTTCAGGAAGCGCGAACACGATGGTGAGAGGCTAAACATACATGCCTTCTCAATCTCCTCAAAGGATGTAGGTGTGTAGGCCCATCAGGCTCTTGGTTCGGGAGGCCTATACTTTGGAGTCAGAATCTCTTGCGGCTGGCGCAATGACCGCAGGCGGCGGATCGAACCTCTGAGCAAAAAAATCGCGGGAAGGATCAATGCGACCGCGATCAGCCCAAGAATCAAGCCGTATCGTACATCCCCCTTCCAGGCGTGAGGAGCGTCCGTTGATACCGCGAAACCCATAACGGCAGCACAAGCACCGAAAAACAGCAGCAAGACGAAACCAACAATCCCGAGCACCGACCACGCTATCGTTCCAGTGCGCGTCACTTAGCGCTCCTTGCTTATTCGCGATTGCGCCACTACTCCTATTGTCACATGCGCTGGACGCGGTTCCTTCGCATTGCTTTCAAGTCACCCTTCCAAATCCCTGTTCCATAATCTTGCAGGATGGCCTTCTCCAGCCGCTCCAACGTGTCGGGATACCGCCGCACCAGCAGTACCAACGCCGCCGCCTGAGGATTCGGCTTGGCTCGCCCCTGCTCCCATTTTTCCAATGTTCTTTTGTTGATCCGCAGTTTTCGCGCAAACACGGCTCGCGAACACCGCATCCTTTTCCGGGTCTCGCGAATAAACTTGGAATCCACCGCGGGAAGCGGCGTCACTTCTTCCTTGTAACTTCGCAGCGTCAGTTTCCCCTCGCGATGCTTCTTCATCGCCTCCACGCCGCCCATCAACTCCTCGAAAATCTTCCTCTTCGCCATTACCGTTTCCTCGTGCCAGCCTCGCGCGCTTTACACTCATTCCCACCCTACGCCAATAGCGTATAGCAATCAAATCCCGCACACCAATCCCCGCACTTCGGTATCTCAATCTGCATTCGTTTCAACACCTTACCGTTCCGTTCGAATGATACACAGAAAGTAATGGACACGCATAGTACTTATATGCTAAACTTCTGTGTGTATCCCGAGCCCCATTTCCGCCCACTCGCGTTCCGCAGTCTTAGTCCATGTCTCTCCTCTCCCCAATCGAAGCTCGGCGTCCGTTGTGGAGCGGAGATCCCAACCGGGTCAAGACGTTTAGACGTTCAAACGTTTCCACGTTCAGACAATTACGACGCAGTCCAGCTAAATCCTTTGCTTCCTTCACCGCCTCCAAGTCTCTTAGATTCATGCGATTACAGCCATACCTACACAACGGCAACCTCGCAACCTTTTTATCGTCAATCACTTACGCACCTTTTTCCTCACGACGGAGGGTGTACCCCCTTTGGAGTGCGGGAGCCACTTTCAGCTCCCGCTTTGGCCCTCGAAGCTCGCTTCGACGGCCCCGACCGGGTCGGGACGTTCAGACCTTTGGACGTTCAGACATTCAGACGTTTTGTCATATTCGGCACCTGTCCCGAAGACGTGCATCCGGCGTACTATTGGATCCGGCAGGCCGTTTCCCCAAAATATCCATGGGTCACTTTTCCGTCGTTTCCGACTGCGTGGGAGGCTGCGATGGGTAAATTTTCTAGAAGTTGGGAGCTCGTTAAGCAGAGCTTCACCATTCTCCGTTCCGACAAACAACTGATGCTCTTTCCGATTCTCTCGGCCGTTGCGTGTCTTCTTGTCACGGCCACAATCGCCACTGGCGGCGCGTTCCTCATGTTGCCCGCCAGAGCCGCGGCTCTGGCCGCCGGCGAGCCGTTCCATCCCAACCAGTCGCCGTTTTTCCTGGTCGGCATGTTCACTTTGTATGTCGCGAACTATTTCGTAATCGTATTCTTCAACGTGGCGCTCGTCGGCGTCGCCAATAGCCGCTTGATGGGTGGCTCTTGGACTTTCCGCGACGGCATCGAACTCGCCTGGGAACGCAAGTTCACGATTTTTCAGTGGGCCCTCGTCGCCGCCACTGTCGGTGTCATCCTGCGTTCTCTCGAAGAGCGCATGGGCCTGATCGGCCGCATCATCATGAGGTTCATCGGCATCGCCTGGGCGCTGGCCTGCTACTTCGTGGTCCCCGTCCTGGCCTTTGAGGGCCTCACCCCCATCGACGCCGTGAAGCGCTCCTCCAAACTTTTTCGCGATACGTGGGGAGAAAAAGTTATCGGCGGCTTCAGCTTCGGCCTGATCTCCATGCTGCTGACGCTCCCCGCCATCGGCATGTGGATCGCCTCCATCGTTCTCTTCGGCGCGACCGCCCTGCTCATTGGCCTTCCGCTGCTGATCATCTACTTCGTGCTGCTCTCGGTCGTCATGTCCGCCGTCCAGGGCATCTTCAACGCTGCTCTTTACCGCTACGCCTGCTTCAAGCAGGTGCCACCGGCCTTCGACCACGACCTGATCGCCGCAGCCTGGGCGCCGAAGGGCTAAAAATTCTCAAAGGAGAGAGCGATGGGTTTGCCCCATCGCTCTTTTTTTTCGAGAATGATGTGTAACCTGGCGCCGCATTCATGCGTCTTTAAGACAAACCGGGTGTTGGCCGACCTTTTACGTTTCGAGCTTTCTGTCGCTTGCAGGTGACTCAGGATCATCTAGCAGAGCGAGCCTGACCCACGTTGTTTTCACGCAATATTTGCACTCACGCCTCAACTCCGAGGAGGCGTAGAATACCCTCTTGCCGCTTGTTCGATCCCCCGAGTGGCGTTCACGAAAATGATTCGCTTTCTCAAAAATCGCGTCGCGCGGCGCAATGACGCAGCGCAGCAACTTTCGCTCGGCCGCCTGGAGTTCGAATTGATGCAGATTTTGTGGTCGCGCGGCGAGTGCAACGTGCGCGATGTTGCTCAAAAATTGGATCGCCCGCTCGCGTATACCACGGTCATGACAACTCTTGACCGCCTCTATAAAAAGGGTCTGCTCGATCGCCGCATGCCGGAACGCGCGTTTCTTTATTCGCCGCGTTTCACAAGCCAGGAATGGGAGCGCCGCCGGGCGGAAAATATTCTTGCGGGATTCCTTGCCGGGCCGCATCCCTCGCGCGAATTGTTACTTTCTTGTTTTTTGGATGCGGTCGGCGGACACGATGCCGTGCTGCTCGATGAACTCGAACAAAAGATTCGAACGAAGCGCCGTGAAATTCTCAAGCGAGGCCAGTCATGATCCTCTCGTATGGCTTGAGACTTGTATGTCTTTGCCTGGTCTCCTATTTCGTCGTAAGTGCGGCCGTAGGTTTCGCGATTAGCGTTGCGTCGCGTGCGGCCATTCGAATTGCGGAAACAATGCGGCCGCGTTCCGCTGCTCGTTTTCTCTTCCTCATTCGAATGCTGCCTTTCACGCTTGGTGTGGGTGCGGTGCTTGGATTGTGTGTGCCCAGTTATTTGTGGCTGGAACCGCAAGCGACTTCGGAACGCATTGGCCTTGTTTGCCTGATCCTGGCACTCTTAGGAGCCGCGAGCTGTGCTGGTTCCATCGCCCGCGCCGCGCGCGCCATCGCTGCATCCGTTCGCTGCAAACAGGACTGGCAGCAGGCTGGATGTGAAACTCTTCTGCCTGGCGGACCATCAAAAGTCGTCATTATCCAGAAGGACTTCCCGCTCTTGGCGCTCATCGGGGTCATTCATTCACATCTGGTCGTTTCTCAAACCGTTCTTCGTTTTCTTTCCGCGGAGGAGCTCGATTTGGCTCTGCAACACGAGCATGCTCATCGCATTTCTCGCGATAATCTCAAGCGCCTTTTTCTCCTGCTTTCACGGCGTCCCATCCCTCTCCTCCGCGGCTTCGCCGCACTCGAACAGAATTGGGCAAGATTCTCGGAATGGGCCGCCGACGATGAAGCCGTACGCGGAGATTCCTATCGGGCACTTTCTCTCGCTGCGGCACTCCTGCGTCTGGCGCGGCTCGGAGCTTTGCCGCGCCTGACTTTCCTGCAGACGGCGCTTCTCTCCGCGGACCAGGATCTTGCCGCGCGTGTTGATCGCTTGCTCCGAATCCAGACTCTACAAGCAGTGACGCCTCTGCGGACGCGAACTCTAGTCTCAAGTTCCACCGTTATGATTGCAGTTTCCGTCGGAGTCCTGCTGGTCTTGCCCGCAACTTTATCCGCAGTACATCGGCTGCTGGAACTATTCCTTCACTAGCGTCAAGGGTTTGTTTGCGCCCGCTGGCGTAATTCCCTTCGTGCTTCCACGACTTAACTACGACCTGTGGTAGTAGAGCTCACCTTTCCATAGCCTAGTTCCCACCATGACTAGCCAGTTTTTCCAGAAGCGCCTCGGTTACTACGGAACCGCACTTTTCTTATTTGTGTTTCTTGCTCTTCAGCCGTTCGCGCTGTTGGGCCAGAACTCACGTGGCTCGCTCCGCGGCGTGGTGCAAGATGCGAGTGGTGCGGTTGTGCCCGGGGCGAGAATCGTAGTACGTGCGGCGGAATCTTCGCTCGAGCGCGAAATGGTCAGCGATTCCAGAGGCGAATTCCGCATCGACGAATTGCCGCCAGGCAATTATCACGTGAAAGTTAAGGCAAGTGGTTTTGCGGAAGCCGATTCAAACGTGAAGCTGATTGTGAGTTCGGTGCGGGAAATCACCGTTACATTGAAGCCCCAGGTCGTGCAGCAGACCATAACACTGGATGGGACAGGATCCATTACCACTCAACCCATTGAAACTACAAGCGCAGTGCGTCAATCCATTATTACGAGCCAGGACCTCGAAACAATTCCCCTCGCAGCGCGCAGCTTTGCAAACATCGCGTATTTGGCACCGGGCACGGAACCCGTCGAGCCCTCGGACCCCACCAAGGCGCGCATCACGGCGGTTTCCACTGGCGGGAGCTCCGGTTTGAACAACGATCTTTCCGTGGATGGCGCCGACAATTCCGACGACTGGATCGGTGGGTTTCTGCAGAATTTTTCGCCGGATGCCATCCAAGAATTTGCGTTTCGAACAGCTCTAGCGGATGCGGATACTGGCCGCACAACGGCGGGATCTGTTGTGATTACCACCAAGGCGGGGACGAATTTTTGGCACGGGTCCGGTGCTGTCTACGAGCGTGCTGCCTTGCTTAATGCACGCTTCCCGATTGAAAACCCTGCGCCCGATCCGAAGCAGCCTTTCTCCCGCCAGAATTACGTGGGCACGCTCGGCGGACCGCTCATCAAAGACAAGCTCTGGTTCTTTTCCTCATTCGAATACGTGCACGAGAACGCCAGCATCGCTTACAGCCCGGACAGCCAGGCGCAGTTCAATGATTTATCGCAACTCGCCGCTGATGGATTGGTGAGCGTAGGCGGAACAACGGTCACTGACATTCCCGTGCCGTCGAGTGTTACCGTGCCGTTCCGCGATTATCTCGGCCTGATTCGACTCGACTGGGCGCAAAGTCCGCGCTCGCAGTGGTTCTTTCGTGCCGCGGCCGATAGCTACATCACGCGCAATGCACTCGTCGAGCAGGCTACCCTGCCATCCACCGGCGCCACGACCCACAACAATTACGTGAACATCGTCCTCAGCAATCAGTTCGCGTTCAGTCCCGAATGGGTCGGGTCCTTTGTCTTCGGCTATAGCGGTTTGCATCTCACGCAATCGCGCAATTCCGACCTGGGCTTCGCACTGGCATTTCCCTTCAGTACCACCTCGAACACGGTTTCGGGGCTAGAGACATTTGGCGACAATCAGTTCGCCACCGCCGTCACTGCGTTTCCGGTCCTGCGAAATCAGGAGAAGTACCAGTTCCGCTACGACATGAGCCACGTCTCCGGCAGGCATGCACCGCGGTTCGGCATCAATTTCATTCATGAACCCGTGTTGAGCGGCGCGTTAACGGCCAACTCAGAAAACCTTGTCTCCTTCGTCCTAAATCCCTCCGACTACGCCGCCAACGAGGAGCAATTCGCCACCGACATGACCGTCTGTTCAGATGAGCCATCTGACGAAATCACCCCCGGCAGCTCATGCACGGCCACTCCCGCGGGCGACGGCAGCTTTTCGCAAAATGTGCAGCGCCTCGGTCTCTACGCCGAGGATTCGTGGCGCGTTAGTCCTCGCCTCACTCTGAACTACGGCCTTCGCTACGACACCACGTTCGGCCTTTTCATCGCTTCCGGCCATGATCAGAGCCTGAACGCAGCGCTCACCGGGAACGGCATCATCTCCGGAATTCCGCACGACTATCGCAAAGCCTTCGCTCCACGGGTGGGATTCGCGTACGGCCTCGGCTCATCCGGAAACACCGTCATCCGCGGCGGCGCTGGGCTCTATTACAGCGACCTCGCGCAGAACGGTTGGGTGGAAGCTTTCAACGCCGTAAACAATTTCAACATTCTGAATGCGTCTGGCGCGCCGTCGTTGATCGATCCGAATTACCACACGCCATATGCGCTCCACGCCACTGCCGGCATTCAGCACGCCTTCAACGCCAACTGGGTATTGAGCGCGGACTGGATCCTCGAGACCGGTGTGCACGGCTACCGCCGCTACGATTACGATACGGGGATCTCCGTATTCCGCAGCGACAATCGCTCCCGGTACAATGCATTCGCGTTGCACTTGCAGGGAAATGTGGCCAGGCGCTTGAGTCTTGTTGCCAACTACACGCTTTCCTCCGCGAAAACCTACGGCTGTGTCCTGGGCGAACTCTTCGATTACGTCAACGCCGTGTGCGATACCTCCAACCCATTCGCCCCCGGCGATTACGGACCATCCGGCGAAGACGTCCGCCATCGCGCCGTGCTCGCTGGAACTTTCCACGCCCCAGGCGGATTCGAAGTCACTACTCTGATCCAGGGCGAAGGCGCTCGTCCATTCGTGATCACCACGGCCGACGGCAGCGGACGAATCTCCGTCAACGGAATCCTTACGACCATGGATGAATTCCGGGGAACTCCATACATACAGGCCGATCTGCGCGTCAGCCGCCCTTTCAAGTTTCACGAGAGCTGGTCGGTTTCCCCATTCATCGAATTTTTCAACCTCTTCAATCGCAATAATCCTGGCGCGAACTTTGTGACCAACGTCGCGGCGCTGCCGGTTCCGAGCGGTCAAGCGCAATCGGGCAACGTCACCGACATTTGCGCGAACGCCGCTTGCACCACCACGCAGCCGGTTACCCGGTTGAGCCAATTGGCCATTCCCGCTGGCGGCCTAGGCGACTTCTTCGGTCCTGGCACAACTGTGGGCATTCCGTTTGCTGCGCAAATCGGAGTACGGCTGACTTTCTAACCGGTTTTTTTCCGCTGGGGCACGAATCCAAACCAGGTCGGGATCGTGCCCTCTCGCGAGGGCGCAAATTAAGCTCGCACTCGTTCGCGAGCTCTCTCAACTCATTCACCGATCTCAAACATCCCGTCGGTCAAGATTCGAAAGCTCTTCCGCTTGCTTCAGTGATTACCCAACTTTTGCCACGCGCTCCAGCGCATCGCCCGTCAGCAGCACGGATTTCCATTGGTCGAGGAATATCGCGCCGAGTCTTTTGTAGAAATCGATCGCCGGCTGATTCCAGTCCAACACTTCCCACCGGATGCCGTAGCATTTTTCGCGCTGGGCAATGTTGGCGACACTAGCGAGCAACGCCTTACCAATGCCCTTGCCGCGAAAATCCTGCCGCACAAAAAGATCTTCCAGAAAAAGGCCCGGACGCCCCTCCCAAGTGGAGTAAAAACCGAAAAACAAGGCATAACCCGCCGATCGCCCGTTCCATTCCGCGAGCAGAGCACGGAACTTTGGATGAGGTCCAAAACCGTCTCTCGCCAAGTCCGCGGCAGTCATCACCACTTGCTCGCGCTCTCGTTCATACTCCGCCAGTTCACAGATCAGAGCGCAAAGCAATGGAGCATCATTAACAGTGGCAGGACGAATCGAAAGCATGAAGGTAAACTCCAGGTAGCCGCAGCTGGATTGAGCTCACGCGGGACATTATCCAAGATTTTTGTTCTCGTCGGCCATACCCACTCGCGCTCCGCCCTGTTATTCTTGGGGGGACAGGATGAGGCGATAGCGCGCGCCATGTTTGAAAACCTTACAGAGAAGTTGCAAAGGACGTTTAAGAATCTGCGCGGGCAGGGCAAGCTCACCGACGAGCACCTAGACGCCGCGCTGGCCGAAATTCGCGAGGCGCTGCTCGAAGGCGACGTCAACGTCGGTGTAGCAGACGAACTCCTCGCCAACATTCGCGCGAAAGCAATCGGCAGTGAAGTCATGCTGCAGCTTTCGCCAGACCAGCAAGTCGTCAAAGTCGTCCGCGACGAGCTTGCCGCCATGCTTGGCAAGCACGCCAAGCCGCTCTTCGCTTCGCGCCCGCCTTCTGTATGGATGATCGTCGGCCTGCAGGGCTCCGGCAAAACCACCACCACCGGCAAACTCGCGAAATGGCTTTCGCAGCATGGCCACCGTCCACTCGTCGTTTCCACCGACGTCTATCGTCCCGCTGCGCGGGAACAGCTCGCGCAAGTGGCGAAAGCCATCGGCATCGCCGTCTGGCCCGGAGCCGGCACGGACAAGCCGCTCGAAATCGTCAAAGGCGCGATCAAGGAAGCGAAACTCTCTGCGAGCGACGTCATCCTGGTGGACACGGCTGGCCGTCTGCACATTGACGATGAGTTGATGAACGAGCTGAGCACGCTGAAAAAAGAATTGCAGCCCAGCGAAATGCTTTTCATCGCGGATTCCATGATCGGGCAGGACGCCGTGCGCTCCGCCGGCGAATTTCACAAGCGACTCGGCCTTACCGGCGTAATCCTCACCAAGCTCGATGGCGACGCACGTGGCGGAGCAGCACTAAGCATCGGCAAAGTTACTGGCGCGCCGGTAAAGTTCGTCGGCTTGGGAGAAAAATACGACGCGCTGGAAGCTTTTTATCCAGAGCGCATCGTCTCCCGCGTGCTGGGCATGGGCGACATCATGTCGCTCATTGAACGCGTCGAACAGACTGTTGATAAAAAGGCCGCCGCTGATCTCGAGCGCAAGCTTCGCAAGGAAGATTTTACGCTCGAGGATTTCCGCGATCAGTTGAAGCAGATTCGAAAGATGGGGCCGCTCGATAAAATCGTCGACATGCTGCCCAAGATGGGACCGTTACAGAATCTTCCCAAGGACGCCAAGGTCGACGAAGGCCAGCTCACGCGCGTCGAAGCCATTATCAATTCCATGACCAATCAGGAGCGCCGCGACCACAACGTGATCGACGGCAAACGCCGCAAGCGCATCGCCAGGGGCAGCGGCACCACCGTGCAGGACGTGAACACCGTCCTCAAGCAATATCTTCAAATGCGCACCATGATGAAACAGTACGGCGCCATGGCCGCGCGCACAAAAATGAAAGGCCTCGGCAAACTCGCTGGCCTCTCTTAGTAGAACAGGCTTTAGCCTGTGAGCTTTTGATTTGTCCGCGAACCTCTAGAAGCTGGCGTTGCTAACACGGCAAGCGCCTCAGTCTTTAGAAGAAGAAACAATATCCGCAACCTGAAGCGATAGTTTTTCCGGATCGAGATCGGTGCGATTGTTTAGAATGATCACGGTCAGACCGTCGCCAGCCGTGAATCGCTCAATCACCGTTCGAAAGCCCATCGTGCTTCCTGTGTGCCACATTCTCTGGCGCCCTTGATAGGGATCGAGAAACCAGCCGAAGCCGTACGACACGGGTTTGCCGGGATGCAAATTGTCGTCGTTGGCCTCCGTAGGCCAGTGGGGCTCGGAGCCGTCGTTTAGTTTCACCGCCACTAACGCCGGCTGAAACTCCTTTTCACTCAACAAAACGTGATTGCGCAACGCATCATCCCACCTCGCGAGATCTTCGAGATTCGCATAGATGCCGCCATCGCCGAGCGTCGCAGACGTGGAGCTTTGGTCGATTTCTTTCAGGGAGTCGCCTTCTTTGGAGTGGCCAAAGGCACGATTCGCGACTTCATTCTTTCCTTTTTGAAAAACGATGGTGTGGCTCATTTTCAACGGCGTAAAAATTCTTTCGCGCAGAAAGTCGCCATACGATTCTCCTGAAACTTTCGAAACGATGATGCCGAGCATTACGTAACCGGAATTGCTATACGACCAGCTCGTCCCCGCCGCGAACTTTCCAGTCGTAGCTTTCTTCAGCAATTCCAAAACTTCGCTGTCTTGAATTTGCTTATCCGGCGTCCAGGTTGGACCCTTCACTTTTTCGGCTGCGTCCATCAAATCTTCGTAATCCGGCAGGCCTGAAGTGTGATTCAGAAGGTTTCGAACGGTGATGGTTCTACCATAAGCGGGAAAATCCGGAAAGATTTCCGCCAGCGTTTCGTCGTAGCGCAGTTTCCCATCGTGTACGAGCAGCATAATCGCCATGGCCGTGAATTGTTTGGTGAAGGAAGCAAGGCGGAAATTCGTGTGCGCGTCAATTTTCGCTTTCGAACGGAGTTCGCGTACACCGTAGCCGTGTTCAAAAGTGGTTCTAGCATTTTTGCGGACGAGGACGGCCAGTCCAGGCGCGTCAGGCGATGTCGTGCTGGAAAAAACAGCGTCGATCTTCTTGTCCATCGACGATTCTGGCGATTGCGCCGGCGTCCTATCCGCTGCCCCAGAGAGTAGCAGCGCTACGATGGCGATGGTGAAGCACAGTCTCATCCGGCCTCCTTTGGCAGGCCGCAGCATATCACCCTGGCGCTCATTCATCTTCCCGTAACACAGTTGGAGTATCACTCTTTGTCCCCAAACGACACTTTTATGGCACCCATTGCTTTAGACGATCCACGCTACTACTTCAATCGCCACGTGCAGTGGCTCGAATTCAACCGCCGCGTACTGGAAGAGGCTCGCGATCCCGGCAATCCGCTGCTCGAGCGTGTCAAGTTTCTTGCCATCACCGCCAACAATCTGGATGAGTTCGTGGAAGTGCGCGTTTCGAGTTTTTTGCAGCGCATCGAACACGGCTCGCACGAAATAGGGCCGGACGAGCTGACCGCGGCGCAGGAACTTGAAAAAGTCTCGACGGCCATGCAGACGTTTGTCCGCGATCAGTATAAGTGCTGGAACGAAGAGTTGCTGCCCGCAATCGACAAACACTCGATCCGCATCCTGCCCGTGAGCGAACTTGATTCGAAAGCTATGAAAGTGGCAAAGACATTCTACGACCGCCGAGTTGCACCGATGTTGACGCCGGTGACGGTCGATCCATCCCATCCGTTTCCGCACGTGCTGAATAAGGCGCTGTGCATCGCGTTTCTGTTGCGCCGGCGTCGGGGCGGGAATGGAAAGAATTATTTCGGAGTGGTTGCCGTGCCGCGCGCTCTTCCACGGCTTCTTCGTGTGCCCGCAGCGAGCGGCGGAATCGATTACGTCTCGCTGCAGGAAATTATGTCCACGTTTGCGCCGAAGCTCTACCGCGGATACGAAGTTGTGGCGTCCGCTCCGTTCCGGATCAAAGATCCGCGGCTCTGCGAAAGAGTCTGCACGGAAATTCTGTCCGCATATCTTGCAGACACCCGGAAGGCGCGCATCCTCGGAGCGGACGGCACATATTCGCGTCCACGTTCGATTCGAAACGGACACGGTTTCTCGGCACAAGAGCATCTGATGCGCCTGGCTGCCGGCTCAACCGATACTCTGCGCAATACGATCCTGCGAGGCTCCTCGGTCGTTTATACTCCCAAGGACGCAACGGCCGACCAGACGAATCACCAGGCCGACGACGCAGCGCAGGACTCCTCGAATGCAGCCGTATGATTTGATTGTGATTGGTTCCGGACCTGGCGGTCAGCGGGCCGCCATCCAAGGTGCAAAAGCAGGGAAGCGCGTCGCGGTCATCGAAAAACAGACCGCGGTCGGCGGCGTGTGCATCAATACTGGCACGATCCCCAGCAAGACCATGCGCGAGGCCGTACTGCATCTTTCCGGTTTCTACGACAAGAGTTTCTACGGGACCAACCACAGCAGCGAAGGCGAAGTCACCATGGCGGACCTGAATTTTCGCATTCAGCATGTAGTGGAGAATGAAGTAGGAGTCATCCAGGACCAGCTCAAACGCAATGGTGTTGATGTCATCCATGGGATGGGAAGGTTTCTCGATGCTCATCACATCCGCGTGGAGAACAGCAACAGCTACGGAGAGTTCGAAGCCAAGTTCGTGGTCATCGCCACAGGCACCAAGCCGGCGGTCAATCCAAAGGTACCCATCAACGGTCGCACCATCATTAATAGTGACCAAATTCTAAGCATACCCCAGATTCCGAAGACGCTGATCGTGGTCGGCGGCGGTGTTATCGGGGTGGAGTACGCGTGCATGTTCGCGACGCTGGGCGTGCGCGTGATTATCGTGGAGAAACGGCCCCGGCTCTTGGAATTTGCTGACACGGAAATGGTGGAGGCGCTGACGTATCACATGCGGGACCAGCGCGCCACGTTGCGATTGAACGAAGAAGTAGAAAGCGTCGAGGAATTGCCCGATGGAAAAGTCGCCGCAAACCTCGTCAGCAAGAAACGCATCAATGCCGATGCGCTGCTTTACGCCGTCGGCCGCTCGGGGAATGTGGATGGTTTAAATTTGCCAGCGGCAGGCATCGAATGTGACGATCGTGGCCGCATCAAAGTAGACGCGGATTACCGTACCGCTCAGCCGCACATTTTCGCCGTCGGCGACGTG
>JBGPDI010000127.1:0-14515 GCA_041482215.1 Candidatus Acidiferrum sp. | reverse complement strand
TGATCATGACGATGGTCTGGCCGAGATCTTTGTTGAGCTGACGCAGCATTTGCAGAACGATTTCGGAGTTTTTCGAATCAAGGTTGCCGGTAGGCTCGTCGGCCAGAAGAATTTTCGGTTCGTTAATGATGGCGCGGGCGATGGCCACCCGCTGCTGCTCGCCGCCGGAGAGTTCCGCGGGCTTGTGATGCATGCGCCCCGCCAGACCGAGCATTTGCGTTACGACATCGAAGCGGTGCGGGTCGAATCCGTCGCCATGAATAAATTGAGCGATGGCAATGTTGCCTTTGGCGGTGAGCGTGGGGAGTAGATTGAAGCGCTGGAAGACGAAACCGATTTTGTGGCGACGCAATTTGGTGCGCGCCGAGTCGCTCAGTTCAGTGAGGTCATTGCCGTCTACGAGAACTTTGCCGCGGGAGGCTTGGGCGAGGCCGCCGATGACATATAGCAAGGAAGACTTGCCGCAGCCGGAAGGGCCCATTACCGCGACGGATTCGCCGGGCTGGACCTCGAAATTCACGCCGCGCAAGGCGGGGACGTCCACCTTGCCTGCGCGGTAGAGTTTCCACAAATTTTCCGTTCTGAGTATCGGCTCCACGCTCTTTTTTCCCTGGAAAATCAGCCCTTCGGCAAGTTCAGGTATTGTAGCTGCGATTCCCATTGGTGCCTAGCCATCCCGCCTGGTTCACAGGCTTGCGAATCTTCCGCGGTCTTGTGCATTCGACAATTAATTCTTGATTTCTAATCGTACGACAAAGCTTCCACGGCGTCCTTGCGGCTCGCCAACCATGCTGGATAACTGGCTCCAAACAGTGCGCCCAGGAGCGCAATTCCAGCGGCGCGGAGAACCCATCCGGTAGTGATCAGAATCGTCAGCGTTGGGAATTTCCAAATGAAAGCGGCGCGCACGAGGTAGCTCAGGCCGACGCCGGCGACAATTCCGAGCAGACAAAGCGCGGCAGATTCCGAGAGCAATGCTCGAATGACGAACCAGTGATTGGCACCAAGTGATTTCAGGACGCCGATGTCTTTGGTGCGTTCAATCACCGTGGTGTACATGGTGAGAAAAATGACTAGCAGACCGATGGAGATCGCCAGCACGATCATCGCGTTGATGAAGGCTTCCAGGCCCGGAATATTTGTCGATGTCATCAAGGAAAGATAATCCTTGAGAGGGCGGACGACGTAGCCGGGAAGGATGTGGCGCATGTTGTCCATAACGTCTTCGGTGTGTTCGGGGCGTGTGCACTTCACAAAAAAGATTGTGGCCTTATCGCGCGCGCCCACCAATTCCTGGAGGGTGACGAGAGGCACGAAAAGGCGGGAACCCTTGCCATGCTCGACGATTCCTGCGACGCGCCAGTCGTGGTCAAAGATGCGATAGATCTGTCCCGGCTGAATCTTTTTCACTTTCGCGGCGATGTCGTCCACGAGGATATCGTCGGGGCCTTCCATGTCATGGCCTTGCAGGAAAACAAAACCGCCGGAGACGGCGCGAAAACTTTCTTGATCGATTCCGTAAACGATTTCCACGCCGGAGGTGTTGAACTGGAAGAGCACGGGGGCGACGGATTGGACGTACTTGAGTTCAGCAAGCTTATCGCCGATTTTGATGGGCATTGGGGCGCTGCCTAATGCCAAGAGGAAAGAGGAGTTCGGCGGCTGCAGCATGATGTCCGCGCCGATGCCTTCGATACGCTTAGCTGTTTCAGTGAGCAGGCCGCTGGTCAGGCCGACGATGAGGACGACGAGCGCGACTTCCACGGCGATTCCCATGGCGCCGATGAGCGTGCGCAGCGGGCGGTGGAGCAGGTTGCGGCCGATGAGTTCGCCCATCATGGTTGTTTGGTCTCCGCGGCTTCGCCAACTTTTACCAGTTCTGACCCGGCAGGTTGCTCGAGGTTGAAGCGTTCGGCAGGAATCGTTTCGTTCAGGCTGACTTTGGTGATCTTCAAATCCAGCTTGTAGTCATCATGCGGGCGGTCGATTCGAATCGCGCGCGGGAAAGTTGCTGCGGCATTCGAAGGCGCGGCCACGGAGTTTGGCGCAGTAGGGGCATCCGCAGGCTGCCAGTCAGCCAGATGAATATCCGAGAGCAGAAAGCCCTTTGGCCCGAAATTCTGGATGCGCGCGACTTGCAGATCTGCGCGGTCGAACCAGATTTCACGCAGAACTTCCACCTGGTAGCCGCCGCGCAAAACGGTCAGTACGTAATACCTGGAGTTTTCGTCGTTGAATTCACGCAAGGTCACCGATTCTTCCTTGCGGATTTCCGGCCAGAGCAACGCGTCGAGCAAATGCTGAGGGCGCAAATTCTCGATGGGCTTGCTGCTGGCGCGCTCGATGGCCACGGCTCCCACGAGGAATTTTTTCTTCGAGGGGATCGAAACGCGAAATGTGTTGCCGTCACTGGCCATGTCGAAAACTGTTGTTCCAATCACGGGCGCTTGCCCGATCACGCGAATTTCCGCCGGTCGCGCGGCCAAGAGAAAGGCTTTCACTTCGTGATACTCGTCAATGACGCCGCTGTACTTTGAGCCGGCAGTCGGCTTCAGCTCAACGGTGGCGTTCAATGTTTTTGTGTCCCGGGCGATTTGATTGTAGGAGTCCAGAAGCTCTTCGCGCGTGGCATCCTTGGCGACCAGCTTCTGAGCTTGGGTCACAACGGTGCGATTTGTAACGGCTCGGCCGCCGCAGCCGCCAGAAATCGCCGCCAGTGTCAGCAGCACCATGCATGTTTTCGCACGTCGCATCAATGAGTTCCGTCGCCACTCGTAAAGATAGAGCAATCTAGCAACCACTTGGATGCCCGTTCATCAATTCAAGTCGCAGCCGAAGAGCCATTCAATTGGGCCGCGCAATGTGGATGTCAAATGGCTGAACGGCGGGCCGCAGCCGCCGGATAACTTCGCTGGGCCAGAGCGAATCGCTCAGCAGCGTCACCCAGCCATCTTCCGGTTCGCAAATCGCGCAAAATGTGTAGCGGGCGTAAGCCGGCTGGTAGGCGTCTAGGCCGAGCTTGGAGAGTTCGCCCTCGAGCGCGACATCGGCGGATTGCGCCGTCGCGCCTGCTCGAATCCCGAACGTCTCGCCTTCGAATCGCTCGAAGAGCTGGCGCAACTGTTCTTGATTTGGGTGGGGCAAAACCACGCAGCGTTCGGCCGCCTCTCGTAGCGCAATTTCCCGCGGCTCGCAAAAGTCTCTTACACGCTCGATGTGGCTGAAAAAATCCACGACATAGTATTCGGCACCGGCAAGAGCGGGGAATACGGCGGACCAAATTTCGGCGGCATCTTTGCCGCGGACCGGCTCGCGACTTTCCGTTCCGAGCAATTCGAGTCCCACGGATTTGACGCCACTGCCCAAGTCCAGCGCCTGAACGTCCAGAGAAAAGGGCGGCAATTCCAGCGCGCCGCTGCCGGGCGCGCCGATTCCCGGCGTGCTCATTCCTCGGACTCCGTTTGCGGGAACTTGGCCAGATAGTCCGGCGCCAGTTTGCGGACTTCCAGCCAGTCGAAGAAGGCATCCGGCGTTTGCAGCCAGATGAGAAACCATCCGGCGATTTCTTCTTTTTCAGCGCGCTTCTGAGGCTCCACCTTGTGATTGCGCGAAATCATCTCCGCGCGGCGTTTGCCAAGGCGCGCGACGTTTAAGACACGCTCAACGGCCGCGTGCTCACCCTTGGAGCGAAAGTTGCGCATCAATTCGTCCAGACGCATTATGCTGACTTCGGCGTCTTCCAGCGTCTTAAAGTGCAGCAGATCCTCAAATTCCTCTTCGTACTGATCTTCGGCTTCTTCCTGCTGATTGAGCGTAACTTTTTGTCCGGCGTCTTTCAGAACGTCCGCGATGTATTCCGAGCCGGCCTTGCCGGCCTCGCCGTGTTCGGCGAGGAGCCGGCGGCGCAACTGGTCGATCTCCGCCGGAGTCCATTGCTGGACCTTGATTTCGCGGGCGGTCTCCAGGATCAGCGCCTTTTTTGTTTTCAATTCTTGGTTCATCGGGCTTTGCCTCGCTGTTGCTTGGCGTGTTTTTTCTTCGGGCTGGGCGGCGGGGGCGGCGGTGGATCCGCCGGCAGGCCTGCCAGTAGCCGGCGATACTTCACCACATTTTTGTTGTGTTCCGCCAGCGTAGCGCTAAAAAAATGTCCGCCTTGGGTGTTGGCTACGAAATAAAGATAATCCGTCTGCGCCGGCTGCAGCGCGGCACGCAACGATGCCTCGCCGGGATTTCCAATTGGACCGGGAGGCAGTCCGCCGTGCTCGTAGGTGTTGTAAAGGGAATCGAAACTCAAGTCTTTGCCCGTCAGCGGACCCTGGTATTTTCCGAGCCGCTCCATGCCATAAATTACCGTAGGGTCGCACTGCAGGCGCATGCCCTTGCGCAAGCGGTTTTCAAACGCGCCTGCCACCAGCGGACGCTCCTCTGGCCGCGGCGTTTCGCGTTCTACGAGCGACGCCAACGTGACGATCCTGTTTACGCTTTGGTGGCCGCCCTCCTCCTTCGATCCTACCGAAGCAGATGAGGCGATGCGTTTCCACTCTTCCTTAAATTTGTGAACCATTTCCGCGGTCAATTCGCTGGCTGCAGGGTGCCGTGGAAGTTCATAGGTGGCGGGGAAGAGGAAACCCTCGAGCGTTTGCGCGCCTGGCACAAAATCGCGAATCAGCGCGGGATCGCCCGCGGCAAAAAGGAAATCACCCGCAGGCATGAACTTTGCTGCGTCCAATGCGCGCGCGATGTCAAACATCGTTTCGCCTTCGCGCACGGTGAAAGGCTGCTGGTACACCTGGCCGTTTGCCAGCTTCCAGAAAACTTCGCGGCCAGTCAGGGCATGATCGAAGAAGTACTCGCCGGCTTGCAGCGTGCGCTTCGGATGCCGCCGCGCATAAATCTCAAACGCCAGCGCGCTGCGCACTACGCCATTTGTTTTCAGAAGATAGGCCACGTGCCGTTGCGAGGCTCCGTGCGGTACATCCACAAAGACGCCTTCTTTCGCGAATTCCTGGTAAGGCTGCGTAATGCCGTACCACAACCAGGCCGCGGCACCTCCGGCGATCAGCACGACTAACAATAACAGCGCGAGCAACTTCTTCAATTCAGCCTCACCAATTAGTTTTGTTATTCGACTTCTGTTTTTGGTGCCGTTTGCTCCGACCGATCCAAATACTCTTTCAAAATAACGGCGGCGGCAACGGCGTCCACGGTCATTTTGGCTTGCACTTTCTTCGGCTTCTTGAAGCCGCCCAGCTTGTCGTCGTGGATAAATCTACCCTGAACCTCTTCCAGCAAGCGTTCGGCTTCCCAGCTTGTCAGGCGCTCGTCCACCATTTCGACTGGCACACGAATTTGCTTTCGAACGCGCTCCGCGAAACGCTCCACTTCCCCGGCCATTTCGCCGCGAGTGCCATCAAGACGCAGGGGCAGGCCCACGACGATCTGCTTGACGCCGTGCTCGCGCACCAATTCTCGCAGACGCCGCATGTCTTCGTTCCGATTGATGCGCTCCATGGTGCTGAGCGGCTGCGGCATTTGTGTCTCCGAGTCAGCGATCGCGAGCCCGATCCTGGCGCGGCCGTAGTCGACGGCTAGAATTGTTGGGCGCACGGTGGTGCCCGGTTCAATCGGAGTCTTTGGCACGCATCCAGTATACCGGGAAGGCCCTCGCGATAGATGAGATGCGTGCTAAGAGACGCTTGTCGCGCAGAAATCCGGGATGCGGATTGGATGCCGATCCTCAGGGTTTTCGCCCACGCGCGCCGCTTTGCCAGGCGTCCCAGAAGCCGAGCAGTTTCATTTGCTGGTCAAGGCCGGTTTCCTTGACGAGGACATCGAGTTCGGCGCGTGTGAGGCGCTTGCCGAGCGGCTCGGCGCGGTCGGCGATGCCCCAGGCGGTGAGCGCGGCGATCACGGTGTGCAGCTTCAATTCGCGAATATCCACTTTGTCCAGGGTGTCCGAGGCGGCGTGATAATTTGGCAGGTAGTTGGCCTCTTCTTGATTGGCCACGAGCGTGGGGACGCCTTCGAGCATGAAATCGAAATTGTCAGTGCCGAACGAGGCGTCGTAGGTATGGTTGTTCGCTCCCCAGGACTCCAGTGGTTTCAAAACTTCGCGAACACCTGCTTCGATGTCGCGCCGGCCGCCCAGCGAATAGCCTGTAACCCGGCCGATGCCATCGTCAAATGTGATCATGGCGCGGATTTTGTCGAGTTCGGCGCGATGGGACTTAACGTACTCGAACGAGCCAACCATGCCTTGTTCCTCGCCGCTAAATAGCACGAAGCGGATCGTGCGCTGCGGCAAAAGCCCGGTAGCCTTGATCGCTCGCGCTGCCTCAATCACAAGCGCCGCATTGCAGCCGTTGTCCAGCGCGCCTGTGCCCAAATCCCAGGAATCCAAATGCGCGCCCAGGATTACGATTTCATCCGGTTTCTCGTAGCCGCGGATTTCGCCCACAACATTTTCCTGCCCGATGGGCCCGCCAACCTTGTTGGGCATTTCAAATTTTACGCGCACTTTTCCGGTATAGGCAGCGACCGTCCGTGCCAAGCGTAAGCCGTCTTCCCGCGCCAGGACAGCCTGCGGAATCTTTTCGATCTCGCCACCCAGAGAATTCGTGTGGCGATAAAAAAGCAGCCGTTCCCGCGCACCGATCCAGAGAATGGCGGCAGAGCCTTCCTTGACTGCCCGGTCAATGATCAGTGGAGGCCGATAGAATTCGCTATCCAGGTCCGCCCAGGTTGAACCAATGTCGCTGTGGACCAGCAGGATCGCGTCCTTGAGGGAGTCGCCCGCCTTCGCAAGATCACCGTTGGTGCCGTAACCCACATCCACGACACTGGCTTCAACCCCGCCCGCAAGCGTTGCAGGAGACCAGCCCACAGCTTTCAAGCGGAGGGGAAATTTCACTGGGCCGAGCAATTCCAGGCGCGTATTGCCTTCACTCCACGTCAACGGTAGCGTGTACTTCTCCGTGTGAACGTTCACACCCGCGGCGCGAAACGCTCCGACTCCCCACTCCACGGCTTTGGCCATCTCTGGCGAGCCGGTCACGCGTCCACCGATCTCGTCGCTCAGCCGCCGCAGATTTTCCTCGATCGGCGACGGGCCCATCACGATTGGCAAGATCTTTGCCGCGGCCTCCGCACACGAAGATGCCTCGGTTGTTGAGCAACCTGCCTTTCCCTGAGCGCTCTGCAGCGTGCTCAATGGGTCCTTCTTTACAGGCGGAAGTTGCCCCGCGGCTGGCGTTGTATCAACAAGGAAGCAAATGATCGGGAAGAGTTGGAAAATTGCGCGGCGCGGCATTAAGCGGCTCTCTTTTCTTGATAGTTCGATGTGGCGTTTGCGTGACTCGTTTGCCTGCGGATTATACCGAAGGAATCGCCGAACGGGCATCCCGCAGGAATTTTTCTCTGCGTCCTTCGCGTCTCTGCGTTTAGTTTCTTGGTCTTTGTTTCGGGTTGAGGAGGCAATCGGCGACGCGCGCGACTTGGGCCATTTCGGCGACGTCGTGAACGCGGACGATGTGTGCGCCGTTCAAGATGCTCGCAGTAACCGTTGCGGCGGTGCCCCAGATGCGCTCTTCCGGAGGAGCAGGTTTGCCATCCCGGGCCAAGGCCGCGCCGAGGAATCCCTTTCGCGAAGTTCCTACCAGGAGCGGATAGCCAAGCTTTGCGAGTTGCGGAAGTTTTTGCAGTAATTCGTAATTTTGGGCGAAGCTCTTGCCGAAGCCGATACCTGGGTCGAGGATGATCCGCGATTTCGCGACGCCGGCTCTGCGAGCGATGGCCACGGAACGGCGCAGGCCTTGCAGGACGTCTTTCATCACGTCTCGCGCAAACGGCCCGGCCTGCATGGTGCGCGGCTCTCCGCGCATGTGCATGAGGATGAGCGGGACGCGGCACCGCGCGGCAAGCTCAGCGATGCGTGGCTCGCTCTGTAATCCGGAAATGTCATTGATGATCTGCGCGCCGGCGTCGAGCGCGGCTTCCGCGACCTCCACTTTTTGCGTGTCGATGGAGATCGGAATTTTAAGGAGACGGCGCAGGTCGCCGAGCACGGGCAGAAGCCTTTGCAATTCTTCTTCGGCAGAAATTCCTTGAGAGCCGGGTCGCGTGGATTCGGCGCCGATGTCGAGTAGGTCGGCGCCGGCTTTTTCCATTTGCACGGCGTGCTCGATGGCACGCTGCGCGTCAAAAAACTTTCTACCATCGGAGAAACTGTCCGGGGTTACGTTGAGCACGCCCATCACGAGAGTACCCTCCCCAAGGACTAGTGTTTGGGAATTGAGATTGAGGCGAAAGCGTTTGCGTTGATTCATTGGCGGAAACAAGTCTAGCGCGAGTGCAAGCGAAAAGGATAACGCAGAGACGCAGAGAGCACAGAGTTATCGCAGAGCAAAAAATGAAATAAATGCGCGCTGCAGTGGGGTGGTACTAATCGAGATCGAAATCGCGGATGGGCTTAGTGGCCGGGGTGTCCTTGGCCTTCTTCATGGCCTCTTCGAATTTCTTGGCGAGGATGTCTTCCTTGTTCGATTCCTGGAACCAGGAATCCGCAAATTTGTCTTCGCGCTGGCGATTCTGTTCGGCGAGAATTTTCTGTGCATCGGACAGGTCCACGTTCGGGCCCGCTTTCGCGGGCGCCTCGTGCGCAAGCACCGCGCCAAAGATCGGATCGACAGTCAACTTCGCCTGGCAGCACGGGCAGGTTACGTGGAGGTTTTCAGTAGAGCGGTTCCCCATACGCGGTATTGTACTCCTACAATGCAAAAAAACAGGGCACCCGCCGCGGCGGATGCCCCTGAGGTAAATTTCACAAGAAAAAGTAGCTAGGCCTTGGCCGGATTTTCTCCGCGTGTAAAGCCTGGGGCCGGCCGCAACTCAGGTCGAACCACCTTGGGGTCTGTGCTCGTCGCAGCCTGCGGCGGCGGCGTGGGAGGAGTGCGCGGTTTATCCGGCAGCGGCTTGTTTTCCATCAGTAGTTTTACTTCGTTGGCGTCGATCACTTCACGTTCGAGCAGCGCCTGAGCGATTCGCTCGAGCGTCTCGCGATTGTTCATGAGAAGGTTCGTCGCGCGCTCATAGCCACCGTTGACGATGCGCTTCACTTCCTTGTCAATTTGGATGGCAGTGTCTTCGGAATAGTCGCGGTGCTGGGCGATTTCGCGGCCGAGGAAGATGGCTTCGTCTTTCTTCCCGTAGGCCAGTGGCCCGAGCTCGCTCATGCCCCATTCGCAAACCATGTTGCGGGCGATGTCGGTAGCGCGTTCGATGTCGTTGCCCGCGCCGGTGGTGATGTGGCCGAGGAAAATCTCTTCCGCGGAACGCCCGCCCATCAGCACGGCGAGCATCGTTTCCAGATAGCCGCGTGTGTAGGTGTGCTTGTCGTCTTCCGGCAACTGCATCGTCAGGCCGAGAGCCATGCCGCGCGGAATGATCGTGACTTTGTGAACTGGATCAGCGCCTGGAGTCATCGCTGCAACCAGCGCGTGGCCCGCCTCGTGATACGCGGTGTTTTTCTTCTCTTCGTCCGAAAGGATCATGGACCGTCGCTCGACGCCCATCATCACTTTGTCTTTGGACATTTCGAAATCGATCATCATGACCATTTTGCGGTTCTGGCGCGCGGCCCACAAAGCGGCTTCATTCACCAGATTCGCGAGGTCGGCGCCGGAGAATCCCGGTGTGCCACGCGCGATGATGGAAAGATCCACGTCGTCGCTGATGGGGACTTTGCGAGTGTGCACGCGGAGAATTTCTTCGCGGCCCTTCACGTCGGGACGAGCAACCACTACGCGGCGGTCGAAGCGGCCGGGCCGCAGTAGCGCCGGATCCAGCACGTCGGGGCGGTTTGTGGCGGCGATCAGGATCACGCCTTCGTTTGTTTCGAAACCATCCATCTCCACGAGCAGTGCGTTCAAGGTCTGTTCGCGCTCGTCGTGTCCGCCGCCGAGACCAGCACCGCGGTGCCGGCCGACAGCGTCAATTTCATCAATGAAAATGATGCACGGGGCATTCTTTTTGCCCTGTTCGAATAGATCGCGCACGCGGCTCGCGCCGACGCCGACAAACATTTCCACGAAGTCCGAACCGGAAATCGAGAAGAACGGAACGTTGGCTTCGCCGGCAATCGCGCGCGCCAGCAAAGTCTTGCCCGTGCCTGGAGGTCCAACCAGCAACACGCCCTTGGGAATTCGGCCGCCGAGCTTCTGAAATTTCTGCGGATCTTTCAGGAACTCAATGATTTCTTGTAGTTCTTCTTTGGCTTCGTCCGTTCCAGCGACGTCTTTGAACGTGGCCTTCTTTTGTTGCGCGGAGAGCAGCCGCGCGCGGGACTTGCCAAAGCTCAATGCCTTGTTGCCGCCCGATTGCATCTGCCGCATCAAGAACAGGCAGAAGCCTACCAGGAGAATTAGCGGCGCCGCGTTCAACAAGATCAGCAACCAGTCGCCGCTGTTTACTTCCTTCACTTTCAGCGAGACTGCTTTGTCCCTTAGTGCCTTCGTGACCGTCGGCGCGTCTTCCTTCGGGATGCTGACCTGGAATTTCATGTTTGCGGGCTTCACGTACTCGCCCTGCAGGTCGTAGCTGTTGGGCTTGAGGTACATCGTGACTTCCTTTACCTCGCCCGCGTCGACCTTTTGCAGCCACATGCTATAGGTAGGTGTGTCTTCGCGTTGCTGGGCCCCATTGGTGGACACCAGCCTCCAGAGCATCACGCCCAGGAGCACGATAGAAAGCCAAAAAAGAATAGTTTTTAGTGTTGAACCAGAATTCACTTTGTCCTCACAAATTCTGCAACTTGTTGCAAAATCAACTTCTGCTCACTTCTTCCGTCTCTTGCCGCTTTTCCTGGGCGTCCCTTGCGCCCCGGATGAAAGCTGCCGGAGGTTGCGCCCCGTACCATTGGGCGCTGCCAGGCCGTAGCCAACCCACATTTCATTAGATGCGGTTCGGAAGCCAAAGTAATCAGGCTCCAGAGCTACCCGCCGCTTCGCCGGCTTGTCCAACAACACGGCCAAGCGAATCGAGCGCGGCTGGCCTTCGCCCAGCCGCCGCAGCAAAAATTCCTGGGTCACGCCGCTTTCCAGCACGGCATCAATGACCAGGACGTCCCGGCCTTTTAATTCCGGACCCGCCCCAAAAAAAACTTCGCGCCGCGCGTGACCGCTGTGCTCAACGTCCCGCACTTCTTCGCGCACGAAGTGGCAAACAACCGGCGCGTCGATCTGCCGCATCAGGTCCGCCGCGAAAACAAAACCGCGATCGAGCGTTACGACCACATCCAGCCGCCGCCCTTTGTACTCGCGCGAAACTTCTTTTCCCAAAGCTGTCACGCGGGTGGCGATGCGCGCCGCTGAGTACGACGCTCCATTCCGGCTGCTCAAATTTTTTCCTCGACGATCAAGATGCCCGTTCGGGTCCCTTCGTTTGCGGCAAATTCTGCGGCCACTGCGAAGCCGCGCGCCCACACTAGAATCCCGCCGCTTGTCAGTACTGGCCAGCCGTCGCGCTCCCACCGGCTGATGCGCTTTTCGTTCAGCAAGCGCTTCAGCTTGTGTGCACTCTGGTGTCCCTGCGGGCGAAGTCGGTCTCCGGGGCACCAGTTGCGTAGGACCAATGGAAAACGCAACCGCGCGCGGTCCAGCACTCCCCCATCCTTACTAGTTTCCCCTCTCTTGCGAGGCCAGTCAATCTCTCTGAAGCGGAATACACAACCCAGTTCCTCGACGCGAATGCCGCGTGTGCCGCTCGCTAAATCGATGCTGTAGGAAAATTCCTTCGACGCGGTGCGAGTTGATCGTATTCCGCTATTTTCGATGGCTCGAAAAACGAGCGCGTTGCGCTCCCTGCGAATTTCTACTCCTCCGGGCAAAAAGAGTGAGCTGCCGCTTCGTCCGCTTCGCGCGAGTTCGAGCACCGATTCCACATGCCGTGCACCGAGCTGCCCCGCGCGCGGTTTGATGCGATCCACCATTTGACGCACCAGGCGCTTGCTAAGTGCCGTCATCCACTCCATTTCATTTGTCTTAACTGTGTTTTCTTCGTTCTTCGCACTAAATCCCCCTTTTTTCAGCGGCTGGAGCAAATCATCGAAGGTGATTCGCGCTTCCTTTCCACTCTCTTGAACCAGCGCACTCAATCGTTCAGTCGCAATGGCATCTAGGAATGCCTCGTCCTCCCGCGCGAGATCCGCTAGCGTTGCCAAATGTTCGACGATGGCCGGCTGAAATTGTTTCTCCAATAGGGGAAGAAGCTTCTTTCGAATGCGCGCGCGCATCCTCTTTGTGTCGCGGTTGGTGGCATCTTCGCGCCAGATTTGTTTTTGGGTGCGCAGAAAACGCCGAAGCTCGCTGCGGCGAACGTTTAGCAGAGGACGAATGACTGCTCCGGCCATAGGATGGATTCCGCCTAACCCCGCGAGTCCCGTCCCGCGCAGAATATGCGCCAGCACGGTTTCCGCCTGATCGTCAGCTGTGTGAGCCACCGCAATTCGCTCGCAGGTTCCGGATTCTGTCAGCGAACGGAAGTAGTCATACCGGGCGCGCCGCGCCGTGTCTTCGAGATTGGCCTTCTCGCGCTTGGCTTTTTTCGCAACGTATACCGAAGCCGTGTGAAATTCCAGTCCATGCTTCGCCGCCAGCTTCGCTACAAATTGTTCATCCGCGTCGGAAGCTTTGCCACGCAATTTGTGATTGAAGTGCACCACACTAAGTACGATGCCCAGCTTCTCCCGCAACTCCAGAAACAACAGCAGCAGCGCCACCGAATCAGCCCCGCCCGACACCGCGACACCAAGACGGTCTCCCGGTCGCAGGAATTCTGCCGACCGGATGTGTTTGAGTAGTTCTTGGCTTAGGTTGGAGCGCACGGCGGCAGAGCTTCTGATCCTCTGCCCGCCATCCTAGCAGCCGCGCGCACAAAACTCACGCAGCTGCCCCACACATAGAAGAGGCGGAGATCTTAAGTAGCCTACTGCGAATTACTGGACTTGGGTTTCAAGTGAACAACAACGTCGTTAAGATCATGATCCACGACGCTCAGAGGCTGTTTAGAAGGTTCATAGGCTTGAAAAGTTCTTCCAGTTGACTTCGACCAATTGTTTAGCACTTGAACGTCGGAAGCACTCACAGAAAGCTGATACTCGCCCTTGGGAACGAACGCAAAGTGAAAGGAGCCGTCCGTTCCAATCTTAGATTCCGAGACCTTTAAGCCATCCTCCGCATAGAGCAGTTCGACCAAACCCCTATTGATAGTGTGATCGTCCTCGAGGGAGGCGACCAATCCTGAGACGCGGTAAATCTTGTCGACGGGGATAACAATGTCTGTCCCCGAAACCTCGGCGCCTGCGGCGAGCTTGATCGGCGTGGCATCTTTGTTGTGGAACACTCCTCCAGAATAAATGTCTATTGTCTGCTCTGGTGTTGCGTCTTCTTCAATGAACCCATCATGAGCAGCGCCTAAGATACTGTGGCCGCCTGCTCTCTGTGGCATCACCGCCCTCACCTGTCGCAGCGTGCATTTCACAATGACATTGCCCGCGGGCAGACCTGCTATCCGAAAATATCCCCAGTCATCTGTTTTCGGGCTGAAAGGCATCAGCCGAAAAGTGGGCGGTGCTTCTGCCCCCTGCTTTGCTTCTTTATGCTCCCGGAGCAACTGAATTGTGAGTCCGACAGCAGGACTGCCATCGTCGTATCGAATGTTTCCGTTCAATGCAGCGCCGCGCTGGAGCTGAATCTCGATCTCGGCAGTTTGACCCTGGTCAACCTTAACCTTTGGGAAGCTATGGTCGATGAGATCCAATGTTTTAGAAGACGGATACTTCAGTTCGTCCTCGGTGAACTGCCAAACCTGGTTCAAGTAGCCAGGCAACTCTGCCAGGACGTAATAGAATCCTGATTCCACGGGCTCGGCAGCAAACGCGCCATCCTTGTCCGTCATCACTGTATATAGCGGCGGCGCCTCCTGTATCCATTCGCTGTCTGGCCATCGAAAGCCTCCCATTGCTGTTCTTGCAGGAACCGGACGAAGAGTTACGGTGGCTAGTCTTGCAGGGGCTTTTGTGTCGGCGCAAAAGACATGGCCCACAACGCGCGCTGTGGGTGGTAACGAGGATTGGGCGAGAGCCGCCCCCTCAGCGAGAGTAATACAACAAACAAAACCTATTGTTGACAAGGCGAATCTCACAAGTGCCTTGAAGCTGCTCTCGTTTTGATCAGCCATGATCGCCTCCCGGCCAAAAGGCTTGAAGGCCACTCAACTTGTGGCATCACCATTTCATGATACACGACAGAAATCTGACGAATAAGCTAGCATCCTAAGAGCGCATTGGGAACGTTTGAGGGGGCCGAGCGGAGGCTGAGGAAGTCTGTGGAAATCGTTAATCAGGTGTTGACATTCTTACGGTGTCTTGGGATACTCGTTGGGCTGTGGATGTGCCTTTCTGCTGGACAGGGGGGCTTTGCTCTTTGACAACCGATACGATGTGCCAGAATCTGTTCGAAAC
>JBGPDI010000126.1:0-14540 GCA_041482215.1 Candidatus Acidiferrum sp. | reverse complement strand
ATTGAGCGCCGGCAGCAGCGCCAGCAAAAAGATTTGCAGTATCAAACCGGCCCCGCGCAAGCCGAACCACCGAAGCCAGTACGTGCCGGTGCAAAAGTGGGGCGCAACGATCCTTGCCCCTGTGGTTCCGGCAAGAAGTACAAAAAGTGCCACGGCACCAACGCCTAATCCAAAAACTGTAGACGCGGCTTTATTTCGCCACGTTCATTGAGGAAAACGAAATGCCACCAGGCCCAGCACCCATGCAGCAGCCCGAACGCCATCCGATTCCGGGCGTAAAAAATCTCGTCGCTGTTGCCAGTGGCAAAGGCGGCGTCGGCAAGACCACTGTTGCCGTGAATCTCGCGCTAGCGCTAGTGAAGCTCGGCCACAAAGTGGGCTTGCTCGACGCTGACGTTTACGGGCCAAACGTGCCAATCATGCTCGGGGCGACTCAGCAACCGGAGGCCACCGCGGACAAGCGGATGTTTCCCGTGCAAACGCAGGGGCTGAAAATGATTTCCATGGGCCTGCTGAATCCCGGTGACAAGCCGATGATTTGGCGCGGGCCGATGCTTCACAGCGTGATCACGCAATTCCTGCGCAGCGTGGAGTGGGGTGAGCTGGATTACTTGATCATTGATCTTCCACCCGGCACGGGCGATGTGCAGTTGACGCTGATCCAGACGGTGGCCGTCACTGGCGCGGTCCTCGTCACCACGCCATCCACAGTGGCGCTTGCCGACGTTCGCAAAGCCATCGAAATGTTTCGCCAGGTGAACGTGGAAGTTCTCGGCGTGGTCGAAAACATGAGCACGTTTGCTTGCCCGCACTGCGGCAAGGCGGTGGACATTTTTGGCCACGGCGAAGGCTCGAAAACCGCGATCGCTTATGGCGTTCCCGTGCTCGGCGAAGTGGAAATTGATCCGCGCATTCGAATCGGCGGAGATACCGGCAAGCCGGTGGCGTCCCTCGGTGAAGATGGCGCGGGCGCTAAGAGTCTCTACAGTGTTGCGCGCGCCGTTGTCGCGCGTCTCGCGGAAGTTGCCGGCACTACCGGCGGGCCAACGGTCCAGATCGATTGAAAGCTTTACGCTTCTTTAGTTTTGGCGGCGTTCTGCAGGGTTTCAATTTTGGCGAGAAGGCAGTTCCGGCAAAGGCATCCCTCGGAATCGGCCGGCATCGGGATCACATGAGGCAATTCTGCGCACCAGCAGCCTCCCTCCGGCTGACATGTCATCGCAGCCCCACACTTTGCGCAGTGTTTTTCCACTTAGCGATGATGGCGCAGTTGCGGCGCGGCGTCCAGCATGCCGCGGCACTTACAAACGGGGCTTCCTTGTCAGTCGGGCAACGCGGATGATATCTTGACGTGATTCCGTTTACACAGTCTCTTCCGGAGGGCGCAATATATTGCGCCACTACAAGGAGATAGCGCTGCCCACAGCTAACCAGGGCGATCTAAGCGCAGAGAAAAGGGACACTCTTGGCTCGACAACCGGACATTCGGCCGTATCGCGGCAAGCGGCCGCAAATTGCTGATTCCGCGTACATCGACCCGGCCGCCGTGATTGTCGGCGACGTGGTGATTGGGGAGGATTCGAGTGTGTGGCCTTGCACGGTGATTCGCGGTGACGTGCACCACATTCGCATCGGCGCTCGCACCAATATTCAGGACGGGTCGGTGCTCCACGTCATGCGCGATGAGCATCCGCTGATTCTCGGCGATGACGTCACCGTCGGGCATTCTGTGACGCTGCACGGCTGCACCATCGAATCGCGCTGCTTGATTGGCATGGGGGCGGTCATCTTGAACGGCGTAACGATTGGCGCGGGCAGCATCGTCGCCGCGGGAACGCTCATCACCGAGCGCACTGCGATTCCTGCCGGCAGCCTGGTCATGGGCTCGCCGGGAAAAGTGAAGCGCATGCTGACGGGGATCGATCAAGCCTCGATTGACGCCTACGCCCAGCGCTACGTCAGCTACAAGAATATTTATCGCGAGGAACCCACCGAGTGAGCGAAGGCGCTGTCAAAAAGGAAGAAAAGCCGCGGAAGTTTCAGGCGATTCGTGGCACGCGCGACCTCCTGCCTCCCGAAACCGCGTTGTGGAATCGTGTCGAGAAGATGGCTCACGGAGTCTTCGCCACTTTTGGCTTCGCCGAAATTCGCCTGCCAATCTTCGAGCCAACAGAATTATTCGCTCGTGCCGTTGGAGGCGAAACCGATATTGTTGGGAAAGAGATGTACACGTTTGCAGAGAATTCTCATCACGCAAACCTAGAGACTTTGGGTAGACGCCTCGGGAACACGTCGCTCGTCACCAGCGACCCAGAGGTCTATCGAGAGTTCCATCGTAGGGCTCACGAATTTCGTCAGGCTGCCACTAGGATGGTTGAAGTCCGAGACGTCAGTTTCACACCTTCAGGAGAATCGGATTTCAATGTTTTCAAATCGAAGCTCATCGATCTAGATGCCCTTGCAGAGGATTGGAGCGACGCAGCCAAGGCCAAGAAATCGAAACTGTCCGTAGACATCGTCGAAAAGGCCCTCTTGGTAGGAATGGCAGTAAGAGTCTCGCTTCGCCCCGAAGCAACTGCGTCTGTTTGTAGGGCTTACATCGAACATGGGATGCAGCAACTGCCGCAGCCGGTGAAGCTTTACTACATGGGGCCGATGTTCCGGCGCGAACGGCCGCAGAAGGGGCGCTACCGCCAGTTTTACCAGATTGGCGCGGAAGTGCTGGGCGGCAGTGACGCGCCAGCGATTGACGCCGAAGTGATCGAAATGGTCATGACGTATTTCGATCGGCTCGATTTGCAGGGAGTGCAGCTCGATCTCAATTCCATCGGCTGCCGCGAATGCCGGCCTAAATACGTCGAATTGTTGCGTGCCGAGCTTCTGAAAGTGAAAGATAGGCTCGGGCCGGACAGCCAGCGGCGCATCGAAACAAATCCGCTGCGCGTGCTCGATTCGAAACTTGAGAGCGAGCAGGGCATTATCGCCACGCTGCCGCGTATCGCCGATCATCTGTGCGAGGACTGCAAAACGCACTACGCCGCCGTGAAGCACCAGCTCGAAATGCGCGGCGTGATCTACCGCGAGAATTGGCGCCTCGTGCGCGGGCTGGACTATTACATGCGCACCACGTTCGAAATCACCGCGCAGGGCCTGGGCTCGCAAAACGCCGTCTGCGGAGGCGGGCGCTACGATGGGCTGGTAGAATTACTAGGCGGGCCGCCGACAAAAGGCATCGGTTTTGCCATCGGCGAAGACCGCTTGATTTTGTCGCTGCAGGAAAGCGGAAATGCGCAGGCGCAGCAGGGCCGCGACGTGTACGTCGCTTGGATGGGCGATCGAGCGCACGCCACCGCCATCCGCGCCGCGAAGGATTTGCGCAAGGCCGGCTTCAGCGTTGAGCTGCCACCGGTCGAGCTGAAATTCGGCAAAGCCCTCGGCCAAGCCGACAAATTGGGCGCGAAGTACGCGCTGATTCTCGGCGATAATGAAGTATCCGAAGGCTTGTGGACGCTGAAGACGCTAGCCGATGGCTCGCAGCAAAAACTGACCGAACCAGAGTTGTTGGATTTTCTGCGAAAACAGTAGCGGCGGATTCATAGATCCGGGCTTTTGTGGCATAGGCTTCAGCCTGTGCATGCCATTTGAACTTGGCTGTGAGAAAACTAGAACACAGACTAAAGTCTGTGCCACTTAAAGAGGGAATGACGTGTTGGATTTCCTGGGCAACTTGAAGCGCACACACTACTGCGGCGAACTTCGCGCCACCGACGACGGCCGCGACGCCCTCGTGATGGGCTGGGTCGCGCGCCGCCGTGACCTTGGTAATTTGCTCTTTCTCGATATTCGCGACCGCACCGGCATCGTCCAGGTGGTCTTTAACAAAGAGACGCAACCCGCGGCGCACGCCAAAGCCGAGCAGGCTCGCGGCGAATTCGTCGTCGCCGTGGAAGGCAAAGTCATCAAGCGCCAGAAAGCCAATCCTGATTTGGCCAGCGGCGAGATCGAAATGGTCGCGTCGAAGCTGCACATCCTGAACAACGCCAAGACGCCGCCGTTTCCGATTGAAGACGAAATCAACGCCGCGGAAGAAACGCGCTTGCGCTTCCGCTATATCGACTTGCGCCGATCAAGGCCGCATCAGAATCTTGCGCTGCGCCACAAGATTCTGCTTGAAATTCGCAAGACCATGGACGAGATGGGTTTCCTCGAAGTGGAAACTCCCATGCTCACGCGCTCGACGCCCGAAGGCGCGCGCGATTTTCTTGTGCCCAGCCGCGTTCATCACGGGCAGTTTTACGCGCTCCCGCAATCGCCGCAGATTTTTAAGCAGATTCTGATGATCGCGGGGATGGACAAATACTTTCAGATTGTGAAATGTTTTCGCGATGAAGACTTGCGCGCCGACCGCCAGCTCGAATTCACTCAGCTCGACCTGGAAATGTCATTCCCGCGTCAGGAAGATATTTTTCACGTGGTCGAGCAAGTTATGGTGCGCGCTTGCGCCGTTGCCGGCATCAAGGCCGAAGCTCCGTTTCCGCACATGCAATACAAGGATGCCGTTCGAAAGTACGGCAGCGACAAGCCGGACTTGCGTTTTGGTATGGAGTTGCACGAAGTAACGTCCTGCTTCCCGGAAGAAGCCAAGCAGAAACTCCAGATCGAAGGAAACGTCTTTGCATTCGCGGCTCCCGGTGCAGCAAGCTACTCGCGCAAGCAGCTTGACGAATTGACGGAAAAAGCCAAAACGCTCCATGCGCGCGGCGCCTATTTCGCAAAGCTGGCTCCCGAGGGAACGACATCCACTGTCGAAAAACTGATCGGCGCGGAAAACGTAAAGAAGCTCGCCGAAGCGTGCGGCGCCAAAACGGGCGATCTCGTCGTCGCTGTCTCCGCTAAGGAGCAGATCAAAGGCACTGAAGCCGCCGCGCTGATCGCCGGGCAATTGCGTTTGCAGCTTGGCGAAGCGCTCGGCGCCATCGACAAGTCCGCGTGGAAATTCCTGTGGCTCACCGGCTTCCCGCTATTCGAATGGAGCGAATCCGACAAAACCTGGGTGAGCGCGCAGCACCCCTTCACTGGCATCGTTGATGAAGACCTGGAAAAGCTCGAATCCACCCCCTGGGAAGTGCGTTCGAAAGGCTACGACCTCGTCCTCAATGGCAACGAGCTCGGCTCCGGCAGCATTCGAATCCACCGACAAGACATTCAAGAGCGCCTGTTCAAAGCGCTTGGCTTGAGCGAAGAACAATTGCGCCGCCGCTTCGGCTTTTTTCTCGACGCGCTGACCTACGGCACGCCCCCGCACGGCGGCATTGCCCTTGGCCTCGACCGCGTGGTCATGCTCCTCGCCGGCGAAAAATCCATCCGCGAAGTCATCGCCTTTGCGAAAACCACCGCCGCCCAGGACCTGATGGCCGATTCGCCGTCATCTGTAGACCAAGAGCAATTAGACCAGTTGGGCATCAGGCTGAAATAGATTGACGGAAAGGGTCGGATGGATCGTCTTCGCGTGATCGAGAATGACTACGGTCTGCTAGGAGGACGTGGACTGAGAGGGTTTACTATATGGAGCGTCCTTCGATGCACCGCATACCGGTGCCCCTACTGTCGATGGATCTTCAAAGTCACATGGGGGCCCTTCAACAGCTTGCTCGGCGCAGGAGAACGAGCTTGCTGGCACTGCGGGCAGGTGTTCTGGGACGGTTCGTACGAATGGCCGGAAATGTCGAGCGAAGACCACTATTCGTTCCTCGTGCCGATCACAGTCGCTGGCTATTTGGCTGCTGTCCTGATCATTGGGGGCCTGCTCGTCTACGACCAGTGGTATTTCAAACACACTGCGAGTCGAGTTGATCCGACCGTTGCTGTAGCCCTGTTCATACCTCTTCCGGTGTGGTTCGCTTTTCGTTCCGTGCAGGTGATTCGCTCCATCCGTCGGTATAATGATCGGGGAAAAACATCGGTGTCATGAGTCGGATACGCATATTGCCGGAGGCGGTGGCGAATAAAATCGCGGCGGGCGAGGTTGTCGAGCGCCCAGCTTCCGTCGTCAAGGAGCTACTCGAAAACGCGATTGACGCGGGGGCTAAGAGCATCCGTGTTGAGGTGGAAGTCGGCGGCAAGCGTATGATTCGGGTGATTGATGATGGTCACGGAATGATGCACGACGACGCATTACTGGCGTTCGAACGCCACGCAACGAGCAAGCTTCGTTCCGCCGACGATTTGCTCTCGATAGCCACGCTGGGATTTCGCGGCGAAGCACTCCCAACGATCGCCGCCGTTTCGCGATTGCTGCTCGAAACGCGCGACGAAGCCGAAGCCGAGGGCACGCGCATCGAGTTCGCCGGCGGCAAGCTTATCAACGTAAAACCGGCGGGGCTCCCTCCTGGAACGACCATCAGCGTCGCCGATATTTTCTATTCCGTCCCCGCACGCAGAAAATTTCTCAAGTCCGATACGACGGAGCTCGGCCACATCGCGTCACTTGTTACCCACTACGCGCTCGCAAATCCTGGCAAACAATTCATTCTCACGACACCGACGCAAGAAATTATCAATTGTCCGCCTGCGGAAAAGCTTGCCGACCGCGTTTACCAGCTCTTCGGCCGGCAAGCGCTTGAAGAGTTGGTTGAGATCCCCCCTGTTTCCGCGCCGTTCCGCGCGGCCATCACGGAGCCTGCGCTCGAACCGGAAGAAGAAAAATCATCGCTGACCGTTAGCGGGTTCACTTCGCGGCCTGATATTCAGCGCACGAATCGCAACGGCATCTACATCTTTGTGAACAGGCGCCTGGTGCGCGATCGCCTGATTTTGCATGCCATTCACGAGGCCTATCGCAACATTCTGCCGCCCGCCGTTTTTCCCGCGACACTGCTTTTTCTGGAAATGCCCTACGACGAAGTGGACGTTAACGTGCATCCTGCAAAAATCGAGGTGCGCTTCCGGCGCTCGAGTTTTGTCCACGATTTCGTTCGTGACGCCATTCGCCAGGCACTGATGGGTGCGCGGCCGATTGCCAGTTTTGCCGCCGCCGCTTCCGCCGCACCATTGCCCGCTTCATCCGCGAACGGCTCGTTTTCCGGAGGAAACACGCCTGCGCCCGTGGAATCGGGTGTGCCACGCGCCATCATTCCGCCGATGGAAGAGATCGGCGTAGGCTCCGGCGTGGGCTCTGACGGTGGTTTCGATCTTACGACAGCTCCGATGCGGCCGGTCGAGCAGCGCATCCCATTTCCGGCGGGCACTGCCTATGGAGCAGCGAGCGCGCCCGCGCAAATTTCATCGGCAGGGAACTGGGCTGCGAATCTCGCCGCCCCAAGCGCTGACCCTCCTGCAAGCTTGCCGCGCCCCGAACAAATTGCCGACCTCAAGCCGCTTGGTCAAGTCAGTGCCAGCTTCATCGTTGCCGTGAACGCCGAGGGCTTGTGGATTGTGGATCAGCACGTCGCGCACGAACGTGTTCTGTTCGAACAGCACCTCGAAGCACGCCGCGCCGGAAAAATCGAAGCCCAGCGCATGCTCATGCCCCTGGTGATGGAACTCTCGCCGCGCCAAATCGTAACCTTTGAGAAAATCGCGGAAGAACTGGCTGCGAATGGTTTCGAAGTCGAACCCATGGGCCCAAAAAGCGTGGCGATCCAGGCCATGCCCGCAGGAGTAGGCGCACCAGACGCCGAAAAGCTCCTTACAGAAATTCTCGACGGCATCGAGCGCGAAAACGCTGCGATTTCCATCGATACATTGCAAGCAAAGATCGCGGCCTCTACAGCCTGCCACGCAGCAATCAAAATAAACATGCCACTCGAACAATCGAAAATGGAATGGCTGCTCGACGCACTGGCAAAAACCGATTGCCCCATGAGCTGTCCGCACGGCCGGCCGGTCGTGCTGCGCTATTCCATGAAAGAAATTGAGAAGGCATTTCATCGCATTTAATCTTTGTAGGCGCCGGGCTTTAGCCCGGCCATCGGGAGACTCACCGAATGAGCGACGCGCAGAAAACAGCAGTCATTTTCGGCCTGGCCAATAAACGCAGCATCGCGTGGGCCATCGCGCAAAAACTGCAACAAGCGGGCTGGCGGCTGGCCATCAGCTACCAGAACGAACGGCTTGAGCTCGAAGCGAAAGATCTGATCGCGGAGATGCCTGGCGCTGCGGGCTTTATGTGTGACGTCACCAAGGACGATGAGATCGCTCGTTTGTTCGAAGAATTGAAGTCCCGCTACGGCGTACTGCATGGACTCGTGCATAGCGTAGGGTTTGCGCCCCCCGAAGAGTTGAAAAACCCTTTTCTGAATACTACGCGTGAAGGCTTTCGAATCGCGCACGACATCAGTGTCTATTCGCTCATTGCTGTTGCGCGCGGTGCCGCCCCGCTAATGACTGCCGGTGGCGGTATGATCACGCTCACATACTACGGTTCCGAAAAAGTGGTTCCGAACTACAACGTAATGGGTGTGGCGAAAGCCGCGCTGGAAGCAACCGTCCGCTATCTGGCTAACGACCTTGGCCCGCGTGCTATCCGCGTGAACGCCATATCCGCCGGACCTATCAAGACGTTGGCTGCGAGAGGGATTGCGAACTTCGGCGACATGCTCAAAACGCAGGTGGAGCGAGCCCCGCTGAAGCGCAATATTGATGCCGCCGAGGTTGGCGCGACCGCCGCGTTTCTGCTTTCCGAATCGGGCTCAGGCATCACTGGTGAAACGATCTTCGTCGATTGCGGCTACAACATTATGGGTTTTTAAGTGGCACAGGCATTCCTGCCTGCGCTGTTTTTTGGTCCATTCAGAATAGAATCGCGCAGCCAGAATCGGCTGTGCCGCGAAGATGCCAAAACTTACCATCGCCATCGACGGTCCCGCGGGCTCCGGAAAGAGTAGTGTGGCGCGCCGCGTTGCCGCGATGCTCGGATATTTGTATCTCGACAGCGGAGCGATGTACCGCGCGCTAGCGTTGAAAGCACTTCGACGCCAAGTTGCGCTCGAAAATGAAGTCCACCTCGAAGCACTTGCAAAAGAAACGCATATCGAACTGAAGCCGCCCAAGCCCGAGCAGGAAGTAGCGGGCGCGAAGAATTGCGTTTTCCTGGACGGCACCGATATAACGCAAGAAATTCGCGCTTCAGAAGTCGCCCAGGCAGCCTCACGTCTTGCGACTATCGCAAATGTGCGCCATGTGCTTGTTGCGGAGCAACAACGCGCCGGTGCGGGCGGCGGCGTCGTAATGGAAGGGCGCGATATCGGAACCGTCGTTTTTCCCAAAGCCGAGCTCAAGATTTTTCTGGACGCTTCGCCAGAAGTCCGCGCGGAACGACGCTGGAAAGAGCACCAGGAAAAAGGCGACAAATTGACGCTCGCGGAAGTCTTCGACGAAGTCATCGAGCGGGACAAGCGCGACCGCGAGCGCAAAGTTTCTCCGCTCCTGCGCGCAGCCGACGCCGCACTGGTGGACAACACCGCCATGGGCATCGAGGAAACCGCGCGACTTATCGTGATGCTAGCTCAGGAGCGCGAAAAAGAATTGGCAGGAGCGGCGGGAGGAAAACCATGATTCGAACTGTATTGATGGTCGCGTTTGCAACAGGTGGCGCGCTCTTCGTGATGCCCCTAATGGCAATAGCGCAAACAAATTCAGCCCAAGCAGAAAGCGCGCGAAAATTCCGCGCCTACCTCGACGAAGACTGGAAGCTCTGGATGCAGGAGTATCCCGAAGCCGCGACCGCCATCGGATTCCCCGGGCAGAATCGCCGCTGGACTGATGATTCGCAAGAGGGGATTGCAGCGAGAACTCGCCACCTTCATGAGAGTCTCGTGAAAGTGAAAACTATTTCGCGTGATGCTCTCCCCGCGGAAGAACAACTCAACTACGACCTTTACCGCGATTTGCTGGAAACGGCGGAAGAGGGATTGCAATACGGCGACTCTCCGGCTCCCTTTCGGGATGTTGTTCCGGGAAATTCGTGGATGCCGATAACGCAGATGGGCGGAATTCAACAGGGGGCTGCGGAAACGATCTCAACGATGCCGCATCGCAGCGTCGCGGACTACGAAGATATTCTGGCGCGGCTCGACGCACTGCCGAAGAACGTGGAGCAAACTCTCGTGCTGCTTCAGGAGGGCGTGAAGAAAGGCTACACGCCGCCAAAATTGATGATGCGCGACGTTCCCAAGCAGATCACCGATCTCATCCCTGCAGATGCCATGGCAAGTCCGCTGCTTGAGCCGTTCACGGACTTCCCCGCAGGATTTCCTGAGCCGGAGCGAACCCGGCTGACCGATCGCGCCAAAAAGACTTACACGGGCGCGATTGCGCCGGCTTTTCAGAAACTGCACGACTACATGGCTTCGACCTACTTGCCGGCCTGCCGCGAATCAATCGCCGCGACAGCTTTGCCAAACGGCGCCGCCGCATATGCGTTTCACGTCCGCTGGCAGACCACCACGAAGCTCACGCCGCAGCAGATTCACGAAATCGGGCTTTCGGAAGTAAAACGCATTCGCGCGGAGATGGACAAGGTAATCGCCTCCGCAGAATTCAAGGGCAGCTTCCATGACTTCACCGAATTTCTGCGCACCGATCTGCGCTTCTACTACGACAAGCCGGACGATCTGGTCAACGCCTACCGTGTCGTCGCCAAGAAGATCGATCCCGAGCTCGCGCATCTCTTCGGCAAATTGCCGCGGCTTACTTACGGCGTGTGCGTGATTCCAGAATTCAAGGCGCCTTCTCAGACAACTGCCTATTACCAACCCGGTGCGCCGAGCGCCGGCCGGCCCGGCTGCTATTTCGTGAACACTTACAATTTGCACGCGCGGCCGAAATGGGAAATGGAAGCGCTCTCCCTCCACGAGTCCGTTCCCGGCCATCACTTGCAGATTTCGCTCGCGCGGGAACTGGAGAACGTCCCGGAATTTCGAAAACAAGTTGGTTACTCAGCGTTCGTCGAAGGCTGGGCGCTCTACGGAGAAAGTCTAGGTGAGGAGCTCGGCCTCTACAAAGATCCGTACTCCAAATTCGGCCAGCTCAGCTACGAAATGTGGCGCGCCGTGCGGCTAGTCGTGGACACCGGAATGCATTCCATGGGCTGGACGCGGCAACAGGCCATCGATTTCTTCCGCGAGAATACCGGCAAGACCGATCAGGACATCATCGTCGAAGTGGATCGCTACATCGTCTGGCCCGGGCAGGCATTGGCGTACAAGCTAGGACAACTGAAAATCCGCGAGCTTCGTTCGGAAGCCGAAAAACGGCTCGGCGCAAAATTCGACATACGCAAGTTTCATGACGCCGTCCTCGAAAATGGAGCCGTGCCGCTGAACATTCTGGAAGCGCACATGAAGAGATGGCTGGACGAGCAAGCCGCTCACTGAAGGTCTATGCGATGTGAGTTGGCGAAGTGTTGTCCCCGAACGTTCCGTTAAAGTGCGTGGAAATGTCCCCGCAATCGATTCGTCAGGCACTAGGTACTTGAAAATTAACAAGTTATGCCAAAAACCAGCCAAAAACGCATGTTTTAGAAAATACTGCTTGACAGAAAATCAACCTCCGTTTACCTTTGGAATATCTCAGTTGTACGTCCCGGCGTAGCCGGTTCCTCACTGAGCGTGAAAAGGCAGATATGAGACACGAAGACAAAAGCCAAGACGGATCGATAACACGGCGCAAGGGTCTCGTGGACTGCTTATTCCCGCGACTCTAAAGCAAACCGCCTAAGTCGTTTCGATCCATAACATTTCGCCGCGGGACTTGTGTTTCTTTCCGTGTGCGAGTCATTCGAATCACACGATTTTCGTTGTGGGAGAAGTGTCCCCGAAAGGAGGTGAACTTGCGTGACGCGGTGTTCCTCTGCCACGCGAATCGGAATGATGCGCAGCAGGGGCCGCTTGGGAAAATCTCGTTGAGAACACGCTCGGCCTCCCGATACTTGGGAAGCTGCCTTGTCCGCAGGGAAGGACAAGCGCGAGAATTTCAATCAGCTCCTGCCGCATCCTCCGGAAAATAAAAAAGGCGCAGTGGATATTCCACCGCGCCTTTTTTATTGAATAGTTGAATGCCCCGAATATTTGTTCGATCAGGTTGGCGCGTTCATTCCGCTCAAGAATTCCATGTTGGACTTCGATTTCGAAAGCCTGCTGATCAAAAGCTCCATCGCCTCGACCGTCGAGAGCGGGCTCAGTACCTTGCGCAGCACCCACACGCGGCTCAACTCATCCGGTGGCAGCAGCAATTCGTCCTTACGAGTGCCCGAGCGCTGAATGTCAATCGCCGGAAACACGCGCTTGTCGGAGAGGCGCCGGTCCAGGTTGATTTCCATGTTACCGGTGCCCTTGAACTCTTCGAAGATGACGTCGTCCATACGGCTGCCTGTGTCAATCAACGCTGTAGCGATGATGGTCAGTGAGCCGCCTTCTTCCACATGCCGCGCCGCAGCAAAGAAACGCCGCGGACGCTGCAGTGCATTGGCGTCAATACCGCCCGAGAGCACTTTGCCCGACGGTGGCGTAACCGCGTTATAAGCGCGCGCCAGACGCGTGACGGAGTCCAGCAGCACCACTACGTCGCGCTTGTGCTCCACCAGCCTTTTCGCTTTTTCCAAGACCATTTCGGCCACTTGAATGTGCCGCTGCGGCGCTTCGTCAAACGTCGAGCTGATGACTTCGCCCTTCACCGTGCGCTGCATGTCCGTAACTTCTTCCGGCCGTTCATCAATCAGCAGCACGATCAGCGCGACATCCGGATGATTCACGGTCACCGAATTGGCGATCGACTGCAGCATCATGGTCTTGCCGGTGCGAGGTGGCGCGACGATCAATCCGCGCTGTCCTTTGCCCACCGGGCAGAGAAGATCCAGCACACGCCCGGTCATGTTTTCCTTGACCGTTTCCATCTTCAACCGGCCCTGCGGATAAAGAGGCGTCAGGTTGTCGAAGAAGATCTTGTTGCGCGCAACTTCTGGGTCCTCAAAGTTGACCGCTTCCACTTTGATCAACGCGAAATATCGTTCGCCATCCTTTGGCGGGCGGACTTGGCCGGACACGGTGTCGCCGGTGCGCAGGTCAAACTTGCGGATTTGCGATGGCGAGACGTAGATGTCGTCTGGGCCGGGGAGGTAGTTGTATTCTGGCGCGCGCAAGAAGCCGAATCCGTCGGGGAGACACTCGAGCACGCCTTCTGAAAAGATCAAACCGCTCTTCTCCGTCTGCGCGCGAAGAATCTGAAAGATCAACTCTTGCTTGCGCATCCCGCTCGCGCCGGGAATATTGTGTTCTTTGGCAATCTTGGCGAGGTCGGTGATGTTCTTTTCCTTCAGCTCGGCAAGACTGATACTCATCTGATTGTTACCTTCAACGTTTGTTTCTTTTGGCATATATCCTTAGCTTTGATTAACTTTGATTGTGAAAATTGACCCTGAGAATCCGGATTGTCTTTGAGGTGGTACACCGCACCGGCGGTTGACCGCCCTGCGGTCACAAGAAACCGAAGACGCGTAAACCTGCCGAGATGGGCTAACCAGACTTTCTGCAACCGGTGGCAGCGCTGAGCCACAACAAACCTGCTACCTCGTTCACCGTGGCCGCCTTGCGGTCTTCCGACTTCTTGACCGCACTTCGGCCAACCCGCGGGGCGGGCCAGGCTCAAACTACGCTGCTTTAGTTGGTCAAACTCTTGTCTTTCTCGGCGTCGGCCACGAATGGTGCTGTGACGGGCGCAACCTCGGCGTGCTCGATCGGCACTATCGGCCGTTCCAGCGCAATCTGCAGCACTTCATCCATGGTCTCTACAAAATGTATCTTGAGCCCGGAGAGGATTTCCTGCGGTATCTCCGCTAGGTCCTTCTCATTGTCCTTCGGAAGCAGTATCGTACGCAAGCCCATTCGGTGTGCCGCAAGCAGCTTTTCCTTGACGCCCCCGATGGGCAGCACCTTGCCGCGCAGCGTGATTTCGCCGGTCATCGTCACGTCGCGTCGCACCGGATTCCTCGTCAGCGCGCTAACGATGGATGTGCAAATCGTAATTCCCGCCGAAGGCCCGTCCTTCGGGATCGCGCCTTCCGGCACGTGTACGTGAATGTCCAGGCTGCGATAGAAATCTTTTGGCAGGCCTAGCAGATTCGAACGCGAACGCACGTAACTCATCGCCGCTTGCGCCGATTCCTGCATGACGTCGCCCAGCTTGCCGGTCAGCGTCAGCCGCCCCTTGCCTTCCATCAACGTCGCTTCCGTAGACAGAACGGAACCGCCCACTTCCGTCCACGCCAGTCCGGTGGCCAGTCCGATTTCAGCCTTGTCATGAATCGTCTGCGAGCGGAACTTGGCTTTGCCGAGGAGCTCGCGGACTTTCTTGCGCTCGACGGTCATCTCGAAGGTGCCGTCGTGCTTGAGGACCCGACGGGCGATCTTGCGCAGAACCGAGCCGATCTCGCGCTCGAGATTGCGCACGCCCGCTTCACGCGTGTAGGCGTCGATCAGTTCTTCCAGAGCGCTGCTGTCGAACGCGATCTTCGAGTCTTCCAGACCCTGTTCGGCGATCTGCTT
>JBGPDI010000125.1:0-14613 GCA_041482215.1 Candidatus Acidiferrum sp. | reverse complement strand
CTCAGTCTAGTCGAAGAAAGGAACAACGTCTTGACCATCTACAGGCACCCTCCGTGTTGTTTTGATTTGCGAGCGTGCAAGAGCTCCCTTGTTAAATTGAAAGGAGTTCGAAACATTCGGGGTTCGTCATCCGGGCCACCCCGCCGTGCAAAGCGTGCGCCACCCGCCGTTAGAACCCAGGGGAGGCATTGGAAGGAGGAGAAATGCATGCCTCCCCCGAGCTGCTTTTAGAACTGTATAGACCAAACCACGATTCCGGCCCAACTGGCAGAATTACTAGAGGAGCCTAGGATGCCGGTCGCAGAGGGAGTCGGTGGTGTGGTTAGGATTGATTACAACGCTCGCGTCCCTGGGACTGGAAGAGGCCACTTTGCGTCAATCTTTTCAAGTATGTGATTGGCCTTCTCGATTGCGTCAGTGATGGCGCAATCCCGCGACCAGGGCGTGACAGGCTGCCGAACCATCGACCTGCCGAACTCTGAATCTAAGCGTCATTTGTGATTCATTCCCACCCATGCATTGGATATGCGTGCGTTGCACGGTCCAATCAGGCAACTAATTTCCGGCCCACCTTAGAGAACAAATACAGCCCGCACAAAAGCATTCCAAGCAATCCGAGGAGCGGCAACTCGCTGGCCGTCTTCGGGAGTTTCGTGGGAGCCGGTTCGGCGGAAGCTGTTTCGACGGGTGCCGGCGCCGGTGCCATAAAGATAAGAACTGGCACATCGGCCTTAGGAGCTGGCGGCGGCGGTGGCATGGTCCCAGTCATCTTCGCTTGCTGAGTCACCACCGTTTCCGGAACCTCGGTGACCTTCTGTGCAGATACCACCATTCCTTTCTTCAGACCGAAAACATCCGTCTCTACGCCGTTTATCGTGAATTTTTGGTTCATGGGGACTTTGAAGCTTTGATTCGTGCCGTCCTCCAGGGTCAAGATCACCGTGCTCGGCGCATTCACATGCCACACCTTGCCCGTCACGGTCTCGACCTTTGTGATCACTCTCGGTGTGGTTGTGGTAATGACCTGCTTCTCGATCTTCATACCGACTTTTATCTGGTGAACGTTGAGTTGTTTGCCGTCGACGGTGACGGTTGTGCTTTCAGGAACGTTGAAAAAGTCCCGCAGCAAACCGTCTTCCATCTTGATAACGACGTCGTTGCCAGAGACGTAGATAACTTCTCCGCGCTGAACGGTCACTTGCTTCGTTGGTGTGCCGTGCTCTACCGTTTCGTTGCTCTTCACTTGCGCTGCCGCTGGCAGAGAGAAGGCGACACAAAGTGCGCCGCCCGCCAGCAGACCCCGCGTGATCGTCTTTGAGGACCCGATTGAGATCATTTGTTTTCTCCTTGTTTGTGTTCTTCTTGCCCGTGGTAATTGAGACCCTGCTTGTCTCTAATCCCGCTGGCGAGAATCCTGAATAACCGCCGTAACAATGTAGCGTTGTGGAGCGCTGCCCACGAAGTAGAACGGAAAGCAAGTCACGAGAGTCAGCGTTGGTGAGGCCGTAGAACCCAAAACGGAAGTGTCTTCGGGTTTGACAATCTGAATCTGTGTCACGACGTACTGGTTGGTCCTTCCGGGTATAGCGAGCTCGATCTTGTCCCCGGGGCCGATGCCCTTCAGTCCCCGAAAGAAACCGTCGCGGTGCCCAGCGATGCCTAGGTTTCCCACTTGCCCAATTTTGGCGGTTCCTCGAATTCGCTCAACACCGCGGTTCAACGCGAGCTCATCGGTGTCATCAAAAACCGGAACTTCGAGACTGATCCTAGGTATGCGCAGAATCGCAAGAGGCTTGTCCTTCTTTTGGGTCAGGCTCGTTTCATACGCTGCAACTCGGCGGTTGTCCCAGAGGCGAAAGTCCACCTTTGCACTCAGGTTCGGATCGGCCGCGGGGGACAAATTTTCCGAAGGCACGCTGGCTTCCTCAGCCTGGAACCGTGCGATGGCTGTCCGTGATGCCAAGGTCCGATGCAATCGCGCGCCTCCAGAGATGCTCAGGAGCGTAAGACCGACTGCCAGGACAATGCGTTCGGCTCTGCGACTGTTCATGTTGTAGTGCGTGTCTTCCTCTCTTCGCATTATTGCTGAGCATCCGATGCCACGATGCAGAGAGCGGGGAATGCCCTTTGCGGCTTGGCCTCGGCGAATTCGGCTCTCAATCGAAGCGGACTTGTGCCCGAAAGAAATGCGCCAACGCCCGCTGGGTGGATTGAACGGTAGCGGAGGTAGCCATCCCAAAACACTGTCAATACTGACAGGCGGTCCGAGACTCCGCGGTGGCCTGACGGCCCGATTGCTTACCTTGATCAAACTGATCTGGCGAATGCACGTCTCGGTGCTGAGAATTTCCACTTGCTTTGGGTGTTTCTTCAGATGCAGGCTAACCTATTGTCGAGAAGCTCGGCGGCGGTGGCATGGGTGTTGTATACAAGGCTTTTCGCCACTAGCGGAGAGAACATGGCCACTTTGGAATTTCGTCCTGCTAGCCGCCCCTCTAACGCCGATATATTGTGGGGCATGAAACCGCAGGAAATCGATTTGATCTTATCGGCGGCGCGCCCTCGCCGGTTTTCCGCCAAATCAGTAATGACGCACCAGGGCGAGTCTTCGGATTACTTTCTGTTGATGTGGAAAGGCCGAGGGCGTTTTTTCTATATAACCCCCACGGGAAAAAAACTCATCCTGCTATGGATAAAGCCAGGAGAAACCTTTGGAGTTGCGGGGCTCTCTCGCCGGCCTTACCCATATCTCGCAAGCTCGGAAGCGGTACAGGATAGCGTTGTGCTCGCTTGGGACGGTCCAACTATCATCGCTCTCGGAGAACGCATCCCTCGACTGTTCGAGAATGTAATGTATCTGACGTTTGAATACGTTTCTTGGTATATCGCTGCCCACTCGGCATTAGTATCCGAGTCGGCAAAAGAGAGGCTTGCCAATTTACTCGTGGCGCTGGGGCCTAGTATCGGTGAAGTCGTCTCGGATGGGATTGAAATCGATGTGACCAACCAAGAGCTCGCCGATTCAGTGAATATCAACCTCTATAACGCGACTCGCATCGTGAGCGAATGGCAGAAGACCGGCGCAATACGCAAACATCGTGGGAAAATCGTTGTGCGCTCCCCCAAAAAACTATTTCTTCGTTCCCTCGGTCCGAAGCTACCGGGCAGCTAATGGTCAACTCCCGGCAAGTCGGCTAAGCGAAACTACTTCGGATCGGATAGTTAACCTGCTCCAGCTCGGGGCTGCTTTTGATAAGTTGTCTTACCACCAGTAATGCGGACCGCTTGTAATGATGTCTGTTCACCGCAGTAGCCCCAACCGCGCTAGATGGCCGGTAGGCTCCGACTGAGATACTGCCTGCCTTGCAGGACGGCATCCACGGCAGGTAGCAGTTCGCCTGCTGCATCGGCCTTCAATAAGTAGCCCTGTGCTCCCAGGTGGAGGGCTTCTTGGACCACATCAGCAGAGGATTCTTGGCTGACAAAAAGGATCTTGGAATTCGGGGAAACTTCCCGAATTAGTCGCCCGGCTTCAATTCCATTCAGACCGGGCAGTCCGATGTCCAGCAGAATCAAGTCCGGTTCTAGCTCTTCGGCTCGCTCGACGGCTTCCAATCCATCGGAGGCTTCGTAGATGAGCTGAAACTCTGCCCTTTGTCGAAGGCTTAGAACGACAAATTGCCGGAAGCGATCAAAGTCATCAACTACCAGAATCTTGCAAGATCGCACTAGGCTCTCTAACCTCCGTAGATTTGGTGTCAGTCTGCAGTTGTGGATTGCGGGGGCGCAGTTTATTGCTCCGTAATCTGAACGACGACTGCACCAGACACAAGGCGCTACCTGCAAAATGGCCACGTGCAGATTAGCAGGGAGGGGTGGAGCTAGTCCTCGTAGATTCCCCTGTCTAGTCCGTGAATTAGACGCTCAGCCGAAGTCTCGAATACAGCGCAGATACGCAGCAAGGTTGAAACGGTGATCGGCCGACCTGCTTCAATCTGCTGCCAATGTCGTGCCGAAAAGCCGTATGAAATCATGTCCTCTTGAGAATGGCGGTGTTTTCTTCGCAACTCGCGAATGCGTTCTCCTAAGCGAAGGAAGAATCTCTGTTGATTCACAACTGTCAGTGTCCTAATTGGCTTCAATTCCTCCTGGCACATGCCAGAGCCCTTAAGTTAGGCGCGCGAGCCACTCTGAGGGCAAAAGAGGAGCATGTCTTTGCTGTACAGCAAGGTATGAGTCTAGGGTTAGACATCAGAACGCACCCTGCATTACCGCGAGAAGGTGTCACGGATGTGCGTCGCGGCAGACCAGATTAGGCGGCGGATACCATAGGCGAGCTCCCCTGGATTTCCCAAAATGCAATCTGCTGAAAGTGGAGAGTGGTAAGGTGCCTAGAGGAATACAGATAGGAGATGAAGATGAATAGACGATGTGGAATGGCGTTGGCAGGGGCAATTCTACTAACAGCGCCAACGTGGGGGCAGACCGATGCGGGAGGAGGCTACCACGGACCGGCGCTGGGACACGCTGGGGATGTTACTTACCCGATGAATAGCAGTACGACGGGAATTGTGACGTTGGACATAAGCGTGGACGCGACCGGAACTGTGCAGAATGTGGGAGTTGTTCGGGACGTGCCACCACTAACGAGCGCCGCGCAAAGCGCGGTGCGGAGTTGGCAATTTACTCCGGCAATTGTAAATGGACTGGCCTCGGCCGGGACCGTCCGGGTGAATGTGGTGTTTAATCCGTTCAATCCGAGCGGCGTGGGGCTTCCAAGCCCCCCGTTGCAACCAGCGAACAGCAACGAGGGGGCGAAAAAAGGCGACTTCCAGCCCGCACAGGTGACAGAGGCACATTACGCGAAGTACCCACCGAATACGGTGCAAGCGGGGACGGTGGTGCTGCAGGTGCACGTGGAGAGCGGGGGACAAGTGCAGGGGGTCATTGTGGCGCGAGGAACCGGATCACTGAGTGGAACGGCGTCGAAAGCGGTGAAGACTTGGAAATTTATGGCAGCGAGCTATAAGGGAAAAACGGTGGCGTCGGATGTTGTGGTGGCGTACGTGTTTGCGTCACCGGCGGCAGGGACGAGGTAGGAATCGGCGGCCGATTCCGAAAGTCAAAGCTGTGAACTCTGACAGTTCCTTAGCTCTCAGCAAGATGGCCAAGTAATAGTCAGCCTAATGCTTAAGGGAACGACGGGCTTGCACCGTTTCCATTCTCGTGGGGGTGCCCACAGTGCGATTTTCTTGATGGCTTCGCAGAGTGTCTTCATGAATCGGCCAAGAATCATCTCGTTGTTCGTGACCATGTTGTTTGCTGCCGGCGTGGCGAGTGGCCAGAGTTCGGGGAAGAACGATCCCGAACCCACGGTATCTCGGGAGCGGGTGAATAGTTGTGCCATCGTGAGATCGACGCTGTTGAACTATGTGGTATGGAGCCGAGACCGGCAGCGTTTTCGTGAGGTGCCCATTTGGCAATTGCCAGGCAGCCAAGCCTTCTTTTTCATTTCGGAAATGACGATCGATGCGGACGGCGCTCCCAATGCGTATGGTCCCGACGATACCGGGCTCGATAACTTAGCGAACGCTGGTGTGCCAACTCATTGGGACGGGATTGTTACCGACGAAGACGGTAATCCCTTGACTCAGGGAGAAAGCGATCCCTTTCCCGGTTACTATATCTCTTGCACGTCGCTTTCAGATCGACGGAAAAAGTTCACTGACCCAACGCGATATGTGGATGCGGCGAAGATCCCTTACGTAGTCCTGCCGAACGACTTAGCAGACCGAGGAGGAGCGCGGCTGGGAGATTTCGCCGTGGTCATGAACCTCCGAAACGGCAAATCGTCCTATGCGATCTATGCGGATATCGGGACAACGGGTGAAGGCTCGATTGCGCTGGCAGATAACCTTGGGATTTGGTCTGACGCGCGCCGAGGAGGGCAGTCTGACGGGATTCTGTATCTGGTGTTTCCCGGTTCGGGCAACCTGAAGCCAAGGGCCATCGGTGAAATCCAGAGCGAGGCCGAAAAGCTGCTGCAGGACTGGGGTGGAATCGAGAAGTTAGCTTCCCGCGCGGAAACCCATGATCTTGCTGTCGCCGCGGTGACCCGCAACGCCGCTCCGGAGAACTTAGTGACACAAACGTCGGATTGCGCGTCGAAACAATTCATTCCGATACCTTTGGATGAAATGAATAATCCAGCCTCGACTTCTCGTACGACTCCACCCGCGGGCGTGGCAATTGCGGGTACCAGCTTACCGCCGGCGTACGATCGCGGCTGCTGGTACTCGCCACCACAACCATCACTCCCGAACGGTTCCCAAGTAGCTCCATACTGATCGGCGCGTGGTTGTTAGGGTTGATGTTGGTGATGCAGAAGCGAATTTCTCGGGGCTTTCCCCAGGCCACTTCCACCGCGTCCGGTTCCTAACGTAATGCCCAAAGCGTCGCCGGATTTCTTCACGCGCTGCGGCATAATCTGCCCAGCAGTTCCGGGTGTTGCCCAACAAACATTAGGCGAAGTGGGTTTCCCCAGCTGTCGAGAATCGACCCTTTGGTAGAAGTTCCGGGAAAAGGCAGGAAAAGTTCCGCGCGCTAAGGAGCCGACATTGTTATGTAATCAAATGAATTTGGGCCGCTTCTTGAGCGGATCCGGCATGGCCGGCAATTTCGTTGATTTTATAAAAATTCCACTTGCCGATTGAGTATATAAGAGGTGTACAGTATTGCCTCACTCGTCAGAGAGCTGCCTCCAGCCCGTGAGTCATGGCTCTTCGTGGGAGGCTTTATGCCTTGCTTCTTATGCAAATCGGGTAATCAAGCCGAGTTTCCTACCGAGATGATTTTGCATTTCCAAGGACGCATGAATTTGAATAAGCCGGGAGTCTGGGTATTCCCGAAGGTTGTGGTCTGCTTGGATTGCGGCTGTTCTTGGTTTACGGTCCCGGAAACCGAGTTGGCGCTGCTTGCAAAAGGCGCTGAGGCGAACAGAATCGAATCCCAATAACGAAGTGCTCGGCTGTTTTTGACTTCCGATGAGTCAGATAATTGGAAACTTGCTAGCGACTGGCGAGGATAGCGGCGCGGTGTCCACGCTTCGGTTGCCTACGAGGTGTGTTTGGCGGGAAGATTTTGGTTCTTGAGTAGCTTGCGTTGTTCCTTGTCGTATTTCTTCGCTGCTTTTTGCTGCTGCTTGTCCGCTTTTCGTTGGGCCTTAGCTTGGGCCTTCTGTTGTTTCTGCTGGTATTTGTAGACTGCTGTCTGCTGCTTCTGGGCCGCTTTCTCAGCACGGCGATCATATTCTGTGGCGCCTTGAGAATAAGTTGGGATCGACCATCCGGCGCTCAACGCGACTAGCAGTGCAAAAACAGCAATTCGTTTCATGGGGAATTTCCTTTTGCCTACCTGGGATTTCCGTTCAAGTTTAAACATTGCGCGGCATTTCCGCTCGAACTTTCTGCATCTCGACGTCCCGGAAAACAACACTCGCTTGAACTGCTTGAAAGTGTGGCATTACGGACAGATTGAGGGGCAGTGTTCTGATTGAATGGATATGGTAATTCAGAGCGCATAAAAATTGACATCGCAAATGCCGGGCACTTTGGTGACTTTCAGGAGAGACATGGGTGGTAAAAATTTTCGAGTTGCACAGAACGACCAACGGACCAACGGCGAAGGAAAACAGGTAAGCAACAAAGTGTTGTTGGCCATGCCCGACAATGAATACGAGATGATGCGCGCTGACCTAACGTACGTGGATCTGCCGGATCACCTAAGCCTTCATGAGCCGACACAGAATATCGAGTTCGTTTACTTTCCGAACCGAGGAATGGTTTCTCAGGTGGTGGTGACGAAGGACGGGCGAACCGTGGAAGTGGGGGTAGTGGGGAGCGAGGGCTACGTTGGTGCAGGATTGGCAGCGGGGATGAGCAGAAGTTCAGTGCGTGAAATCATCCAGATTGCGGGCGATGGCTTTCGAATGATGGGAAATGCGCTGGAACGCATTCTGCGAACGGCTCCGCAGTTACAACTGATATTGAGCAGGCATGCGGGGCTCCAAGGAATGCAAGTGGCGCAGACCGCAGCGTGCAACCGGCTGCATGATATACAGCAGCGTCTCTCGAGGTGGCTGCTGATGACGCAGGACAGGGTGAATCTGGCAGTGCTTCCGATCACGCACGATTTCATTGCGACGATGATGGGTACGGACCGATCCACGGTGAGCTTGGCGGCGGCAGTACTGCAAAAAAAGGGCGTCATCGAATATGTGCGGGGAGCGGTGAAGATTGTGAACCGCAGGAAACTTCAGAGCTCCGCTTGTGAATGTTACGGAGTGATTCGGCAATTCGAGGATGACCTGGGATTGAGATAGCAATTCTTGCCAGTGTTTGATACCCCACAGACAACAACCTCATTCCATCGGTACTGTTCAGCCCCTGTGTACTCACTTTAGTTTGATGCGCGTCCCCAAAGCGATTCCCTGGGTAGAGCTACACTCAGGACTATGGGCAGAGCAGCTTCTGCCGTCCAAGGCCAATGCTGGACCGACTACTACAGGAGCGTAGCCGCAGCGAGTATCGAGGAGTGACATGGAGCCGATACGCCGCAAACTGGTATGGGCCGAAAGGCCAAACTTTGAAGGCTGGGCTTGCACGGAGTGTGCGTGGGTGTTCAATCCTGGAGGGCCACTCGTTGGTGGAACCATGGACGAGATGAAGGAGAATTACCAACGGCAGCGCGACAGGGAGTTCGCGGTTCACGTTTGTGCGGAACACCCGAGAGCCACAAAAAATCCCGGTTAGGCGAGTCATGCGCTGGTAGGTGGGTGAAGAATTGGATGTTGAGATTCTTCGCGCCACCCCAGCGCGAAGAGGAAGCGGATTTCGGCGTAGGAAAAATAGTCCTTCAAGGCACTTCCAAGCTAAGGCGGACGGCTTACGCTTCTGCAAAGCAAAGGTGCCCACAAAGAAAGAGGGCGCAGCGATGCTGCCGCCCCTACAAAAGCAAAATGAAGAGGGGACGATATATCATGCCCCACAGTACCAAATGGGCCGGCCTGAAGGTCGCCGCTACGCAAGTAAAAAAAAATGAAAGGCACCGGCGGTGGCGGGTGCCCCTTTGTGTGCTCTGACGACAGGAAAAAGAAGGACGCGGATAAGCTGAGAGCGCCCCAGGGTGATTAGTCGGAGTTGCCGCCGAAGAGGCGGATGACGATGCCGCTCGAGATCCAGTAGTTGGTCTGGTAGACGTTGGAGCCGAACGAGGTTCGGTAGTAGTCCACGTCAAACAGGCGGATTTCGAGGCGCCGGGATGGACGATAGTCCACGCCGCCGCCGAATTTGAAGGACATACCATTCACCGAAGTGGTGTAGCCGCCGGGGCCGGTGATGGTGGAGTCGGCGCGCGAAGCTCCCACGAGGCCCTCCACGAACGGGGTCAAGTGCCAGCGATTTTGGGTACGGTAGAAGTAGCGCGGCCCGTAGTGATTGCCGTAGAGAACGTTCTTGGTGCCGCTATATGTGACGGTGTTGTAGCTGCTATCGCCGACGATCTGCAACCAGGGTTTGATATTCCAGCCAAACGATCCCAGAGCACCGATGAGATTGCTTCCTGAGCCGCCACCAGCCATGCGCGCGAAAGAGGCGCCGCCGAAGAGTTCAATCAAAGGAGCATTGCGACCACCGGGGTTGGGTTTCTCCCAGGTTGACCGCGTGTCGGCAGGGCGAATGGATGGAGCTGCGGGTTCCGCGAAAGTGGACTCCGGCTTAGCCGGCGCGCTGTGAGCAGGCTGTGCGGCTGCTGCAGGCGCAGGCGTTGCCGCGGCCGGCGAAGGCTCAGGTTGTACAGGAGCGGACGGCGAAGAATGCATGACGATCTCGGCAGTGTCCGGGGCCTGAGCAACGGGTTCTGCAGCCGACGTGCTGACCGGCTGAGCTGATGCAGATTCCGTTTGTGCGAGCATATCCTGGGCAGGCTTCGCGACAGTGGCGGTGGCTTGCGGGACACTTGAGGCAGCTACCGTGGACGCCGGAGCGGTAGGTGAGGCCGCAGGCGGTTGAGACGCGTCAATCAGTGGTCTTGCGGAAGCGGTCGCAGCTGGGCGCGATACGGGCGCGTTAGAAACTGGGACTTTCATTTTGGCCTCGGAGATTTGAGGCGTGGTGGACGACGACTTCTGAACGGACGTAAAGGTACGGTCCACGGAGATAATGTTCGAATAAACGTAGCCGACATTGCCGTCTTTGGTCTGAATACGGGAAAAGACAAAGCCGTAGACAAGGATAGTGAAGCGCTCGCCACAAGCTACTGAGGCGACGACCTCAGGAGACTTTCTAGCTTTGGCGAAAACCTGTGTTTCATCGGAATGGTTAGAACAGTCTACGAAACCAAAGTCGTCAGCCCATGCGGCTGAAGCTGTAAGAAGACACCCACCTAGCAAAACAAGGAATCGATTCAGTGACATCGCCCCCTCCTCGGCTCCACGACACCCCGAGCCCTGAGTAAGCTTAGCGAGGAGGGGCACGAGTACGTCAGATGGACGGAGGGGCAGGGTGTTCCAAAGCGGCACTGGCCGAAGGGCCGGGGGGCTGAATGAAGCGAAAGGTTAAGGATGAGGTTTGGGAGCATACGAGCTACTAAAGGCGGTGTGTGGGTGATAAAGCCCTAAGGAGGGTTACGGTCGTAAGATCGCTCCAGCCGGCCCAGGGATTCCTCTCAATGCAACAGAATGAAAGACAATCGGTGGCAAATTGGCATTTGGGATATGTCGCTTGCGTGCATTCGCACGGACCGTGTAGGGTCGAGATATCGAGCAAGATTCAAAATCGCAAACTGGAGACCGACCATGGAAACGAAGATCCACAAACGGATTCTTGCGGTGGGCGGCATGCTGCTGTTTTCGACGGCTGTGCTCGGACAACAAAAGTTTGACCATGCCGAATACATGAAACCGAAGACAGAAGGCCAGAAGAAACAAGATCAGTTTGTGAAAGGCAGCATATTTTTCGACAAAGACAAAAGAGCGCTCGAATTTATCGACGATAAAGGGGATTTGGTCATCAGCATCCCGACAGACAAGATCAAGAGCCTGCTGTATGAAACCAAGTTGCCCATTTTCCCTGTTCACCCATGGTTTAAGAGGGATTTCCTCACCATCCAATACACAGACACTGACGGCACGGGAAAATCTGCCGTAATCCACATGGACGAACGCAACGCGCCGAAAATCGTGGCATGCGTCCAAGCGGAATCCGGGAAGAAAGCAGACCGTAACGACAAAAGTGGCCGAGAAAGCAGTTCGCCAGCGCCTGGGTGTCCCGCTGGGCAAGGATGAAAAAAAGAGCGCGCTAGCGGGCGGCGCGATCGTGGATGGATTTTTCGGTGAGGAGAGCTTGTTGGCGGACGCGGTCGGAGATTTCGGGGAGTTCGCGTTGGTAAGGGCGGATAGCGGCGAGGTCGTCGGGCTGGCCGATGAAATATAGGGCGCGAAGGGCTTCCCAGATTTGCTCATCGCCGGGAGCAACGGTGGCGATTTCGGTGCCGGCGGCTACGCGCGCGCCCGGCGCTACGGAAAGAGTGCGGATGCGTCCGCTAATGGGGGAGCGGAGTTCGGTGGATTGCTGGCCGTCCTGAAGTTTTGCGATCAGGCCGCCCTGGTGGACGGAGGTTCCAATTCTGTCGGCGTCGGTGACGCGGCCGGCGGCGGGAGTGACGATACGGGCGGGTTGTAAGAGGGCGACGATTTGCACGCGGCCTGCGGGGTCGCCGAAACGGACCAAGGAAAGCGCAGCGTTGCCGCTGACCATCGGAGAAGTATCATTCAACATTTTCAGGAGGGCTTCGTGGAAGCCAGTGCCGGAGGTGTCCTGGCCCATGACCCAGGCGTCGGTGTTGCGAACTTCTTCCACAGGGTGAGTGGCGAGACGGATCATTTCGGGATACCAGCGTGCGGGGACGGGGTCGCGGTGGCTCATGCGCTCACCGAGTTGTACGAGGGCGTGCTGGATGTGGCGGGGGTGTTTTTCGTCCTGTAGATATTCGGTGATTTGTTTGTCGGGGAGGCGGCGGCCGAACCAGGTGTTCCACCAGAAGAGGAATGGCATTAAGACGATCAGCCAGGCGGTGATGAAAATCAGGGCGCGATTGCGCGCGGACATTTTGTGGTGCGGGGAAGAGGAGGGTGCGGAGGAATCTTGCGGGGCGAGCTCGGGCTGATCACCATTTTCAGGAGAGGATGGGGGAATAGGCATGAGGTCTCTTGGTATCTTGAAAACTTTTTTGCAAACGCCTCGATCTCAACTTAGAACCACGGCAAACCAGGCTGTCGGGGCGATTTTGCCAAGCTCGGGCGCAGCATGCTGCGCCACTACAAAGAAAGCGAGTTAACTCTCTTCGGAGGCGGGCGGTTTGCCGGCGGGCTCGGCTTTGGCTTTGCCGAACATGCCCTTGTCGCGGAGTTCCCAGAAAACGTTTAGGAAGAAAACTCCGGAGATGCTCAACATGATGAGGCTTTCGAACAGGCCATCCACGGTGGTGAGAGTGCCGGAGAAGACGATCCAGCCGATACCGACGAGAGGGAAGAGGCCGAGCACAATGGAAATGAGGAGCATCACAGGGAACAATAGACCTCCTTGGTAGAGAGCGGGTTGGGATTGCGTGCGGTCATTGTTTAAGAGTTATCAGTTTTCAGCGCTCAGTGAGACCGGAAGAATGCTACTGCGGTATTTCGCCCGGCTCGCACGAGCCATCTCAAGTAGGGGCCCCGCCAAGGCGGATGCCCCTACAAAGAAAGACTGTTCGTATTAGGGCTTGAAAGTTGCATCCACGGTCTTGGCGTCTTTTGCGGCGAGAGTGACTTTAACGTCTTGCTCGCCGAGCTTCTCCTGGACGAAGGCGATCGTGTAGTCGCCCGGAGGGAGGCCCTTGATTTCAAATTTGCCATCGGGTCCGGTGACGGCGTAGAAGGGGCTCTTGGTTACGTTGACGAACATGCGCATCCAGGGATGCTGGTTGCACTTGACCGGCAGCATGATTTCTTCGCGAGCGAAATTTTTCTCGAGCGGAGTAGCTTGCGGCGGCTGGGACTCATTCCACTCGCGGTTGTCTTTCGGCGTGGGATGGATATTGTGAGTGGTGGGATCGCTGTTGACGATCTTGATGGTCTGGCCAGCGACTACGCCGAGAACGTGGGGATGATATTTGCAGCCGCTCTGGTCGAGGGTAATGGCCTCCTTAGGAACGTCGAAGGTCCGATTGCCGAGGCCTTCCTTTACATAAACGAAAACGTTGGCGAGGTGGCCGCCGGTGGCCATGACGTTTTCGGCCACGTTGGTGCCTTTGCAGGCGGGATCCTGGCTCATGTCAATCTTGGCGGCTTTGGGGGCTTCGCCATCGAGTTTGACGGTGCCACTGACGCTGGCGACGGTGGCGGGATCGATGGGAGTGGCTGGCGCGGCTGCGGGCGTTGAGGCGACCGGCGCCGCCACGGGCGCTTCTTCTTTCTTTCCGCATCCTGCGAGCAGGACGAGTGCCAAGAGTGCGGGAATGGTACAAACGGACATCCAAGTTTTTGTTTTCATGTTGTTACTTTACCTCTCCTGAGTTTGAAAGCTCATTGCAAATTTTATTTGTAACCGCTGCGGCCCGCGCCGGTGGCGGGCAAAGATGTGCTGCCACCTGCGCTTGAACGACCCATGGCGGCACTTACTCTGCGCTGTTCTTCTGGAGTGAGTTGCAAGATGTAATCCACCAGAAGTCTTGTTTGATCCTTGTCATAGCCCTGGAAAGAAGGAGGCGTCGGACCGGAAAAGACCCAATGGTCGTTAGCACGCTTGAAGAGACCGCTCGGCATCGAAGTGCCGGGGGCGATGGCTTGCGGATCAATGATCCAGCGCTCCATCCAATCGGGTTTCAAGCGACCGCGGGCTTGGAGGAAATTGGGGGCGGTGGCGATGCGGTCGTGAGCGGGATCGCCGGTAGCATGGCACTTCAAGCAAGGCGTGGCGGTGCTGCTGAAGAGGCTGCGCGCCATCTCGGTTTCCTTGGTGGTCAGGACCGGAACTTCTTCCGGAATGTAGGGGAAGGGCTGGCGCGCGATTGCCTGGAAGAAGCGCACTAGTTTGCCTAGTTCGTTTTCGGAGAAAGAGAACGTGGGCATGCGCACTTGCAGATAGGAGCGAACGCCGTTGCGATTGGTGTCTTTGTCGCTGAGCGACGGATTTTTCAGGAAGCGGAGCATCCATTCGGGATCTACGCGCGCGCCTTCGGTGAGGAGCTTGGGCGGGAGCTGTTCCTGGACGTCTTGATAACGGGCCATGCCCATGAGCGAAGTCTTCTGGCCCGGAATGAGCTGGTGGCAGCCCATGCAGTTGTACTTCTTAACGACCCACCAGCCTTCCTGAATGTCACGGCGATAATCGAGCGGGCGGTATTGATAGCTGGCAGGAAGAGGATTTTCCTGGCTGCCGAGCAAGAAAGTGGTGAGGGCGCGAACCTGTTCACTTGTGAGGTGCAGATTCGGCATGCGCAACTTTTCGGTTTCGGGCTTGTCCTTGCCCTTGTCCCAGATATTTGGCTCGGCGAGTTTGTGTTCGAAGAAGCCCTTCT
>JBGPDI010000124.1:0-14692 GCA_041482215.1 Candidatus Acidiferrum sp. | reverse complement strand
AGCGAATCCTGGCGGTCTGCAAAAAACACAACGTCTGGCTGATGGGCGACGAGTGCTATTCGCACTTTACCTACGACCCGCACAAACCGTACTCAATTGCCAGCGCCGCGAGTTCGAAAGAAAACGTCATTATCATCGGCTCGGTTTCGAAAACCTTTGCCATGACCGGCTGGCGCATCGGCTACACCTTGGGACCGGAAGCGCTGATCCAGGCGCTGATCAAGCTGCAAAGCCAGTCCACCTCAAACGCCACCTCCATCGCCCAATACGCTGCTCTGGAAGCCATGCGGGGAACGATGGAGACCGTGCCGCTCATGCTCGCCGAGTACGCCAAGCGCCGCAAACGCATCGTCGAAGGTCTGCGCGCCATTCCTGGCGTCACCTGCGAATGGCCCGGCGGCGCGTTTTACGCCTTCCCGAATATTTCCGCGCATCTCGGCGAAGGCAAGCACGCCCACGCCAAAACTTGCACCGAACTTTCCAAGCTGCTGCTGGAAAAAGCCCGCGTCGCCCTGGTGCCCGGCGAAGCCTTCGGCGCGCCCGGATATTTGCGGCTTTCCTACGCCACCTCCATCGAGCGAATTGACGAAGGCCTTCGCCGTCTCGAACGCTTCTTCACCCGCGCCGAAGCCGCGTCGTAATCCGTGAGGCCGACGCCCACACGCATCGAGCCAATATTCAGCCCCCGGCTTTGGGGAGCACGCTCTTTGGCGCCGCTCTTCCCCGAGAAAACCGATTTGATAGAGCCGTTGGGCGAAGCCTGGCTAACGGGCGTGGATTGCCGCCTTGCTTCCGGACCGTTCACTGGAAAAACGCTTGGCGCGGCCTGGGCTGAAATGCCCGTGGAATGGCGCGGCAGCCAACTTGCCGACGTTACTGACTTCCCTCTTCTTGTTAAATTTATTTTTCCAACCGACAAACTTTCGCTTCAGGTTCATCCGGACGATGCTTATGCATCCGTCCACGAAAAGGCAGCCGGGGGCCGCGGAAAAACGGAGATGTGGCACGCTGTTTCCGCATTAGCCGGTGCGCAATTGTTCCTTGGACTGAAGCCGGGCGTGAATGAAAAGAAATTCCGCGAGGCATTGGCGTCACGCACGTTGGAAAACCTCTTCGAGACGCAATCGGTCCAAACAGGCGATACGTTTTTCGTTCCCCCAGGCACTTCCCATTCCATCGGTCCGAACATGGTCATTTGCGAAGTGCAGGAATATTCCGACTTGACGTATCGTGTGTACGATTTCGGCCGTCTCGATGTGCGTGGAGAGCCGCGCGAATTGCATATCGAGAAGGCTATCGCAGTAACGAGCTTTGGGAAACCCGCAGTGGGCAAAGTGAATCCGCTGCTGCTTTCGGCCGATGGAGCAACAAGGTCGCTGCTCGCCGCTTGCCGCTACTTTGCGACAGAACGGTGGGAGTGTTCCGCGAAATGCGAAATACCGGTCGATCCCGAGCGTTTCGAACTCATCGTGATTCTGGAGGGCGCTGGCAGTCTTGCTTGGCCAGATAATGCGGCACGCTATCACCGAGGCGAGTGCTGGTTGGTGCCTGCCTCGCAGGGGCACATCGACGTTTTGCCGGAAACAGCCACTTCTTTGATCCGCACCTATGTGCCCGATCTTCGGCTCTTGCAGACGGATTTGCATCGCGATGGAATTTCGGCAGGGGCACTCGCGCAAGTTATTTTCGATTAAGGCTGCTCAACGATGGCGAAGGAAAAACTAACAGTCCACGCCGTAATCCTTGCGGGAGGGCGTGGCACCCGCTTCTGGCCCCGCAGTCGCACGCGCACACCGAAGCAGCTTCTAAACATCGTCGGCAAAGACACCATGTTGGAGCAGACCGTCACGCGCCTGCGCCCATTGATTCCGCCTGAGCGCATCTGGACCGTCACGAACACTCATCAAGCAGCTGCGGTACGAAAACAAGTTCCCGCCGCCGCGCGAAAGCGCGTGCTTATTGAACCAATGGGGAGGAACACCGCCGCAGCAATCGGCCTCGCCGCCATTCATTTGCGCCATGCCGCGCGCGGCGATGCCCTGATGGCTGTCCTCCCCGCCGATCACTACATCGAAGAAGCAGAAAAATATCGGAAAATCGTAAGTTCTGCCCTTGATATTGCTCGCGAACCCGGTCGAATGGTCGTGCTGGGCATCCCTCCGACACGTCCGGAAACCGGTTTCGGCTACATCGAGCGCATGAACGAATCGATCGGGACCAAAGGTTTTCCCGTTTTTCCGGTCCTACGCTTTACGGAAAAACCCGAACTGAAACTCGCCCTGGAATACATGGCAACCGGCAACTATCACTGGAATGCCGGGATGTTTTTCTGGCGCGTTTCCACGTTTCTCGAAAATCTGAAAAATCTCCTGCCAAAGACGCACGCCGCCCTCGAAAAGCTTGCTCCATTCATCGGAACCCGCGGCTACGACCGCAAGCTGCGTGCCATCTATGGCCAGCTCGAAAATATTTCCGTGGATTACGCCGTCCTCGAGCCGGCCACCAGAGCGGAAGGCGAGCCGCGCGTCTTCGTTATTCCCGCCGAAGTCGGCTGGAGCGATATCGGTTCTTGGGGAGCTGTGCATGGCCTGCTTTTGGACAAAAACTCCACGGACGGCAACGTCTTCGTAAGCTCCGGCTACGCGCTCGACGCCCGCGGCAATCTCATCTCTTGCCCCGGAAAGACTGCCGCCCTGATTGGGGTTCACGACCTCATCGTCGTGGATACCCCCGATGCCCTGCTCATCTGCCCCCGCGACCGCGCCCAGGACGTCGCCAAGATCGTGAAATGGCTTGAAGAACAAAAGCTAAACAAACTTTTGTAGGGAGAGCCTGCCGCAGACGGGCGGTCCCCTCCCGCCAACAACAGGCCAATCCGGCTGTTTGGCAGCTCTAGAGCATCGCGTATACTTCCTGCTGCTTCCTATGACCGCAATCAAATTTGGTACCGACGGCTGGCGTGACGTTATCGCCGAGAATTTTACTTTCGCTAACGCGCGCATCGTGGCGCAAGCCATTGCTCGCTACGTAGTGCGTTGCGAGGATGCACGCAAGGGCGTCATCATCGGCTACGATCACCGCTTCGCCTCGGACACCATTGCCGCAGCCCTTGCCGAAGTGGTCTCTTCCACCGGCACTCCGGTTTTTTTGACCGATAAACCCTGCCCCACGCCGGCAGTTTCCGTGCTCGTGCGCCAGCGCGGAGCCGCCGGCGGTATGATGATCACCGCGAGCCATAATCCGTATCAATGGAATGGCATCAAGTACAAAGCGAGCTATGGTAGTTCGGCATTGCCTTCGATCGTGGCGCAAATCGAAAGTGATCTCGCTGTCGTACAAAGAGAAAGCGCGCCGCCACTGCCGACGCAAAAAAACCTGATTCAAAGTCTCGAGCCGCGCGCTCCCTACCTCGACACCCTCGAGAAACTCGTCGATTGGCAACGCCTTCGCGACGCCAAGTTTCGCTTCGTTTCCGATGTGATGCATGGTTCGGCCACCGGCTTGCTCGTCGAACTCTTCCGCCGCAACGGCATCGCCTGCGACGAAATTCGCGGCACTCGCGACCCCCGTTTCGGCGGCGTCCACCCGGAACCGATCGAGCCTCACATAGAGGCCCTGAGGCAAGCGGTCCTCACAGGAAAGTACGACGCTGGATTGTGCGCGGATGGTGATGGCGATCGCATCGGCGCTATCGATCGCGACGGTACGTTCGTCAACCCTCACCAGATATTCGCGCTGCTCGTCTGGCACCTCGCGGGAACCCGCAACCTGCCCGGCGATATCGCCAAGACTTTTTCCGTCACCAAGCTCATCGACAAGCTCGCCAAAAAATTCGGCCGCACACTCCACGAAACACCTATCGGTTTCAAATACATTTGCGAGTTGATGCTCGAACAAAATATTTTGATCGGCGGCGAAGAAAGCGGCGGCATCGGCACCAATCTTTACATACCCGAACGCGACGCCACCGTTTCTGCGCTCTTCCTGGCGGAACTCATGGCCTGGCACGGCAAATCGCTTGGAGAGTTGCTCGCCATACTATCCGCCGAATTCGGCGAGTATCAATACGGCCGCGTTGACCTCGATCTGAAACCAGGGCAAAAAGAAAAAGCTCTCGCGCATTTTTCGGGCAGCAAATTGACCCGCATCCTTGATCTCCAAGTCGTCCGCCGCGAAGACATGGACGGCATCAAGCTCTATCTCGGCGATGCCGGATGGGTGATGGTCCGCGCCTCGGGAACCGAAAACCTCTTGCGGGTTTATTGCGAAACGTCAAAACCGGAAACAACTCAGCGCGTTCTCAAAGCTGTAACGCAGATAGTTCACAATCTCTAGGAATTGCCATGAACACAATCAATCTAGAAGAAAAGTTCCGCCTCTTCTCCGACTACTGCAACCCGCGCGTCATCGGTGAAGTCAATGATTGCCACGTCAAGGCGGTAAAGCTAAAAGGCGAATTCATCTGGCATCATCACGATAACGAAGACGAACTATTCCTCGTCGTCAAAGGCACGTTACGGATGAAATTCCGCACCCACGAAGCTGTCGTCCACAAAGGCGAGTTCGTCGTTGTGCCGCGCGGCGTCGAACACTGCCCCGCCGCCGACGAAGAAGTCCACATCATCCTGATCGAGCCAAAATCGACTTTGAACACCGGAAACATCACTAACGAAAGGACAGTCGCCCAGCTCGAGCGAATCTGAATCCGCAATCGCTCCCGCGGCGATCTACTACCAGCCATGGATCATCGTTTCTACACCCTCGACGTTTTCACCAACAATCGTTTCGAAGGCAACCCGCTTGCGGTCTTCACCGATGGCGACGGCCTTTCGGACGACCAGATGCTCGCCATCGCCCGCGAAATGAATCTCTCCGAAACGGTCTTCGTCCAAAAACCGACAGACGAAGAAGCGCTCGCCCGCCTGCGCATCTTCACCACCAAGGAAGAGCTCAAACTCGCCGGCCACCCCGTCATCGGCACGTGGTTCTTGCTCGCGGAACTCGGCGTAGTTCCCGCGCAGGATGGCGGCGTTCATATCCTTCAGGAAACAGGCGCTGGCATCCTGCCCGTCGAGATCCGTTTCAAAGACGGTCGCCCTCAGCGCGTCACCATGACGCAGAAAGAAGCCATCTTCAAACCCGCGAAGCTAAACAAAAAGAAACTCGCCGCCGCGCTCGGACTTGCACCGAAAGATTTCGATCCAAAGCTGGAGCCCGAGTTCGTCTCCACCGGCATCTTCAACCTCATGGTGCCGCTCCGCAATCGCACCGCGCTCGGCAAAATCGCTATGAACATGACCGAACTCCATCAACTCCAGGGCAAAAATGCCACCATGGCCTACTGTTTCGCCCTCGGCGGCAACGGCAAAGCCTTCTCCCGCGGCATGCTGCCTTGGGAACAGTACGAAGACGCCGCAACCGGCTCAGCCGCCGGCTCGCTCGGCGCGTATCTCGTGCGCAACGGAAAACTCGCCCCCGGCCACACATTGAGCATTCTTCAAGGCGTGGAAATGGGCCGCCCGAGTCACATCGAAGTGGAAGTCAGCCAGTCCGGAAAAAAACTCGTCCCGCGCGTAAGCGGCGCCGCCGTGAAAATCTTTGAAGGCTCATTCCACGTTTGACGTCTCGATAGTTTTTTGGAAGATGACAGGATTTTACAACTTGGTGTAGCTATTTTGCTCGCAGCGACTTATGAACCGCATCGAGGATGCCATTGACGAAAGACCCCGCTTCCTCGGAAGAATATTTTTTCGCCAGATCCACCGCTTCGCTCAACACGACTTTAGGAGGCGTCTCCGACTCCCTCATTTCATGAATCGCCAGCCGCAAGATAGCGCGATCGATAGCCGCCAGCCGTTCGAATCGCCAATTGTCGGAATGCCCCACGATCAGCGCGTCGAGTACCGTAACATCCTTCGCCGCGCCTTCAAAAAGTTTGTTGGCAAACGCGCGCGTCTTGTCCGCGGCCTTCGCGTTTTTCCAGAACTTCGCTTCCATCTTGGGGAATTCCTGCTGGCTCATGTCCCACTGAAAGAGCAACTGCATCGCAAACTCGCGTGATTTTGTTCGTAGCGACACGTTACTTGCGCCGCGGCTTTCCGGCACGCGCCGCGTTCGAATGAGCGGCGCGAAGCTTGCGCGACAACTGCGCCATCTCAATGGCTGCGAGCCCCGCTTCAAATCCTTTGTTCCCACCCTTCAATCCCGCGCGATCGATAGCCTGTTCCAGCGTGTCACATGTCAGCACGCAAAAAATAATCGGCACGCCACTCTCCATCTGCGCGAGCTGTAATCCGCGCGCCGTCTCCGAACAAACATAATCGTAATGTGTCGTTTCGCCGCGCAGCACGCATCCAATTGCGATCAACGAGTCGTACTTTTCCGTCGCCGACATTTTTTTCGCCGCCAGTGGCAATTCGAACGCTCCCGGAACGTGCGCCACATCCACGTCCTTGCTCGCCGCCCCTGCTCGTTCCAGCGCATCCACCGCCGCCGCAAGCAGCCTCTCGGTGATAAAGCTATTGAACCGGCTCACAAGAATCCCGAATCGCAGTCCCGCCGCGCTCAGTTCGCCGCTAATTTTTCCAGGTTGTAATTTTTCCGCCATCGTGAATCTGCGTCGTTCCTCGTTCCTATCCTTCACTTCCCTTTGAATTGCGGTGGCCTCTTCTCCAAAAACGCCTTCGTCCCCTCGCGCATATCTTCCGTCGCGCAGGCCACACCGAAAAGCGTCGCCTCCAGGAACAATCCTTCTTCCTGCGGCATTTCCACTCCGCGTTCAATCGCTTCCATCGTGAATTTCACTGCTATCGGCCCATTGGCAATAATTTTTTTCGCCATCGCTTCCGCCGCGGGAATCAAATCCGCCGGCTCGTGAATGCGATTGACCAGCCCGACGCGCTGCGCTTCTTCCGCCGTGATCATCTCGCCCGTCAGGCAAAGCTCGTGCGCCACGCCTTTCCCGCAAAGCCGCGCCAACCGCTGCGATCCGCCATATCCGGGCAAAATTCCCAGTTTCACTTCCGGCTGTCCCAGCCTCGCTGTCTTGCTCGCGATTCGAATCGTGCAAGAAAGCGCCAGCTCGCATCCACCGCCCAGCGCAAATCCATTGATCGCGCAAATCGACGGCTTCCCCATCGTTTCCAGCAAATGAAAAACACTCTGCCCAAAGAGCGAAAACTCCTTACCATTGACCGGCGTCTGCACCGCCAGCTCCCCGATGTCCGCCCCCGCTACAAATGATTTTTCTCCCGCGCCCGTAAGGATCAGCACGCGCACAGCTTCATCAGCTCGCGCGTCAAGCAGCGCCTCGCGCAACTCCTCAACCGTCTTTCGATTCAGCGCATTCAGCACCTTCGGCCGGTTGAAAGTGATGTACCCAATCCCATCGCGCTTCTCGTACAAAATATTCTCGTAACCCATCTTTTCTCTTTTCTTCTCAACGATCTCTGCTTTCTGAGCGCCCTCTGCGCTAATTTCCTTTCTCGCACCGTTACTCACTGGCTACAAGAGGGAAACTTAAGCAGTCTGTTTTTTCCCACTAACAACTAAGGACTAAAAACTAATCACTCTCAAAATTTCTGCGCTTTCGGCTTTTGCGGATCCGAATAATCATAAAACCCACGCCCCGACTTCCGTCCATTCCACCCCGCCAGCACCATCCGCTTCAGCAGCGGCGGCGCCGCAAATCGCCGTTCCTTGAACTCATCAAACATAATCTGCGAAATGTAGTAAGTCGTGTCGAGTCCCACAAAATCCAGCAGCGTCAGAGGCCCCATCGGATGCCCGCAGCCCAGCTTCATCGAATTATCAATGTCCTCGATGGACCCCACGCCCTCTTCCAGCGCGCGAATCGCATCGAGAAGATACGGCACCAGCAACCGGTTCACGATAAACCCGGTGCTGTCATGAGCGCGCACCGCCGTTTTCCCCAGCTTTGCGCCAAACTCCATCATCTCCTCATAAACCGTCGCATCCGTCGCAATCGTCCGCACCACTTCAACCAGTTTCATCACTGGCACAGGATTAAAAAAGTGCAAGCCCACGAATCGCTGCGGCCTCTTCGTAGCCGTGGCAATTTCCGTAATCGTCAACGAAGACGTGTTGCTCGCAAAAATCGTCGCCGCCGGACAGATCGCATCCAGCGCCGAAAAGAGCTCCCGTTTCGCCGGCAACTGCTCAATGATCGCTTCAACCACCAAGTCGCAGCTCTTCAAATCCTCGATGTTAGTAGTGCCCTTCAGCCGCCCACGAATTTCGCCCCTCACCGCTTCCGTGATCGTGCCCTTCTCCACCAACCGGTTCAGGTTTTTCTCAATGCCCTTAAGCCCCTTCTCCACCAACTCCGCGCTCACCTCGCGCACCACAGTTTCGAATCCCGCCGCAGCCGACACCTGCGCAATTCCCGAACCCATTAGCCCACACCCCACGACACCCACTTTTCGAATCGCCATGCTTTTCCTCGCTGAATCCGCGGACGGACCCCTCGGTCCGGGAACCGAAAGTTTACCAGAGTTGCCAGATGTGGTCGCGCTTCGCTTTTCCTTACTTCATTACCTCTTTACTTCCTTACTTCATACTTTCCACTATCATCGCAATCCCCTGCCCCCCGCCAATGCAGGCCGTCGTCAACCCATATCGCAAACCATTCCGCCGCAACTCATTCAAAATCGTAATCACCAGCCGCGTTCCCGACGCTCCCAGCGGATGTCCCAACGCGATCGCACCGCCATTCACATTCGTCTTTTCGCGATTCAGCCCCAGTACTTTTTCCACCGCCAGATACTGCGCCGCAAACGCTTCATTCACTTCCACGCGATCCATCTGCTCCAGCGTCAACCCCGCCAGCTTCAGCGCCTTCTGCGAAGACGGCACGGGCCCAATCCCCATGATGCTCGGATCCACTCCCGCCACCGCCCATGACACAATGCGTCCCATCGGCTTCAACCCGCGTTCCTTCGCAATTTTTTCCGTCGTCACCACCACTGCCGCCGCGCCATCCACAATCCCGCTGGCATTTCCCGCCGTCACAATCCCATCTTTCTTAAACGATGGCGGCAGCTTCGCAAGCGTCTCCATTGTCGTCTCAGGCCGCCGGTGATCGTCCTCGCTCACCATAATCGTTTTCTTTCCCTGCTTCACTTCCACCGCCACCAGCTCTTCCTTGATCCGGCACGCCTTGTAAGCCGCATCCGCCGCCTGCTGGCTGCGCAGCGCATACGCATCGGCATCCTTCCTTGTAATCCCATGCTGCTCCGCAAGTTTTTCCGCCGTCAGCGCCATCGGCAATCCGCAATACGTATCCGTCAGCCCCGCCATCAACGAATCTTCCAGCGCTCCGCCGCCCAGTTTCAACCCCGTCCGCGCCCCGCGCACGACGAACGGCGCCTGCGTCATATTCTCCATCCCGCCCGCCAGCACCATCGTCGCTTCGCCCAGTAGCAATCGCTGCGCCGCCTGCGCAATCGCCTCGATCCCCGACCCGCACAACCGGTTCACCGTCACCGCTGGGGTCTCAATCTTCAGCCCCGCCTTCAACCCCACATGCCGCGCCCCATAAAGCGCATCCGCACTCGTCTGCATCACGTTTCCAAAAATCGCATGATCAAACTCGCCGGGATCGACGCCCGCCCGCCGAATCGCCTCTCTCGAAGCATGCGCCGCCAGCTCAATCGCGCTCACCTCCGAAAACGCCCCCGTATACCGCGCCATCGGCGTCCGCGCCCCCGCCACAATCACCACATCCGTCGGAAACATTCGTGTCCTCACTTTAGTCTGTAGAACTCGTCATTCGAGAATCCACCTTCAACATTCCCGGCAACGAACTAGATGATCTTGTTTGGTGTTCTAGAGCTACGGCTGGTCGCTCGCGTGGAAGCTGGAAGCGTAAATCCTCGCCCATTACTGAGATTTTCTCTCGCGTCGGATCTGCAGGCCCATCGCCGTGCCGTCTTGTTTTTCCATCAGCCAGAGTGCTAGCCCGCCGGCCGTCAGCCCATCCGGGGAATCATCGCCACGGCGATTCACGTACGGGCAGAGGGATTCTTTAGCATCGCGGACAGCAGCAGCAAAGTCAGGATCACTTTGATCGGACTCCTTATCCAATAATTCGGTGTGCCAGCCTTCCTTGTTCTCAAACACCACACAAATCACTCTCCCAGTTTCATCCGAGATCTCAACCTCAGTTCGACAGCTGTTAAGATTGCTTGCAATTGTTTTAAGGAAAACTTTCTTGGACATACCAATTTCCCCGTTTCCCAGAACAGGTCTCAGAGTTTAGGGGTTTCCAGCGTCACGACGGTATCCCCGCCGCGCTTACGCGCCTCTTCAATCGAAAACTCCGCGCGATTGATCAAATCCGTCACAATGTCTTCGCTGTCGTACTCGTGTTTGGCTACCGCCTCAACGATTCCCGCGCTCAGCGTGATCTGCGTCGCATCCCACGGCGGCCGCAGCCCGCTCGCCGCACGCCGCAATTTATCCGCCAGATTCTGCGCCCCCGCCAGCGTCGTATCCGGCAAAATAAACGCCAGCGACCACGAAGTGTATTTCACTGCCACATCATTTTGCCGCACGATCGGCTGCAACGACCGCGCCAGTTGCTCCAAGAATCTTTCCAGCGGCGATTCCCCCTGCTGCCGCAGCAATTCCGCCCCGCGGTCAATCTGCAAAATCGTCAACGCCAGCGGCGTCCCCTGCGTCCGCGCCCGGTCTGCTTCCGTCAGCAGACAACTCTGATACGAACTCCGGCTCAGCAATCCCGAGCGTTCATCCGAAACGCCCATACGCCGCACCAGCGACCTCAACCGCGTGTGGCTCACGCTCATCAACATCTGATCGCCAATTGCCTGCAAAAAGTACGCTTCGTTCGGCCGCCACTTGTGCGGCTCGGCATGCCCCACGATCAACATCCCCGCAGGCATCTGCGTTTCTTTGTCCGTGATCGTCACGCCCAGCGCTGTCGCCAGCCCCAGATCGCTCAAGATCGATCCATCCGTCGCATTTACCACCAGTCCGCCCAACTCATCCGCCTCGGCCTTCTCGACATGCGCGAGCAGCAACACCACCTGCGCCCCTGGCGCCGGCTTCACGCCATGCGCGCAAAACTCCGCCGCCATTTCCGGCGGCCTTCCCGGTGTGCCCACCACCGCCAGCGCGCGTGTTCCGCGCAAATATCCGCCAACTTCACTGACCGCTGTATTCAGCATCGCCCGCGGCGTCTGCTGCCGGAAAATCTTTTGATTGACCTCGGAAATCTTCGCCAGATCGCGCAGCGTCTCCGCCGAATAAACACCCGTCTTCGTTGTGATGGGCGCAGGCGCTTCCACAACGGGAGCAGGCACCGGCGCCGCGGGCGCAACAAGCGCAGGCTGTACCGCCTGCTGCGCGGAAGCGGCCTCGCTCTCCGCCTTCGGCTTGGGCGATCCCGGTGGCCACCAGTTCGCCATCTGATACAAATTCGAAAGCCGCGCGCTTCGCTCCTCTTCCCCCGGAAACATCGCCGCAATTCTTTGCAAACGCTCCAGCGCCTTGTTTTGCAGCGAGTACTGCAAAAAAATCTCCGTTTGCACGATCAAATCTTCCAGCGCCTGCGCATGCCGCGCTTCTTCACTGCCGGGAGAAGGCGCCGGCACATTCGGCTGTGCAGAGCCCTGCGACGTTTGACTCGGCGGTGCCGTGCTCGACTTCATCAGCCGGCTGCCAATTCGCTTCAGGTGCGTTTCGTCTACTTTTCCGCGCAGCAGTTCCAGCCGTTCCTGATTCCGGTAATCGTACGCGTCAATGTCCACCAGCCGGTCGAGAGACTCCGCCGCCTTCGCCACGTTTCCCGAACTCAGGTATACATCGTAGAGCCGAATCAGCACTTCGAAATACTGCGATTCGCGATTCAGCTCGTTGTGCACGGAAGCCCAGAATTCCAGAATCGCCTGCGAATGCGGGTATTTGGCCCCCACACCGTCCATCAACGTCGCGAAATCGTTTTGCTTTTTGTCCGCAAACATTCGTCGCTTCAGCGTCAGTAAAATCTCAGTAGCCTTCTGATCCTGTCCCGCCGCCACGTAGCGGTCCGACAGTTCGAAGAGTTGCGTCATCCCTTCATTTTTTTCGCGCAAAAGTTTTTCAAGCAACTCCCGCGCGCGCTCCAGATTTCCCGATCGCATCAGCGCGTCGCTGTAAGTCATCAGAAACGCCGCATCATTTTCCGACGACGCAAACGGCTCCAGCAGCGCCGCCGCGCGCACCGCATTCCCCGCCTGCAAATTCGCCTGCGCATACAGCAGTCCAACGCTGCGCTCTTGCGGCGTCAGCTTGTACGCACGCCCAAGAAGTTGTAGCGCGTCCGCCGCCGCCCCAGTCGCCGTCGCAATCTGTCCCGCGCGCAAGAACGCCCGCGCCGCAAGCGCATTTTTCCCGCCGCGTTCCGCCCCTTCCGCCAGACGGACCTGCCGCGGAAGATTTTCAGGATCAAGCTGTGCGATGCGTTCCCAACAGAACAGTGCATCCTCGTCGCGCCCCGCAGCCGAAAACAACTCCGCAGCCTTGGTGTACTGCTCAATCGCTTCGTCCGGATGATTTTGTTTTTGTTGCAGGAAGGCGTATCGCGCTATGCGTTCCGGCTGCTGCGGCGCATCTTTCGAACGCAGAAACCGGTTGTAAATCGCCAGTGCTTTCGTTTCGTCCTTGGGTTCAACCAGCAAATCAAAAAGCAAACCGTAGTACACCGCCGCGCGGTCCGGCTTCTCCGTCCGCGCGTACAAATCCCCCAGGGCTTGCGTCGCCTCTTGATGCTGCGGCGACTCGTCCAGCACGGCCAGATACGCCTCAATCGCGTCCTCGACACGGTTCTTCTCGAGGAAGCGCTTGGCGCGATCCAGATTTTTGCTTACGTCTGTGGCCATCCGTTCGAATTGCCTTTGCGGTGACTGAAAACCGTCAATCAGGTGCCCAATGTTTGATGGGACGTCTCTTCACGCGGCGTCGCGCGAACCACCCTTAGTCACTATATACCCCCAGCGGGAGGCGGGCAAAACACGCGAAATGCGCTGATGCGGTATGCGGCAAGGCTGACGCCGCCTGCGAATTGTGGCAAACTGAATGTTCCTACGGCATGGTTTTTGCCCCTGCCTGCGGCAGGCAGGCTGCGTGTGTCGCTCGTTCGAATGCGCCAGGCCCGCCGGGAATACCAAGCAGGCGATTCGAATCCCTGCCGGCTACACAGAAAACCGGTAACCGGGAATTTCGAAACGCGAGAGTTCCGCTAAGCGAGAAATATGGACCCGAAGTTCATTCGAAACTTCTGCATCATTGCGCACATCGACCACGGCAAATCCACGCTTGCCGATCGCTTGCTCGAAATGACCGGCGCGCTGACGCAGCGCGAAATGCATGAACAAGTGCTCGATTCCATGGACCTCGAACGCGAGCGCGGAATCACCATCAAAGCAAAAAGTATTCGCCTGCACTACAAAGCAAAAGATGGAAATACTTATCGATTGAATTTAATTGATACGCCGGGCCACGTGGATTTTTCGTATGAAGTTTCGCGCGCGCTCTCCGCTTGCGAAGGCGCGCTGCTGGTTGTTGACGCTTCGCAAGGCGTGGAAGCGCAAACAGTTGCAAATACGTTTCTCGCTTCGAATCACAACCTCACGATTTTACCGGTAATCAACAAAATTGATTTGCCCGCGGCGCAACCGGATTTCGCAAAAGAACAAATCGAAACCGTCCTCGCGATTCCCGCGGAAGACGCTTTATTAATCAGCGCGAAAAGCGGTCTCGGCGTCGAAGAAGTTCTCGAAGCAATTGTTGAGCGCGTGCCTCCGCCGAAAGGCAGCGCGGAAAATCCATTGCAAGCGTTGATTTTCGATTCGTGGTTCGACATTTATCGCGGTGCCGTCGTGCTGGTTCGCGTGATGGAAGGCCGCATCACGAATCATATGAAAATTCGCCTCGTCTACAGCAACGAAGTTTACGAAGTCGAACAACTCGGCACCCTCACGCCCAAGCCCATCGCGCTGCAAGAACTCGAAGCCGGCGACGTCGGCTTTGTCGTCGCGAATATCAAGCGCGTGGCGGATGCTCGTATGGGCGACACCGTTACCGACGCGAGCCGTCCGGCTGCGGCGCTGCCGGGATTCGAAGCCATCAAGCCGATGGTTTTTGCCGGCTTGTTTCCCGTGCTTGCCGATGATTACGAACCGCTGCGCGATGCGCTCGGAAAATTGCAATTGAATGACGCGGCGTTTTTTTACGAGCCGGAAAATTCCGTGGCGCTGGGTTTTGGTTTTCGCTGCGGCTTCCTTGGTCTCCTGCACATGGAAATCGTGCAGGAACGGCTGGAGCGCGAGTTCGGCATAAACCTGATTACTACCGCGCCGAGCGTGCGCTATCGCATCACGCGAGTCACGGGCGAAGTGATCGAAGTAGACAGCCCGGCGAAATTTCCGAATCCCAGCGACATCGAAAAAATCGAAGAACCGATCATCAAAGCGATGATCATTACCAACGAGGATTCCGTCGGCGGAATTCTGCAGCTCTGCCAGGAAAAGCGCGGCACGCAGAAAAACTTTGAATATCTTTCTCCGACGCGCGTGATGCTCACTTACGAATTACCGCTGAACGAAATCGTGCTCGATTTTTACGACCGCCTGAAATCCACTTCACGCGGCTACGCTTCGCTCGACTACCATCT
>JBGPDI010000123.1:0-14770 GCA_041482215.1 Candidatus Acidiferrum sp. | reverse complement strand
CAGCCGGTGGGTTACGTCGCACGGGTTTGCGTACAACGTGTCTACGGATTTGCGGAATTTTGAGCTGATCGTGCCGTGCGGGATTGCAGACCGGAAGGCGACGTCTTTGGAGAAATTACTGGAGCGCACTGTCGAGCCCAAGGAAATAGCGCCGCGGATTGCGAAGCACCTGGGAGAATTGCTCGGGCTGGAGATGAAGGAATCGTCGAGGCAAGATTTGCTGGAGAAGCTGGAGCACGCGGAACAAGCCGTGCTGGTGTCAGCGTAGGAATTGGAGCAGGGATGAAGAAGGAATTGACGCGGCAGCAGTACCTGGACCTGTACTACTTCATGCGGCTGAACCGCGCCGTGGAAGACATGATGGTGAAGCTTTTCCGGCAGAACAAAATTGTCGGAGGGCTGTACTCCAGTCTGGGGCAGGAAGCGGTTTCGGTGGGAACGGCGTACGCGCTGGAGAAGAAGGACTGGCTGGCGCCGATGATCCGCAACATTGGAGCGCTGCTGGTAAAGGGCGTGAAGCCGCGCGACGTTTTCATGCAGCACATGGCGAAGTACGATTCGCCGACAAAGGGCAAGGACGGGACGAGCCACTTCGGGGATTTGGAAGATTTGCACATCGTTTCGCCAATTTCGATGTTAGGTGATTTGATTCCGGTAATGACCGGAGTGGCGATGGCGGGACGTTATCTTGGGCAGAAGATCGTGTCCATGACGTGGATTGGCGACGGGGGTAGTTCGACAGGCGTGTTTCATGAAGGGCTGAATTTCGCGGCGACACAGAAGGCGCCGTTCGTGCTGATTCTGGAAAATAACTTGTGGGCGTATTCGACGCCGGTGCGCAAGCAGGTGCCGCTTGTGAACCTGGCGGACCGCGCGAAGGCGTACGGTATTGATAGTTACATCGTGGACGGCAATGACGTGGTGGCGGTGTATACCACGGCGAAAGAAGCGGTGGAACGCGCGCGGGCGGGCGAAGGACCGATCCTGATTGAAGCAAAAACGTTCCGGCGAATGGGCCACGCACAACACGATCCCGCCGAATATGTTCCGAAGGAAATGCGGGCGTACTGGGAAGCGCGCGACCCGATCCTGCTGTACGAAAAGTTTTTGACGAGCGAAAAGTTGCTGGATGCGCGTGGGAAGAACGAGATCGAGGAGAAGATCAACACGCTGCTCGCCGGGGAACGGGATTTTGCGGAAAATTCGCCGATGCCGCCGGCGGAGTTTGCGGAGACTGGCGTTTACTGCACCGGCGACGATTGCCACAAGGTGCGCGCGAAGTGGGAGCGGCCGATCGCGGAAGTGACGCCCCCGAAGTCGAGTGTCGAGGCGGTGTGGACTGTACCGGGATTTGGAGCGGGCAAAGGATCGGGCGGTGCAAACGCGCCGATTCACTTTGGCGATACCCAGCCTGCGGAACATGCGATTGGGAATGAGGCGAAGTCCGTTAACGGTGGAAAATCCACGGTGAAAACTGCAGCGAAAACTGCCGCGAAGGCAGGGCAGAAGAAAACCGTGAGGGCCGCAGCCGCTTCGAGAAAGGCCCGGAGATGACTATGGCCAAAACAAATGAGGCCAAAACAAATGAGGCCAAGACAAACGGGGCCGGAACGAACGATGGCGCGGCGAACGAAACACAAATCACGTTTCTGGAAGCCATCAAACAGGCGATGTTTGAAGAGATGGAACGCGACCCAACGGTAGTCCTGCTGGGGCAAGACGTGGGCGTGTATGGCGGGGCATTCAAGACCAGCGAGGGTTTGCTCGCGCGGTTCGGATGGGAACGCGTGATGGACACACCGATCAGCGAAAGTGCCATCATCGGCGCGGCGTGCGGGATGAGCTACCTCGGACTGCGGCCGATCGCGGAGATGCAATTCATCGATTTCATCGTGTGCGCGTTCAATCAGATTACGAATTTCGTGGCCAAGGGGCATTACCTGTGGAATGCGCCGGCTCCGATCGTCGTGCGAGGACCGTCGGGAGGCGGCGTGCATGGCGGGCCGTTTCATTCGGCGAATCCGGAAATGTATTTCGTGCACACCCCGGGGCTGAAGGTGATTTATCCTTCAACGCCATACGATGCCAAGGGTTTGCTGAAGGCCGCGGTGCGAGACAATAATCCGGTGCTGTTTTTCGAGCACAAGTTTCTCTACCGGCGCATCAAGGGCGAGGTTCCCGCAGGGGACTACGCCGTGCCGATCGGCAAAGCGGTTGTGCGCCGCGAAGGGAAGCACCTGACAATCCTGTCCTATGCGGCGATGATGCATACTTCGCTGGAGGCGGCCGAGGCGCTGGCGAAGGAGGGGATCGAGGCGGAAGTCATTGATTTGCGTACGCTGCTGCCGCTGGATGAAGAGACGATCTTGACTTCGGTGAAAAAGACGAACCGATGCCTGGTCGTGCATGAAGACACCAAAACTGGCGGAATCGCGGGCGAGATTGCGGCGATGTTGTGCGAGAAGGCGTTTGGCGACCTGGATGGGCCGCTGATGCGCGTGACGTCACTGGATACGCCGGTGCCGTACGCGCCGACGCTCGAAGAATATTTTCTGCCGAACGCGAAAAAAGTTTTTGCCGCCGCGAAGGAATTGGCGCGGTATTAGGATTTTCAGGAAAACAGGAGAAAGAACATGGCCGTGGACATTGTGATGCCCCAGATGGGGGAAAGCATTTTCGAGGGCACGATCACCAAGTGGCTGAAGAAGCCCGGCGACAAGGTGGAGCGCGACGAACCACTGTTCGAAATATCCACGGACAAAGTGGACGCGGAAATTCCGTCGCCGTCGGCGGGCGTGCTGAAGGAGATCAAGGTCGGCGAAGGGCAGACCGTGCCGATTCAGACGGTCGTTGGCGTTATTGATGCGGCGGGATCTGCGGCCGCAGCTCCAGCGCCTGCACCTGTTAAGACGGCGGCGCCAGCTCCTGCGAAGGCTCCGGTCGCTGCTCCTTCGGCCCCGGCAGCGCCAAAACCTGCCACTCCAGCCCCCGCACCAGTTGCGGCTGCACCTGCTTCCGCGAGTTCCACCGCAGGCTCCACGAGCGAGCGGATTCACAGCTCGCCGCTGGTGCGGCGCATGGCCAAAGAACACGGCATCGACCTCACTACCTTGGAAGGCACCGGGGCGGGCGGGCGTATCAGCAAGCAGGACATCGAGGCCGCAATTGCGGGCGCAGGTGCGCCGGCTGTCGCGGCACCAGCGTACTCCGCTTCGGCTCCTCCGCCGCCACCACCACCGGCCGCTGCGGCGGGAACATCCGGTGGGCAAGCACACGTGGCGATGGAATCCGCCGTGCCGCGCGAAAAGATGTACTTCGGCAATTACGAAGTGCAGCCCATGAGCGCCATGCGGCAGCGCATCGCCGAACACATGGTGGCGTCGAAGCGTGTCTCGGCGCACGTGTACTCAGTGGATGAAATTGACATGACTAAGGTGGCCGCGCTGCGCGCCAAGTCCAAGGATGAATTCGAAAAGCGTTACGAGACCAGGCTGACATTCATGCCGTTTTTCGTGAAGGCCGCGGTCGCGGGGCTGCGCTCGTATCCGACGCTGAACGCATCGCTCGATGGGACAAACGTTATCTTGCACAAGGAGATCAACATCGGCATCGCGGTGGCGCTCGATTGGGGCTTGCTCGTGCCGGTGGTGAAAAACGCCGACGAGAAAAACATTCTAGGCATCCAGCGCAACATGAACGACCTCGCGGAGCGCGCGCGTTCGAAAAAGCTGAAACCCGAGGAAGTGCAGGAAAGCACTTTCTCGATTACCAACCCCGGCGTCTTCGGCGGCTTGTTCGGGCTGCCGGTCATTAGCCAGCCCAACGTGGGAATCCTGGGCCTCGGGGCCATCGAAAAACGCCCGGTGGTTATCAACGATTCGATCGCCATCCGCTCGATGTGCTATGTAACGCTGAGCTACGACCATCGTGTGGTGGATGGTGCGATTGCGCACCAGTTCCTGCACAAGGTCAAGGAGACGCTCGAAAACTGGTCCGAGCCGGTTCTGTAAGGAGCAGTTCGAAGTTCTTGGTCTCAAGTATTGAGTAAGGACGAAAGCCCGGCGATATTTGCCGGGCTTTCTTTTCTCTCACTTCTTCCTGAAAACTGAGAACGGAAGACTGCCTATTGCATCAATGGCTTCAATTTTGCCACCCACACGGCGAAGCCTTCCATGGCGATTGGTTCGATGCCGGCCTCGCGTAATGTGTCGCGGACGAAGCGGTGGCGATCGTTCGTGGGATTGAGTGCCACGTCGGTGACGGCGGCGAATTCCGTCTTCAGCGCAGCTTTAGCGATGATGCGTTCCGACGTGTAGGCGAGAAGTTTGGCATCCGTGGGCGCGCGGCTGACGGAAAGCGTGTGCACGAAACCACGGGTGCCGTTGCGGCGGTAGCTGTAATCGAGGCGCATGGGATCGCCGGGGAAAGTGAAATCCGCCGCGCGCACGGATTTCTCGACGCGCTCCCATAAGCGGGCCTGCCGGAAAACCTGCGAACAGTAGGAACGCATCTGGGCGCGGCTTCCGGGTGCTCCGACGCGGTTGGGGGCGCGCTGCGGGGCCACGTGGTCGGAGTATAGGCGCTCCAGCTCAGCGTCTAGATCCGCGGCGATGACGCCCTTTTGCGGGGCCAGTTGCAGTGCGTTCGAAAGCGAATCGTCCCACTTGCCGAGAAGTTGCTGCCAGTTGCCGCCGCCATTCGGACCGTTTGCGGATTGTGTTTGAAACCGGTCTTCGAGGTCGTCGCGCAGAGCGCGCAGTAGGTTTTCATCGGCCTGGGGATGCAGACGCCGCACGCGGTTGTATTCGTGTTGTTCTTCGATCATGCGCAGCCGGCGCTCGCCCGTTTGGGGATCGAAGAGCAGCACGCCGATGTTCACCCACTCGTCGCGAACTAGATTCGGCGTGTAACGGAGGATGCGGTAGGCGCAGTTTGTTTCTCCCGGTAATATCCTGGAGTTCGGAGACCCGGCGGAGTTTTCATTCATGTTTCACATCCAGTTTGGAAACGGCTGGCGATTGCATCTTTTAGCCTCCAGAATCAGGTCCGGCACGCGCTGTCGTCGGCGGTGCAACTGCTCGAGGAGCGCCATCACGGCGTCATAGTCGTCGGCGTACCACTCCGGCGGAATGGCGCGGGTGATCTCATCAAGAGCGCGTTCGGTCATCTGTGTTTCCATTCGCGTAAGCCATGGAGCAAAGGATTCCATTCCCGTGACGCCCAGGTAGACGCGATTGCGCGCGTAAAGCCCGCGCAGCGGCGCATCCGGAAAATTCCATTCCCCGGCATTGAAACAAAAACCCTGGTCGATCATTTTCGTTTTGTAACGCGTCACAGCCTGCTCTGTTGCCGGGCCTCGGTCGTTGAAAAACACCGTCTGACGCCCATTGGTGTTGCACGTCCACTTGTCGAAAACTAGCATTCCGGCGAAATCATGCAGGTTTTCCACCTCCCGCAACTGCTCATCCGGTAGAAAATCATGCAGTGTGAGCTGCCGCGGATCTCCCGGGAAGCGGGAGCCAAACTGCAGCCCGGGCTGGCACGGAATCCTCGAGCGCGGCATCTCCATGGCCAACTCCGGGGTCAGCCGAATCAGTTCATCGGAGACGGCGATGATTTCCACCGGGACCGTAGGAAGGCCAAGCCGCGCAGCCAGTCTGGTTCCGAGCAGTTCATTGACCAGGATGCGGCGGTGCTGCGGGTTATTTTGGAACTTGACGACGTAGTAGTAGCCGTCGTCGCAGCGCATCAGATGCGACTGCGCCCCGCCGCGCATGCGGCGTATCTGCTCCAGGGCCCGCAACATGCAAGTTATGCTAATGGTACTTGCCATTTCAGGCAAGCCTCACTTGGAGCCAACGTGAGCGATTCCTGAATCGAGAATAGGAGTTTTCAAGGTGGGAAGTTAGCAAGGCGCGCGAAATTCCAATGCGGGAGCGGCCTTTCCGTGCCGCTAGATCCGATCCCGCGAAAAGACTTAGCGCTTCTTTTTCTTCTTCGCCGGTTTCTTCGCCTTCTTGGCGGCCTTCTTCTTGGGTTTTGATTTCTTTGCTTTTTTCTTCGGCGCGGTTTTTTTCTTTGCCGCTTTCTTGGCTGGTTTCTTCGCGGCCGGCTTGGGCGCAGGCTTCGGGGCGGGCGCCTCATCTTCGGGCTCCTCGCCGACGATCACCAGCTCCTCTTCCTCGGTTTCGACGATCTCTTCCGTCTCGCCGGGCAATTCTTCGTCGTCTTCCAGCCGTGACAGCTCGTTGTCGTCTTCGAAATTGTCCTTCTCGATTTCCATGCCATCCTCCCCTGGGGGAATCTTGGCCCCCGTTTATAAAGGGGGTCCACGGGTCGCTGTTCCGGCCGGAGCATTGTAAAACACCACTCCGTCCTTCAGCCGTTGTTATCGTACTCGTTGAGAGTTGTCAAGTATTCTGCGGAGTTCCCTGACAGGGGCAGGGAAAAGCGCCACACACTGGTGCTTGGCAAGCTACGTGGGCAACCTGCGAATAATCGGCAGCCACTCTTAAGTTATTTATAATCAGTAACTTAATTAGGGTTAACGGCGGCGGTACCGTTGGAAGCGCCAGGAGATGCCGGGTGCGTAGTTTTCTTTTTGGATTTGGAGCGCACACTTGCCGGCGAAGCTTCTGGAGTTCCACCGAGTGTGTAGATGCGCAGCACCATGCCGCGGCTCACTTTGTTAGCTTTCAAGCGATTCCATTTCTTGAGGTCGTCCGCGCTCACATTATAGCGGTCAGCGATTCCCAGAAATGTGTCGCCACGACGCACACGATAACTCACCAGGCGGCGCTTGAGATCGGTTGGCGCCTGCGTCGCGGGAATGATCAGCTTCTCGCCGGCGCCAAGCGCAGCATTGTGTTCCAAATTGTTGGCGTCGGCGATGGCCATGGCCGTTACGTGATATTTCTTGGCGATGGACGTGAGCGTTTCTCCGCTTTCCACGCGATGACGCCGCCAACTGACCCACTTGTCTGGAGGAATATCCGCGATCTCCGCGGAAAATCTTTCCGCCGTGCCTTGCGGCAGATGCAGTTCGAAAGAAGCGTCATCGGGAGTTGCCAGGCGCAGCAGGGAAGGATTCAAAGAACGAAGTATCTCCACGTCGGTGTCAATGGTCTCCGCCACCAGACGCAGATCAATGGCCCGGCCCGGTTTTACGATGTCGGTGGGGACCGGCACTTCCGGTTCGACGAGGATGTTGTAGTGCGCCGCATCCTTGGCGATCAATGTCAGTGCAATGATGATGGGGACGTAGTTCTTCGTTTCGCGCGGAAGCACGTTGCGCTTATACAGCTCCCAGAAATCGGCATATCCGGTGCGCTCGATGCCTTTTTGCACATTGCCGGGACCGCAGTTGTATGCGGCCATCGCCAGATACCAGTCGCCATAAAGTTTGTAGAGGTCGCGAAGATGTTGCGCCGCGGCGTGCGTGGCTTTTTCTGGGTCCTGGCGCTCGTCAATCCACCAAGTGTGGCGAAGACCGTACTCTTGCCCGCGATAGGCCACGAATTGCCAGATTCCGCGTGCACCCGCGCGCGACAGTGCAAGTGGCTGAAACGCACTCTCGGCTTGCGCCAGGTAAATCAAGTCCTGCGGCACGCCCTCTTCCCGCAGTACGCGGGAAATCATCTCGCGATAACGGCCCGAACGGCGCAGGCCCGTCTCCACGATGGCGCGGCCGCGAGGAGTTTGAAAAAAATTCACAAAGGAAAGAACCTGGTCGTTCACTACCAACGGCATGTCGTGCGAAAAGTTCTTGGCTGCTTCTTCGGCGCGCTCTTTCAGCCGTGGATCCACTGGGAAGGTCATCTCCGCCACTTCATCAATCGCCGCGGGGACTGCAGGAGCTTCGCTGAAGCCGTCACCGGCGCGGAAGGCCTGCAGCTCGTAGGCATAGACGGTGTCCACCACACGGTGGAACAGCTCGCCGAGCTTGGGATCGCTATTGGGGTCGTAGCCGCTCTCCAGCATCCAGTCGACGGCGTCGTCAAAATCCTTGCGTGCGGCTTCCAAGTGCCCGGCCTTGAAATTCTGCTCGCCGGAGGCAAATTTCTCCTCGACCCTCTGGATCAGGTAGTCTTTTCCGCTCAGAACCGGTGGCAGCAGCCAGACGAAGTAGCGGTGTGGCGGATTCACTAGCGGTAACAATGCAAGTTCGACCGGAGACTGGGGAGCGGGAGTCCGCGACAGCGCCGGAGCGCGTGCCTGTACAGGCTTTTTCCCTACGTCCTCGCAGCCCATCAGCCCTGCGGAAATTACCAGGACGCTCGCCGCCATCTGCAGCCTTTGATTCATCCCTCCATGGTAAGGAGCCGCTCATACCCGGGTCAACGCTTTCCGCTCGGCAGGGGGTTGACGCTCTCACCACATTGCCGCCTCTCCTCGGTAGTGTTCCGGCCGACCCTGGTTTGCGATAGACTCCCGCTCGAGGTGACCCGTGAAAAGCGCCGCACACTACACAAACACCCTTCGCACCCCGCTCCTTCTTTCGCTGATACTTTTTTTGGCAGCCGCTGCGGGACTTTCCGCTCAGCAACAGGGCCTCACTCCGGAGAAGCGTGCCGCGATCGAAAAAGCTGCTTCGCATTTCATGTCCGAGAGCGGCGTACCTGGGATCGGAGTGGCTGTAGTGCTGGAGGGAGAGCCCGCATGGTCCGCGGGTTTCGGCATGGCCGACTTGGAGAATTCTTCGCCGGCGACTTCCTCCACGCTGTTTCGGCTTGGCTCGATCTCGAAACCTTTGACCGCCACTGCCATTTTGCAGCTTTGGGAGCGTGGCAAATTGGACCTCGATGCACCCGTCCAGAAATACTGCCCTGCTTTTCCGCAGAAAGAATGGCCGATCACCTCGCGCGAACTACTGGGCCATCTGGGCGGCATACGGCATTACAACCCCGACGGCAAGGGAGACATTCCCGAGGACAGCGCCCGGCATTTCGCCAGCATGGAGGAATCACTTCAGGTTTTCGCTAACGATCCGCTGGTCGCGCAGCCGGGAACAAAATTCCACTACTCGACTTATGGCTACACGGTGCTCGGGTGCGTGCTTGAGGGTGCCACCTCGCAGAAATATGTGGACTACATGCGCGAGAACGTTTTCAAGCCTGCGGGGATGGAACACACGCAGGCCGACGATTTTTTCGCCGTGATTCAACATCGGTCGCGCTGGTATCACAAAGACAAGGCCGGAGTGGTTCGCAACGCGGGCGTTTTGGACTCCAGTTACAAGATTCCTGGAGGTGGATTGATCTCTTCCGCGGACGACATGGCACGTTACGAAGCCGCGATTCTCGCGGACAAGCTTCTAAAGCGCTCCGCGCGCGACGTGATGTGGATTTCGCTGAAAACTGCTGATGGCAAAGCAACGGGCTACGGTTTCGGCTGGGGATTGGTGGAAAAATTTGGTGTGCACATCATGGCCCACACGGGCGGGCAGCAAGGCACGAGCACGTCGTTCGCGATTGTTCCGGAACGGCGCGCGGGCGTCGTGGTGCTCACCAACATGGATGGCGTGGACGCGGCGGCGCTTTCCACGGAAATACTCAAAATCATTCTGGATCTGAAAGACAAAACGCCGTAACGCCGACTGCTGTCTCTCTCACTCCCGGGCCCCTCTTTGGAAAAGTCTTGACAGGTGCGTCTCACGGGATAATAGTAAACCGTATGGTTAACTATTTCAATGGCGTGCTTGACGCCACCTTTGGCGCTCTTGCTGACCCCACGCGCCGCGCCATCCTCGCGCGTCTGGCGCGCGGCGAAGCGATGGTCACGGAGTTGGCAGAACCTTTTGACGTATCGTTGCCGGCGATTTCGAAACACCTCCGCGTGCTTGAATCCGCCGGGCTCCTGGAGCGCGAAATCGACGGGCGCATCCATCGCTGCCGCCTGGCCGCCGAACCTATGAAAGATGCGGCGGCGTGGATCGCACGGTACCGGACTTTCTGGGAAACACAGTTCGACGCCTTGGCAAAATACCTCGAAGAATCCGCAGGCAAGGAGAAATCCAAATGGCAACCGCAAAGCAAACACCGGAATTTACGCTCGAAATCCGGCGCACGTTCGCGGCGCCGCGCGAAAAAGTCTTCGCCGCGTGGGCCCAGCGCGAGCAGCTAGAGAAGTGGATGTGCAGGGACGTGGCCGAGCATGTCATCATTCATCACGAGCAGGACATCCGCCCCGGTGGACGCTACAAGATGGAAGTACGTGATCCTGGAAAAAACGTGACGTACTGGGGACAAGGCGTCTACCGCGAAGTAAAGCCTCCCGAGAAAATTGTTTTCACCTGGGCGTGGACAAAAGACACGCCGGACGGTGAGCAATTGATTCACGACAGTCCGGAGACGCAAGTAACTGTGGAATTCTTTGCGCGGGGCAACTCCACCGAGGTTGTCCTCACGCATGCCGTGTTTGCTACCGCGAAAGATCGCGATGAACACGACCATGGTTGGAACGGCTGCCTTGATGTACTCGCGAGTGTGCTCCAAACGACTAGCACTCCGAGCTAGACGGATTCGGAGCGCCTACACTTCCGCGCGTTTGAGAAGATATTGCGCTAACACTGGAAATGCGACGGCGCAAACGATCGCACGCGCGAAAGAACCCCACGGAAACAACATGCGGAATGGCGAGTAGTAGGTCATCAACCAGTTGATCGACCCCATAAACAGAGGCGGCAGGTTCAAGTGCATTGGGCCGGTCGCAATCTGACGCAGACATACATACGCGACGAAAATCCCGCCGGTAAGGACGAGTCCTCCGCTGGCGCTGCGACGGACCGCTGTCATTAAGGTCGCCAGACCAAGAATCGGCAGAGCGACTACCGTAAACAGCCAAGGAGCGACCAGGAGGAGCGGCTGATCCCAGTACCCGGTCAGCGCACCCAAGAGTGCTGCCGCCGCGTATGTAGGTACGACTGTAACTGTGATCATTTCCGCAGCACAGATACCCCAATGCGTCCAGAGAAAGGATGCACGCGCGCGCGGACGCGTCCACAGGTATTCAATCGTCCCAGGATCCAGTTCGCTTCCGGGTGATGTAATGCCAAGAAATGCAGCCGAAAGGCATCCACTCCCCCACAAGGCGCTGAGAATCATCGGGCCCACGATGGATAGCGACATCAACCCCAGGTCGTGCCTGTATTCATTGCGATCGAAATACCACCACCCATTTCGTTCCTTGAGCCCTGGAGCCAGCGTGACAAGAATGGCGATGGTCACGAACAGGATCAGGAGTGCGACGAAACGGGCGCGAGTTTCGCGCCAGCATTTCCAGGCGTACATAAGTCCTCCTTGCGAACGAGGTGCAAAAACAGTTCCCGCAGGCCGAGCGGGGTAATCTCCAGAATCGTTGCGCCGTGTTGTCGCAGATCCGCGGCGAACCGCTCTGCTTCGCGGGCCACAACGTAGCGGCGGAAGCGGCCGTCCGTCGTCACGGAGACGACATCTGGCGATGCCGCGACAGGCAAGCCCTCGCCCGAAGCGATGACCAGGCGAAATTCCTGACGAATCTCTTCCAGCCGCGACTCGAGCAGCAGCCGTCCTTCTTCCAGGATTCCCACCCAGTCGCAGATTTGCTCCACTTCGCCCAAATGGTGACTCGACACGAAAATCGTTCGCCCCTGGCTGACGTGATCTTCAATCAAAGTGCGCAAAATTTCGTCCACCATCACAGGATCAAGCCCGGCAGTGGGCTCGTCCAAAATCAAGATTTCTGCTCCTTGCGCCAGGGCCAGCAACAGCGCCACCTTGCTCTGATTCCCGATCGAAAGTTTCTTGAACGCCACCTTCATCGGAATTTCCAGCCGTTTGGCCAGCTGCGCCGCCATTTCATCTGACCACCGCGGGAAATACGACCTGTTCATCCACACCAGTTCCGCTGGCGTCGCCCACCCATAGAGTTGTTTGCGTTGCGGCACAAAACCCACGCGCTCCAAAATGCGCAGCAACTCCGGTTCCTTCGTCGGATCGAGCCCCAGCACCCGAGCGCTTCCTTTCGTCGGCCTCACTAGCCCCAGCAACATCCGCATCGTCGTCGTTTTCCCAGCACCGTTCCGCCCAAGGAATCCGTACACCGCGCCCGGTTGGATCTTCAGGCTTAGATCAGAGACCGCGGCTTGCGCTCCGAAAGATTTGCTTAAGCCCTGCGTCAGAATGGCCGCTTCGCTCATGGTTGGCCTCCCAGTTTGTCCAGCTCCTCTTCCAGCATTTTCTGGATTTCTTCACGTGTCAGCCGCATCTGCTTCCCTTCCACCGCCAACTGCCGCGCGTGGGGGCGCAGTCGTTTCACTTTTTCGCTTTTCAAAAGCCCGGGAAGACCGTCGGCAACAAACGTTCCACCGCCTGGTACGCTCCGGGTGACCCCGTCGCGCTCCAGATTCTGGTAAGCGCGCGCCACAGTATTGGGATTGATGCGCAGTTCGGCGGCCAGCTTCCGCGTGGAAGGCAGTGCCTCTCCGGTGCGCAGCGCACCCGCGGCCACTGCCTGCTTCACCTGCGATTCCAATTGCAGGTAAACCGGCACACCCGAGGACGGGTTGAGATGCAAGAGCATACTGTACTAATACAATAGTACAGTTGAAGCGTCAAGAGATTATTTGAGATGTGCTACTTTGGCCAATCCGGGAAGACGGCCTCAATCCCTCCGCCAAACCAATACTTGTAGAACCCTTCGTCGCAGGCATTCATGGTGTCGCCATACGTCGCGGCATAATGCCGGCCCCAATGTGGACGCTGGCCATCGGCGTCGCAGAAGCCATACTCGTCCGACAGGCCCCAGGAACTGAAGACTTTGCCTGATTTTTTCATGATGTTCGGATCCGCGGCCAGCGCCGCGATGGCGCGTCCGGCGTACAAAGGAGTTTCCGACGCGGCGTAGTTTGGATCTTTCTTGATGCGGTCTTGCCAGTTTGCTTCGGTTACACCGAATTTCTCCAGCATAATCTCCGAGCGCAGGAATCCCGGTGTAAATGCTACTGCCGCGACATTTTTGCGGCGCAATTCATACGACATCGCAAACGCCTGCCGGATGACAGTGGTTTTAATCAGGTCGAAGAAGACGTTTCCCCGATAAGTGTAGGAATCGCCGTCTCCGATTTCCACGATCAGCCCGCTATTCGCGTTCTTCGCTGTCTCGATCAGCAGTGGCGCCGCGAAATGACTGGTAATGATGTGTGTGTGCACCGCGTTGCGAAACAACGCAAATCCTCGTTCCAGGTCGGCTTGCCAAAAGGTCTTGCCGAATTCGTGTTCGGCGCTCTCCGAAATGTCGTTCACCAGCACATGAAGCTGTCCTTGCTCATCGCGAATTTGCGCTATCAGCTTCTCGACTTTGGCGGGCTCCAGATGGTCAACCACCACCGCAATGCCTTTTCCACCGCGCGCAGTCACTAGCTCCGCCGTTTCTTCAATTGTTTCCGGGCGACTCGCGTAGTAGTCCGCGGGAAGCGCCTTCCGTGCCGATTCCGAATTGCGACGAGTTGCGCTCGCCCGCCGCCCTTTTTGTTTGCGCGTGCTGCGGCCCGTGCAATAGACCGTCGCGCCGGCCTCGCCCAGCGCTAGCGCCGTGCCACGCCCCACTCCGCGTGTTGCTCCTGCCACCAGGGCGACGCAGCCGCGCAAATCGGGCGGCTGATATTTGGATTCGGCGATCATGGGGCACCTCCGGCGGCACAGCGAGTCAATACTAAACGTCCATTCAGTAATGTCAAGTGGAAACTGAATGGCCATTCAGTTATGCTCAATCACCCACTGCATAAGTGGCCCAAGGGAATATGTCACCTCGTCCCCGCGAAACCTCCGACGCCGAAATCCTCGCCGCTACCGCGCGCGTGATGCAGCGTCTGGGCCCCGCGGAAATCACCCTCGCCGACGTTGCCAAGGAAGCCGGCGTCGTCCCTGCCACCCTCATCCAGCGCTTCGGCACCAAGCGCGCCTTGCTTCTCGCCACTGTGAAAACCGCTCCGGCCACCGTGGCCCAGCAATTCGCCGCCGCCCGCGCCAAATACGCCTCGCCACTGAAAGCCTTGATCGAGCTCTTTGTGGATTGCTCCGGCTTCGCCTCCACGCCTGAAGCCATCGCCAACGGACTCGCCTATCTCCAGATTGATCTGACCGATCCAGATTTTCGCGCCATCACTCTCGCGCAATTCAAATCCATCCGCGAAGAAACCCGCAAACTCCTCGACGCTGCCGTCGCCGCGCAAGAACTCATCTCCTGCAACACCGCCGAACTCGCCCGCCTGGTCCAGCAGGTCAACGGCGGCTCCATGCTGGACTGGGCCGTCTTCCGCCAAGGAACTCTCTCCAATTGGGTGCGCCAGGATTTCGAAGCCCTCCTTCGCCCCTATCGTGCCCCACGGCAACCTCCGGTTGTCCCTCCCCGCCGAAAGCCTCTGAAAACAAAGGGTTAGCGGATTAGAAAAAACCCTTGAAGAAAGTACTCTTTCGTGGTACTCTGTCTTTGCGTTTGTTGCTCTTGTATCGCCTTTGGGTAGTAAAGCGGTCGCAAGGTCACACTTGCGGCCTATTTTTTTGCCCGGTCGACTGCTTTGCAGCCGTTCCGGGCAAGCTTGAAGACGGCCGCGGCTCTGTTGAGGGGCTCGGGACTTGGGGCATCAGATAGCTTAATGTAGTGCTCAGCCGGTTTCCGGCTGACAGAAAAGAGTAAGCAGTGAGTAAAGAACAAGGTACAGTGAAGTGGTTCAATGCCAGCAAGGGCTTCGGCTTCATCCAGCGCCAGAGCGGCGAGGACGTTTTCGTCCATT
>JBGPDI010000122.1:0-14818 GCA_041482215.1 Candidatus Acidiferrum sp. | reverse complement strand
GGGGAAAACATAAAATCCTTCGGCTCTTTTCGATAGACTAATCCGGCTTCGGTGGTCTTGGTGTGTACGTGCTCTTCCGTAGTCTCCTCCGCGGCGGCGGAATTCTTTTTTTCCTGCTCAAGGCGCCGGATGATCTGCTTCAGCCACCGACCCAGCACAGCTTCCAACTCTTCCGCCGTACCACACCGATAGAGGGAATCAATCGTTTCGCCTCGTTCGTTGAGCGGGATGTAGCGGCAGGGAACCTTTTTCTCGGCTAACTCCAGCGGCACAAGTTGCGTTAGGACGCAATCGCTGCATGGCCTCGGCTCTTGCGTCGGATCGAAGTTCAGACACGTCGGAGAATCTTGAAATATGAATTGCGGTCGCCAAGCAGCTCGCGCCGTTTGGCGGTATCCTCCTTTTTCAAGGAAATCCAATTCCGCTTTCAACACGTCTAAGAGGCTTCGCTTGTCGCTTGCCATTACAGGCCTCCGTTGCTTCTTCAAGATTGCTGATTGGTTGTATAGCCCGCAGTGACGCAAGTCACTCCATTGTGTGCAGCCCGTCACGCCCGGCGAGCTTCCAGAGTGGAGGGAATGCGCTATACTCTGGGTGTTTACCGTCCGCTTGTTCGCATGAGTCCCGTCGCAGCTATCGATGCCCCAGCTACCAGGAGCTCTCCGCATACTCGAGGAGCCGCTGCGTGAGTGGAGAAACGTCTGGAAGATACCTCCAAATCGATGCAAGTGGATTGTTCGAGAAATTATTTGAATTCTCTCCTGACGCCATCATCGTAAGTGATCACGAAGGAAGAATTCGCCAAGTAAATGCACAGGTGCAGAAGTTCTTCGGATACGAGCGTTCGGAACTTCTGGGCCAATCCGTTGAGATCCTCATTCCGGAACGGTTCCGTACCACGCATCCAAAACATCGGACAGACTATGCAGAGCATCCCCGCGTGCGCACCATGGGTGCCGGGCTCGACCTCTATGGCCGACGGAAGGACGGAACGGAATTTCCCGTTGATATCATGCTAGGCCCTGTCGAGAGCACGCAGGGCCAACTCGTTTTGAGTGTGATTCGCGATCTAACAGAAAAGAGAGCTGCCGAAGAAGCCTTACAGAAGTCAGAACGCGAAAAACAGTATCTCGAAGAGGAGCTTGTCACCATTCACCAGTTCGAGGAGATCATCGGGGAAAACTCCGGCCTGAAGCGAGTATTGAAACAAGTCGAGGACGTGGCGGCAACAGACGCGGCGGTTCTGATTCTCGGCGAAACTGGAACGGGCAAGGAATTGATTGCCCGCGCCGTTCACCGGTTGAGTTCGCGCCGGGATCACGCCTTCGTCAAACTCAACTGCTCGGCCATTCCCTCGGGCCTTCTCGAAAGTGAATTGTTCGGCCACGAAAAGGGAGCCTTTACGGGAGCTATCGCCCAGAAGATCGGACGTCTGGAGCTGGCCCATCAAGGAACCTTTTTCTTGGATGAGGTAGGCGACCTTCCATTGGAACTTCAGCCCAAGATTCTGCGCGCGCTGCAAGAGAAGGAATTCGAACGGGTGGGGGGCACACGGACAATTCCGGTAAACGTGCGCCTGGTGGCCGCCACCAACCGCGATCTCGCTAGCATGGTTAGCGCGGGACAGTTTCGTAGCGACCTCTACTACCGGCTTCGTGTATTCCCCGTCACCATACCACCGCTCCGCGAACGCCGCGATGACATTCCTGTGCTCGTCCGGTACTTCCTCAGCACCCACTCAAAGCGTATGGGCCGTCACATTGAAACTATTCCCGCGGAGACGATGAAAACGCTGGTCAACTGGCACTGGCCCGGGAATGTACGCGAGCTCGAGAATTTCATCGAGAGATCCGTCATCCTCTCGCCTGGACCGGGGCTGCGCGCACCTCTCGCGGAACTCGAAGCCGTTGAAGAATCCACGGAAAAGACGGATTCGAACCTTGAAATAACAGAACGCGAACACATTCTTCGTGTCCTCCGGGAAAGCAAAGGAATGATCGGCGGCACGAACGGCGCGGCGGAACGGCTCGGGTTGAAGCGTACCACGCTGAACTCCAAACTAAAAAAGCTAGGGATCAAACGACGAGACTATATTTAGTCACGAGACGAAATGTCGTCTCGTCACCGGTGATCCACCGCACAATAACACAAGCTTCTCCCAACCGTCCCCCCCTCCTAAGTGCCCCATATTGAACCAGATAATCCAGCGTTGTGAGCGACATCACCTTTGGTGTGTGACTTGCACTTCCTCTTTGTCGGCACACACAAGGACGTCAAGCTTGGGATGCTGAAAATCACGGTTCATGAAAATGCAATGGTCCAAACCATCCAACTGGAAGGAAAGATCATCGGGTCGTGGGTCGAAGAATTGAATCGCGTTTGGCACACGTTGGCGCCTTCGCCTGGTTCAAAAAAGCTCCACCTCGACCTGCGCGGCGTGACGTTTGTGGACACGAAGGGAAGACAGCTCTTGCACGAAATTCATCAAAAAACGAATGCGTCGTTCTTGTGCGATTCGCCTCTGACAGAGTACTTCGCGGAAGACGCCATGCGGCTATCTCTGAAAAAGAAAGAAGAAGGAGTCTAAGATGCGTGGTCCTTATGGGTTCGAACTGAATGAAAACTGCCAATCGTGTAAATCGCGAGCCGATGGTTTCTTTTGCCAGCTCAGCCCCGCCGCAACGGCGGACTTCAATACCGCGAAGTCGCTGGCAATTTATCCGGCGGGCGCTGTTTTGTTTCTAGAAAAGCAGGATCCTCGCGGCGTCTTCGTCCTCTGCGGTGGCCAGGTGAAGCTCTCTATCAGTTCGAGCAGCGGAAAAACGATGATCCTGAGAATCGCGAAAGCCGGCGAGATTCTCGGCCTCATGGCAACCATGTCCGGAACGTCATATGAAGCCACCGCGGAAACCCTGCGTCCCTGCCAGGTAGCGTTTATTCGGCGCGACGACTTCCTGCAATTTGTGAGCAAACATCCGGAAGCCTATCAGGGTGTCGTGAAACAACTCAGCACTCTCTACAGCGGAGCCTGCGAACAATTGCGCACAGTCGGTCTCTCAGCTTCTGCTCCAGAGAGGCTCGCTCGCCTGCTTCTGGAATGGGCCGACGAGACTAAGGGCCCGAACCAGGGCGCTCAGACCAAACTGCCCTTGACCCATGAAGAGATCGCCGAATTCATCGGAACGACACGCGAAACGGTCACGCGCACACTCAGCGAATTCAAGAATCGACGCCTCGTATCCTTACAAGGTTCCACGTTACAGATTTTCAATCGGTCTGCCCTCGAAACGATCGGCGGAGCCTAAGGGAATCAATTCTGCTCACAGAAAGCGAAGGAGAATTGCCATGAAAGTAAAAGAGGTTATGACGCAGTCAGCAGTGTGTTGCAAGCCGGATACCAACGTGGGTGCGGCAGTTGAACTCTTGTGGGTCCGCAACTGCGGAATGTTGCCGGTGGTTGGGAATGATCAGAAACTTTTGGGAGTGGTGACCGACCGGGATATCTGCATCGCCATGGGAACCCGAAACCGCTTGGCGGCAAACCTAACCATCGGAGAAATCGCCACACAAAAGGTATTTACGTGTAGGCCAGACGATGAAATTCATGAAGCCCTGCAAACCATGGCCGAAAAGCAGGTGCGACGTCTTCCTGTCGTGAACAAGGAAGGCGTACCCCAAGGCATGCTTTCCATGGACGACATCATTACCCACGGCGACCTGAACAAGTGGGAAGGCTCTTGCGAACTTTCTGCCGAAGAAATCATCCGCAGCCTAAAGAAACTCTACGGCCAGAAACATCCACTGGTTCACACCAAGGCGGCCGCCGCCTGACCGGATGCCGCACTCGAACATGTGATCGAGAAGAGGAACTCTCGCTCCCCGCGCTGAAGGGCACAGTCGTTCGAATGATTTCGCTTCATCCTCAGGTCGTTCCTAATTCTTCTTTGGGTTCTGGCGACTCCGAATCCAAATTCCGGACCGTTATGCCTATCCTTTGCGATGCTTGAAGAACTCTACTTGCCGCAACCGTTTCTTCGCCGATGTAAGGGTCTTGTACGGGCCGCCTAGATTTCTCCCTTTGCCGGAAACCACATGATATCCGCCTCTTATCTTCTTGATCATGGCATATCCCGGTCAGAACAAGTAAATCTCGCGAATCAATCGATTCCCCACTAACCGCGGACGGTGAGGACTGGGCAGTGTGCGTGCGCGATGACCTCATACGCAGTGGCGCGTTCGACACGAGTGACCACCTCAGTTAACGTATCCATACCGCGGACGCCGAGCACGATTAAGTCCGCGCCGCAACGCTCGGCGGTAGCGAGAATCTGTGCGCCGGGCTCGCCGTGCTCCACGGTCGGCTCGGGCCGACACCAGAGTTCCGCGTCGCGCGGCAACAGATCCTCTACCCGGTGCAAGGCCTCGGCCACCGAAAGTTCTACTGCCTTCTTAGTCTTTCCGGGTTTGGGCGCAGGCAGTACGTGCAGAAGAACGAGCCGCGATTGGTTTTCTTGGGCGAGCGACATCGCATATGCTGCTGCAGCGCTTGACACTACGTTGAAATCGGTTGCAAAGAGCACACATTGAAAGCGCCCGCCATTGTGAGCACCAGTTCGAACAGCGGGTCCGATAGTCATCACGGGAACAGTCGTCCGGCGAAAAATCTCCTCCGCCGTCGAACCAAACACTGCCTTTTTTAACCCCGTGCGTCCATGCGTTCCGAGAACGATCAAATCGATGTCACTCTCTTGCAATATTTTCGACAGGACCGACCACACTCCCGCACTCCGCTCGAGAACCGCCTCGCGAGGAAGCCCGGCGAATTCTGCGTCCACCTTTTCCATCTCGGATTTTGCCACCTCGTCCTGAGCGTCCAAGAGGTCGCCTCCAATCTCCGGAGTCATGTAGGTGTAGGCAGACGGAACGACAACATGTAGCGAGGTTATCTTGGCGCGGTAAGAGCGGGCAATCATCGCCGCGAATGGGAGCGCCGCTGCCGAAGGCTCCGAAAAATCCGTCAGGAACAGAACGTTCTTGAGACCGATTCGCTTGATCACTGGAACCGTGGACACGGCGCACCTCCAGAACTTAGTTTGGAGTCCCGGACCCCGGATTTTCCGTGACTTCTGCCACCCAAGCCTGTGACCAGCGTCACCGTTGCCCTGGGTGAAACTTGTCAAGCTGATACTGCAAGGATCACTGAGGAAATGCCCCCCTGGCGGCTAGCGAAATAGGAGATTTCCAATGAAAGTACTCATCGCCGTAGACTCCTCGCCTGCTTCGCAGCGGGTTCTTGAGGAGGCTGCGGTGCGCCCCTGGCCCAAAGAGACGGCCTTCTGCATCGCGAGCGCCATAGATGTCACCCAATTCGCGGAACTGCCGGTATTAGTCGAAGATGCAAAACGCGAGAGCGAACAGATTCTGAAGCGAGGAACTGCGCTGCTAGCGCGAACGAACCACGTCGCAAGGACAGAAGTGCTCTTGGGATCTCCGCGGAAAGTGATCTCCACCTATGCTTCGGAGTGGGGAGCCGACTTGATCTTAACCGGGTCTCACGGGCACAGCGCGATTGGGCGTTTTCTCCTGGGCAGCGTCGCACAGGGCATCTTGCGGACGGCTGCGTGCTCCGTAGAAATCGTCCGATATCCGTTGAGCGGACCCGCACCGTCCTCCCATCCCATGAAGATTCTGCTGGCAACGGATGGCAGTGAGTGCTCCCTCGCAGCGGCGCGGCTGGTTGCTTCTAGACCCTGGCCACACGCAACAGCGCTCAAGATCCTAAGCGTCGAAGAACTTGTAGCGATGCCGGTCCCCTTGGCGGCCTCTTCGCTCGCTTCTGTCTACCCTGCAAGTCTTCTCGAAGAACTCTTGACCGCAGCTCGCGATAACGCCGTCAAGGCTGTCGAAAGTACGCGCCAAATCGTCACACAAACTGGAATGAAGATCCTCGACCAAAATCCGATTCCGGCCGGTGATCCTCGCAGCATGATTCTGGACATCGCCGAAGCTTGGCCGGCGGACCTCATCGTTCTCGGTTCCCACGGGCGCCGTGGTCTGGACCGCCTTCTCATGGGAAGTGTCGCCGAAAGCGTAGCCGTTCACGCCCACTGTTCGGTTGAGGTCATCCGCGGCAATCCCAGTCGTTAAAGAGAATCATATTCGGAAAGGACGATTCCATGCCGCACATGAAAGAAATCCAGGCGATCGCCGCATCACCCGCCCCCATCCTCACGGTCTACGTAAACACGCAGAACCGGAATGCTTCCCGCCATCCTCGAGTGCCGGAGCATCTGGGGTGGCTCGGTAAGGAAGCAGGTTCGGTCTCCTCGACCCTGCTCCTCGCTGACGCGAAACGATTCGAACAGGAACTCGCCCGCGTGAAGACGTTTCTCGAAGGACGGCATCCCGAAGAGACCGCGTTGGCCATTTTCGCCGGCCCCCAGACTTGGGCCGTGATTCGTCTCCAGATCAGCATCCACTATGAAATGCGCTGGGGCAAGCCTGCGGTCGGACAGTTGTTCCGCTTGCTGAGCGAGCACGATCCCTACGGCGTCATCGTCGCCGACCACCACGCTGCCCGGTTCTTTCGCTTGCATCTCGGCGAACTCACCCAACTCGGCGAGCAACGGTACGACATCGACGAATCTCAATGGAAGAGGACGGACCTTGGCCACATCGCCAGCGAACCCACACGAAAAGCGCATGGACCCGATCGCGATCTCTACGAGCATCGCAGGGAGGCACAATTCGAACACCGGTACCGCGAAACGGCAGACCGAGCGATGGCCCTCTCCAAAGAGCACAGCTTTGCAGGACTCTTTCTCACTGGGCCCGAACCGCTCCTCGCTTCGCTGCGAGCGAAATTCCCTCCTACCGCACGCGTCGTCCTGGTGCAGGAGGACCTTGGCGGATTTTCGCCCAAGGAAATAAGACAACGGCTGGAACCGCTCGTGGCCGCCGATGAGCGAAAGCACCAAATTACTGAGGTCGAGCAACTCCTTTCCGCCCCCAGTGGAACTGTTACAGACGCGGATGAGGCCTTGGCAAGCCTCCAAAAGGGAACGATTCGCACCCTTGTCGTCGCAGCGGACCGCGACTTTCATGTGCGCGAATGTGCAATATGCGGGACGATCAATCGTTCGAGCGATTTGCTATGCCCCGACTGTGGCGGGGAGCGCCGTAACCTCGCCTTGTTCGACATCCTGCCCCGTTTGGCCGCAACGTACGGCACCACCGTGCAGCTTGTGAGCGGAGAAGCCGCAGAAAAGCTCGCTGTGGCCGGCGGCATGGGTGGCTGGGTGCGGCAGGCGACGAGAAACGCGGCGGGCTGACCGCCAACCGTGTCAGCCCTTCCGCCAGTACAATCTCTTCCTAGCAGGTTGGCCGAAGGCGACGCCCAGGGTTCATGCCCTTGGCCTCCGATGTGAGAGCTTGCATAGGTCAGGGTACAATCCTTGGCCACGTTATGAGACGTCCGCCCTAGACTAAGATTTCCTTTAGTCCCGCGAGCGCCCAGCCGTTGGTGCCAAGATTTTTTCTCCGCTTTTCCTTCCTCGATGTTCCTCAAATAAGAAGGGGATTGTGATCGCGATTCACCCCAGCTTGGGAATCTTCCGAGGGACGAGAGTTTTTCTTACTCCAACTGGAACGATGCAGGCACTGTTGGGCACTCCGCACTGGAGATCACGCGCGAGATTTACTTGCACGCGATACCGGAAGAACAACGTCGGGCAGTTAAAAAAGTGGAGAGGCTTGTACTTGGACCCAAGTTCGGTTTCTGACTCTGCGGTATCAGACACAGTTCATTGAAAACAAAGAATTAAATGGTCGGGGCGCCCGGATTTGAACCGGGGGCCTCCTGCGCCCAAGGCAAGAGGAACGCTCCGGCTAAACGCTGCAGTTTCAACCGCCTCACTGAAAATCAAAGGCTTAGGACATTCTTGAGCATGTGTCGGAATATCTCTGGGTGTGGACGCATGCTACTAGGGTCACTACAAAAGTCACTACAAGCGGAGCAAGCGCTGTAAATGCCGAAGAAGACAAGAACAATGTCGGATGGCGTGATCAGAAAGCGCGTCTCCCTGACCCGGCATTCGCATGCCTGCAAAAATATGCGCGCACAAGAGGCGCGAGGAGATTGAGTCAGAATTCGAGGCATGGGAAAGCCCTGCCACAATAGCGAAAAACTTCCATCTCGCGGATCGCTCCACAGTGTATCGACACGCGCACGCCTTTGGGCTTTTTGAAAAGCGCAGGCGAAACGTGCGCGCCGCCCTAGAGCGAATCATCGAACAGGTAGGGGAAGTCGATGTCACGGCCCATGCAGTCGTGACTGCGGTCCAGGCTTACGCGAAAATAAACGTGCGAGGGCAGTGGATCGACCGAGCGAGCACGTCAACCTAAACGAATTGTTTGAGCGCATGACGCAGGAAGAACTCGAAATGTACGCCCGCGACGGTCAGCTCCCGACTTGGTTTAAGCAGGCTGTAGTCGCAACACCAGTGGACAGTCCGGAGGTAAAGAACGATGGATAATTCAAACAAAACCTCGCTTCTCCCCGCAACAGATTCGGCTCCTCGGCCAGGAGATTTCCCAGTGGGTTCGGTGTCATCGAGGGCCGCCGCGCGGATGCTACTGAAGCACAGAGAACGGGAGGAAGAGCGCAAATCAAATCGGTCGCCGGATGTACGCATGGTTTTCGACCTTCCCCGACACTCGGTTGAGGTTGAGTCGGTATCCTCGGAGCGAGTGCGGGTTAACAGCAGAGTGGAACGCTACATCAACCGCAGGGAAGTCGTGGAGATAGTATCTCCGGCGCATGCCTACAACCGTGAATGCCTGGGGGTGTGCTCGGTCTCCCCAGATTTCAGTGTGGAAGAGGCGCTGCGAGAATTAAGGGAACGACGCAGGGGCTAGACGGCTGCCCGCAGTGTCCCCCCTAGGGTTTTCGGAACCCGGCGGGATTAGAATCCAGTTGTCCGGTAGGCGCTGCCGACACAACACAATGGCCCCCTGGCCGAAAACTGTCCCTCGGGCCGTTGCTTTTAGGCCCTAATTCCGCTATTACAGGAATACATCGGCAGGCCCATTTCTCTTCGTTTCCTAGCGGGGGCGAAGCATGTCCCGTAAGGAGTTCTCAGGGATGACGACCCGGTCACCGACCTGTCGTCGCTGTGACTCACGTTCCCGTTCATTTCGGGCAGGGGGCACCCTCGCCGCCCTCCGTTTGGGGCTAATCTTCGTTTAGGAATGGAGACCCATGCTTCGCAAATTGGGGTTCCTCTCTCTTGCTATCCTCGCCGTTCTCACGGCCGCGCTCTCCGGTTATGCGCAGGTCGATTCAGGCCTGCGTGCCCGGCCGCGAATCACCCAGGGCATTAATGAGATGAATCGAATCTCGCTCGAGGGCAACACCCGGCCAGAAGCAAGTCCCACGAATGATCGTGGGGCCGTGGCGAACGATTTTGCAATGGAGCACATGCTTCTCCAACTGAAGCGCTCTCCTCAACAAGAGCAAGCCCTCCAGCAATTAATCGACGAACTGAACACCAAAGGTTCACCCAATTTCCATCACTGGCTGACAGCAGAGGAATTCGGGGAACGTTTCGGCTTGGCGAAACCCGACCTCGACGCCATCACTGTTTGGCTCGAATCCCAAGGTTTCCGCGTCAATGTGGTCTATCCCAACGGAATGCTTATTGATTTCTCGGGGACGGCCGCCCAAGTTCGCAAAGCGTTCCAGACGGAGATTCATCACCTTACAGTCAACGGCGAGCGACATGTTGGCAACATCAGTGATCCGCGGATTCCCGACGCTCTCGCTCCCGTCGTGGCCGGCGTCGTCTCTCTGCACGACTTCCGGCCCCATGCCATGCACCACATGCGCAAGGCCAACACAAACTTCACATTTGCGGACCCGTTTGGCGGCACCGCATATGCACTCGTGCCCGCAGACCTAGCCACAATTTATGACTTGAATCCTCTTTTCAACGCGGGCATATCCGGCCAAGGCCAGACCATTGTGCTCATTGAGGACACCGACGTTTTCAGCTCATCGGATTGGAGCACGTTTCGTCAGACCCTCGGCCTCTCCGGCTACACCTCTGCTTCCTTCACGCAAGTTCACCCGCCTGCACCTGCTTCGATGCCCGGCAACAACTGCAGCGCTCCCGGGGTCATCGCACCTAATGATGCGGAAGCTATCTTGGACGCCGAATGGGCCAGCGCTTCCGCGCCAAGCGCGGCAATCGAAATGGCCGCCTGTGCCGATACTGGCACCACCTTTGGTGGGCTGATCGCCATTCAAAACCTCATCAATGCCAGCTCTCCGCCTCCATCGATCATGAGCATCAGTTATGGGCAGTGCGAAACTGTGAACGGTGCGGCAGCCAACGCCGCCTATAACTCAGCGTATCAACAGGCGGCCGCCGAAGGCGTATCCGTCTTCGTTGCTGCGGGAGACAGCGGCGCGGCAGGTTGTGACAACAGCGTCGCCGTAGCCACTCACGGAATCGCGGTCAACGCTTTCGCTTCCACTCCCAACAACGTCGCCGTTGGCGGCACCGATTTCAGCGACACATACACGGGCACCAACCCGACTTACTGGAATTCCGCAAACACTCCTGCTTTCGGCTCGGCGATTTCATACATTCCCGAAATTCCCTGGAATGATTCCTGCGCCGGCGCTCTGCTTTCCGCCTACGAAAGCTACAGTCCGACTTATGGCGCAACCAGCCTGTGCAACGACCCGACTCTCGGCGTATTTTTGCAGTCGACTGTGGCAGGGGGAGGCGGTCCCAGCCAATGTGCCAGCGGCACGCCTTCCACGGCTGGTGTCGTAAGCGGTTCCTGTGCCGGATGGCCAAAACCTTCATGGCAGTCTGTTCTTGGTAATCCCAGCGACGGCGTGCGCGACACTCCGGACGTCTCGCTTTTCGCCGCCGACGGCTTGTGGAGTCACTACTATGTATTTTGCTGGTCGGATACCGCGAATGGTGGAGCCGCCTGCGGTTCCGATCCAAGCGCGTGGTCTGGTGCGGGCGGCACTTCTTTTGCTTCACCCATTATGGCTGGCATTCAGGCGCTCATCAATCAGAAGGCCGGCGGGCCGCAAGGCAATCCTGCTCCTGTTTACTATCAGCTCGCCGCGGCCCAATACGGTTCGAGCGGCAACAGTTCCTGCAATTCGAGCAACGGAAACACTGTCGCCAGCAGCTGCATTTTCTACGACGTCACGCTGGGTGACATGGATGTGGACTGCGTAGGTCCCAACTGTTTCCTTGGGAACGGTTCTGTCGGTGTGCTCTCGACTTCCAATACTTCTTTTGCTCCGGCTTACGGCACGACCGTCGGCTGGGATTTTGCCACCGGCATCGGTACCGTTAACGCCGCCAACTTGGTCAACAATTGGCTCGCTTCGACACCGCAACCCGGCTTCACCCTTTCAGCCTCGCCCGCTAGCTTGAATTTCCTCCAAAGCGCCGCCGGCTCGACTACCATCAAGGTGAATCCTCTGAATGGTTTCACAGGCTCAGTGAGCCTGACTGCTTCCGGCCTGCCCAGCGGCGTCACCGCCAGCTTCGGCACGAATCCCACGACAGCCACGAGCCTCTTGACACTATCCGCGAGCGGTACAGCAGTGGTCGGCACGTATTCTGTAACCATCACGGGTATTTCCGGCAGCCTGAGTAACAAAGCTACGATCGCGCTCACTGTAAATCCATCGGGCAATTACGCTCTCGCTGCGTCTCCAAGCAGCCTCAGCATCGTACAAGGTGCGAAAGGCACTAGCACCCTAACCGTCACTCCGCAGAGCGGGTTCAACAGCAGCGTAATCTTCTCGGCTTCCGGCTTGCCCAGCGGTGTAACGGCTGAATTCAATCCCGGCAGCACCACATCCACAAGCACACTTACGTTGACGGCCAGCAACACAGCAGCTACGGGCACAGCCACGGTCACGATTACCGGAACTTCGGGAAACTTGACGCGCACAACCACGATAAGCCTCACCGTAACTGCAGCGCCTCCAAACTTCGCTCTTTCGGCGTCGCCTTCCAGTCTCAGCATCGTCCAAGGCACGAAGGGCACGAGCACGATCACCGTTACGCCGCAGGGCAGCTTTAATAGCAGCGTAAACTTTTCCGCTTCTGGCCTGCCGAGCGGCGTCACCGCATCTTTTAACCCCGGCAGTTCGAAAACATCAAGCACGCTAACGCTGACAGCCAGCAGCACAGCGTCAACCGGAACATTCTCGGTCAGCGTTCGTGGCGTTTCCGGCAGCTTGTCGCACACCATAACGATCAGCCTCACCGTAACTGCACCGTTACCGAATTTCACTCTTTCAGCTTCGCCCGGCAGCCTTAGCATCACGCAGGGAGCGAGCGGCACGAGCACCATCACCATCACTCCGCAGAACGGTTTCAACAGCAGTGTCACTCTGTCCGCTTCCGGCCTGCCGAGCGGTGTCACTACTTTTTTCAGCGTGAACCCCGCTACGTCGGCGAGCATACTCACGCTGACGGCTAGCGGCGCGGCCACAACGGGGACCACCACTGTCACCATCACTGGAACTTCGGGGAGCTTGACGCATACGACTACTCTTGCGCTAACTGTAACGCTTCCACCGAACTTCGCTCTCTCGGGATCTCCCGCCAGCCTGAGTGTCATGCAGGGAACCTTCGGGACGAGCACCATCACCGTCACTGCGCAGAACGGTTTCAACAACAGTGTTACCCTGTCCGCTTCCGGCCTGCCAAGCGGCGTCACCGCTTCCTTCAACACGAATCCCGCTACTACGACAAGCACACTCACATTGACGGCGGGTAGTAGGGCGACAACGGGCTCATCCACGGTGACTATCACCGGGACGTCCGCCACTTTTACGCATACAGCCACCATTGCGCTGACTGTTACGCTTGCGCCGAACTTTCCTCCAGGTTGGCAGGACCTTGATATCGGTTCGGTGGGCCTGGCTGGTAGCGCCAGTTACGCCAACGGGATCTTCACCGTAAACGGTGCTGGGACTTCCACTTGGGGCACCGCCGACGGTATCAATTTCACCTATCAGCCTCTCTCTGCCGACGGCTCCATCGTCGCTCGCGTGCTCACCGTCAGTCCGTCCTCCACGGGCGGAGTGATGATTCGCGATTCCCTCAACGCCAGTGCCATGAGCATGTTCGTTTCTTTCTACGGCTCTAGTATTTACTCCAGTTACCGCACCACCACCGGCGGTAGCACCAGCCAGGCCAGCTCTGGATCTGTGACTCTGCCTTATTGGGTTAAGGTGTTACGCAGCGGCAGCACACTCAGCAGCTATTCCTCCTTGGATGGAGTGAACTGGGTACAGGTAGGGAGCAACCAGACCATCAACATGGGACAGAACGTGTACGTCGGTCTGGGAGTGAGCAGTGGAAATACCGCCAGCCTGGCCACATCCACGTTCGACAGCGTGTCGATCAACTCCACGGCTGCACCCGCACCGGTGATTACCAGCGTTGCTCCCAATACGGGAGCGATCGGGACGCAGGCGGTAATTTCGGGAACTAGTTTTGGAACTTCTCAGAACGGGAGCACCGTGACGCTGAATGGGGCTCCGGTGACGATCAACACCTGGAGCAACACTTCGCTAAACATCACCATTCCGTCAGGCGCGGTCTCCGGACCTTTGGTGGTTTCCGTGGCTCCGAGCATGAATGCCAGTAACCCGGTGACTTTCACGGTGACGGCACAACCACTGCCGGCGGGTTGGCTGGATCAGGATGTCGGGCAGGTGGGGGTAGCAGGAAGTGCGAGTTACACGAATGGGACGTTCACGGTAAATGGAGCGGGGACATCGGCATGGGGAACAGCTGACGGAATTAATTTCATGTATCAGCCTCTGTCGGGCGACGGCACGATTGTGGCGCGAGTGGTGAGTGTCAGTCCGTCCTCCACGGGCGGAGTGATGATTCGCGAGACGCTCAATGCCGGCTCGACGGAAATGTTCTCGACCTATTACAGCCAGAACATTTATATGAACTACCGCACGAGTACGGGAGGGAGCACGAGCCAAACGATTGGTGGAGGCGCGACGCTGCCGTATTGGGTGAAGGTGGTTCGCAGCGGGAGCACCTTGAGTGGTTACAGTTCGTTCGACGGAGTGAACTGGTTGCAGTTGGGGACCAGCCAGACGATCCCCATGGCGCAGAACGTCTACATCGGACTGGCGGTCAGCAGCGGGAACACCTCATCCCTGGCCACCGCTACCTTCGATAACGTTTCCATTAACACGAATCCTGTTTCGTCCCCTAACTTCACCCTGTCAGCATCGCCTAATGGTTTGACGATTACACAGGGAACAAGCGGTACGAGCACCGTCACCGTTACTCCGCAGAACGGTTTCAGTAGCGCCGTCACCCTGTCCGCTTCCGGCCTCCCGAGCGGTGTCACTGCTTCTTTCAGCGTGAACCCCGCTACGACTTCGAGCACCTTGAGGCTGCTTGCCAGCAGCACTGCAACAATCGGAGCAGTCTCGGTGATGATTAGCGGCACCTCTGGGAGCTTGACGAATACAACCACAATCAGCCTCACCATGGCCGCGACCACGGTAGCGAGCCTTCCACTTAATTGGCAGGACCTGGATATAGGTTCAGTTGGCTTGGCTGGTAGCGCCAGCTACGCCAATGGAATCTTCACCGTTAACGGCGCTGGGACTTCCACCTGGGATAGTGCCGACGGTATTAATTTCACCTATCAGCCTCTCTCTGCCGACGGCTCCATCGTCGCTCGCGTGCTCACCGTCAGTCCGTCCTCCACGGGCGGAGTGATGATTCGCGATTCT
>JBGPDI010000121.1:0-14942 GCA_041482215.1 Candidatus Acidiferrum sp. | reverse complement strand
TTCTACCTTAATGTGCGGCACCATCTCGCCGCCAATCTTGCTGAAGCGGCTCAAGCGGTCGGTGATGCGAATGAACCCATCTTCATCCATCCGCGCGACGTCTCCGGTGTTGTACCAGCCGTCGCGTAGCACCTCGGCGGTTTTTTCCGGTTTATTCAAGTAGCCGCGCATGATGTTTGGACCGCGTACGAGCAACAGGCCGGGCTCGTCCACCGCCACCGGCTGCAACGTGTCCGGGTCCACAATCTTCACCGTAATTCCCGGCAGCGGGTGGCCAATGCTGCCGCGCTTCGCACCAACTTGGCGGAAGGACGCCGCGCGAAAATCAATCGTGTTCACCGTAACCGCCGGCGAACACTCCGTGCAGCCGTACCCCTCGTGCGGCCGGATCCCGAACTGATCTTCGAAAGCTTGCGAAATCCTGTCAGGCAATTTTTCCGCCCCAGCCATGACGAAACGCAAGCTCCCAAAATCTTCCGGCGTGCACCGCCGCGTGTAGGCGTTCAGGAAAGTCGGCGTCGCCAGCAGCATGGTGATTGCATACTTGTTCACTAGAGCGCCGATTACGCGCGAATCCAGCGGGTTGGGATGAAACACGACGCCCAGGCCCGTAGCGGCCGGCAGGCAAAGCGTCCCGGTGAATCCGAACGAATGAAAAAACGGCAAGATGCCGAGAATGCGATCGTCGGCGTGCAGCATGAAAACCTGGTTGAGCTGCTCCACGTTCGAAGCAATATTGTAGTGCGTCAGAATGACGCCCTTAGGGTCGCCCGTAGAGCCGCTCGAAAAAATAATCGTCGCGATGTCATCGAGCGACGCCGGGCGATCGCAACCGGCAAATTTCGCGACCCATTTTGCCGGCAAAAGGGCCGCAACCAGCACAGCCGCTGCGCGCTCGCCAAATCCGGCATCCTTCGCCACATCCTCGATGAAAATCGTCTCGCCCGGAGGCTGAATTTTGACTTTCTCCAGAAAAACCCGCGCCGTCACAATCGTCTTCAGATTGCACTGCTGCGCGCAGGAAGCCAGGGTGTCGTTCGAAACGGTGTAGTTCAGGTTTACCGGCACTTTGCCCATCAGCATCGCTGCGAAATTCACCAGCGCCCCTGGAACCGACGGTGGCAGCAGAATGCCCACCATCTCCTGCCCCTGCCAAAGCTTTCGCAAACGCCGCGCGAGCACCAGCGCCCCCACAAGCGCCGAGAAACAGCTCAGCTTCGGTCGCTGCCCATCTGCCATTGCAAAGCGGAAGGGGTGTCTCCGCGCGGTGTAAATAAAAGATTCGGGCAGCGTGTGCATGCGCTTCTTGCGCCGCGCGAACGCTTCCGAGCCAAGATCCTGCACCGACCGGCGTACATCCTGCGCCGTCGCCGTGGAAGGCAGCGCCTTTCCAAAAGTGACACGCACGGGATATGGAATCTTCCGCGGAAACTTCCAAAGAAATTTCCCGCCCGCAAAACTAAAAATAGATCCCCACACACCATCCAGATTTACCGGAATGATAGGAACATCCACGCCCTTGATGATCCGCTCCATCCCGCGGCGGAAAGGCAGCATCTGCCCGATACGCGTCATCTGCCCTTCGGGAAAAATGCAAACGACCTCGCCGTTTTTCAGCGCGTCAGTAGCCAGCCGCAGAGAATGGATCATCTCGCGCGGCCCCTGGTCCGACGAGATGGGAATCACGCCCATAATTTTGGCGAACGGTTTCACCAGCGGGTGTTCGTAAGATCCCCTGAACATTAGAAACCGTATCGGCCGGTCGATTGACGCGATCAGCAGCACCGCGTCCGCCATCGAAACGTGATTCGGCGTCAGCAGCGCGCCGCCCCGTGCCGGTATGTTTTCCCGCCCATCCACATCCAGCCGGTAAAGCGTGTGCGTGGCAAACCACAGCAGCAACCGCAGCAGGGAATCCGGCAGCAGCCACAGTACGTACGCCGTGGCTCCAAGTGTCGCCAGCGCCGACCAGAAGAAAATCCCCCCCGCGCTAAGGCGCAGAGAATGCGTCGCGGCGTAGTACACCGCGGAAGCAGCACCGATGCCCACGAACGAAAGCCAGTTCGCCGTCCCGATGACAATGCCTTTTTTGTCCTCCTCGGGCTGGTGCTGGATGAGCGCGCTGATGGGTACGATAAAAAAGCCGCCAAAAAAGCCCAGTGCCGCCAGTAGCATCAGCACGGCGCGGAAAGACAAGTCCGGAATCGCCAGGCCGAGTCCAAGCACCGTCATGCCCGTTGAGCCGAGAGGGATTAACCCGTACTCAATTTTTCCGCCCGAGAGATATCCTGCCGCGAAGCTGCCAAGCCCAATCCCGATGGCCACTGCCGCTTGTAGAAATCCTCCTTGCGTCGAACGGATGTGCAAGACATCCTGGCCGTAAATGAAAATGTTGAATTGCAGCAGCCCCGCGACGAAGAAAAAGTAAGTGTTGCCAATCACCGCCAGCCACAGAACGCGGTCGCCGCGAATCACTTTCATGGGTGACCACACATCAATTAGCGATGTGAGGTGGAATCTCTTCGCAGGGTCCGCCGCAGGCACTCGGCTGATTCCAAAGCTCCACGCTAATCCGACAACCGTAAAACCGAGCAGCAAAGCTCCCGAATAAACTTCGCGCCCGTCAAAAGCTTCAGCGAGAAAAGAACCGCTCACGCTCCCAATGATGATGGCGAGAAATGTTCCGAGCTCGAGGACTCCGTTGCCCCACGAAAGCCTTTCTTGCGGAAGCAGCTCCGGCAGCAAACCGTACTTGGACGGCCCAAAGAGCGCTCCCTGTGTGCAAACCAGAAAGATTGCCGCCAGCGCCAATTTCAGATTAGGTCCCACCAGCGCAGCTGCCGCAAACAGCATGACGCTCACTTCAAAGACCTTCGTCCAGATCGTGACGGCACGCTTGCTGAAACGGTCCGCCAGATACCCGCCCACCAGCGAGAAAAGAATGAACGGAGCGGCGAATAACACGCCGACCAGCAATTCCATCTGATCGCGTTGAGCTTTTTCTTTTTCAACCGCAAGAATCAGGTAAATGACCAGAAATTTCAGCGCATTTTCATTGAACGCGCCCTGAAACTGCGTCGCAATCAGGCTCCAAAACCCGAGCCGCCACTTTTTTTCAGGCATGGGTAGGGAGAGGTTTTCGTCCGCCGGCATGCACGCTCACCAGAGTGTTGCGATTAGAACGTAAGGTATGACATTAGTCTAGCAATCTCACGCGGCCGAATGTGTAGTGCAGCCACGCTCTGTGCTGAAAACGAGACGCCGCCATGCTCACTGCGATCCTGCAATTTTGCGATACGATACCCCCTCCAAGGGGGCGGAATGAACGCGCAGCGTGAATCGCAGACGGTCTTGATTACTGGTGCAACGGATGGATTGGGAAAGGCCGCGGCGCTTTTGCTCGCCGAGCACGGCTACCGCGTCTTCGCCGCCGGTCGCTCAGTGGAAAAGCGCGCGCTCCTCGACGCCTTCGCAAAAGAAAAAAAACTCCCGCTCGAATCCCTGGAAATGGACGTTTGTGACGACATCTCGGTGAAAAGTGCCGTTGCATCCGTTCTTCAAAAAGCAGGAGCCATCGATGTCCTGATCAACAATGCCGGGCTCGTCTATCCCGGTGCCGTCGAAGATCTCCGCATGGAAGATTGGCGCCGCCAATTCGAAACAAATGTTTTCGGCGTGATCCGCGTGACCCAGGCTGTTCTCCCCCAGATGCGCGAACGCCGCAAAGGCCGCATCCTGATGATGAGTTCAGTCTCCGGATTTGTGACCCCGCCAACCCAAGGCGCCTACAGCGCCTCCAAGCATGCCATCGAAGCGCTGAGCAACGCTTTACGCTACGAACTCTATCCTTTCGGAATTCACACCGTGCTCATCCAACCCGGCTACATTGTCACCAACATTCAGAGCACTGCCATGAGCCTGGCGGAAACCTACCAGGAAAAAATCAAGAACGGACCTTACGCCAAAATGTACGCGACCTATATGGGCAATGCCGGCAGCACTCGCGCGCAATCCAAAACGACTCCCGAAGACTGCGCGCGCATCATGCTGAAAGCGATTGAAGCCCCAAACCCGAAAGCACGTTACGTCGTGACTCCGCTTGCCACCTTTGCCAAATGGGCCAAGCGTCTGCTCCCCGACAGCGCCGCCGACCGCCTCATCCGCAAACGATACGGAATCACCCGCGAAGACTAGCCCGTGGAATCTCTACGGATTCGAAACCTGAAACGATAAACTGTTTTCCCTTTGCTCCTGCCACATCTTGGACCACGCCTCATGCACCGGGCTTTCCGCATAATCGGCGGCGGCCTCCGCGCTGGCAAACTCGATGGCGTACACTCCGCTGAAATCCTTAATCTGGTTGCGCCCGGTCTTCAGCCAGACATTCTTGATGCCCGGAATTTTTCCAGCCATATCCTTGATTCCGTTGATGGCAATTTCACGGTCGTTATTCGAAACAGTGTCCTTGAATTTATAAACCACCACATGCAGCACCGTTTTCGGCTGCCCAAACCGGTTCACCACCGCAGCGTTACGCGCATGCAGCGATCCCGCCGCGATGCCCGCAGCAAAAATCGCCGCGCCCACGGCCAACTGAAAACCACGTTTCATAACGGATGTCATTTCTTCCTCCACACTGGAAACCCTGCCAGTTTATGCAGCCAAGTAAACTGAAGCAACTCAGGTTAGTAACAAAGCGCTCTTGGCTCCGCAACCGGTTTGACGCGCTGGCGCTCTCGCCGTTACGCTTCCAAAGCAGAATCATCGAGGGCGGAATGGATTGGTCCGGCGGAGAGTCACAAGGGCAACAAGTGCGACCCACTGCGTTGCCTCCATTTCCACGCATCTGGATCGGCTACCTCCTGGGCGTCGCCACGCTCATCACGGAAATGATTGCGATAACGCTGCACCCGGAACTTGCCAAGGAGCCGCTCCTCATCCCTCCGCTATATCTGTTTCTTGCGAATTTCATCAGCTTGGTCTATTGGATGGTTTGCGTTTATGAATTCCATCTCGTGCTGATGCAAGCGTCACGCGGCACGTATCCCATCAAGCCTGTTCGCGCCGCTTGGTTTCATTTAATTCCGATTTACGGTCTCTATTGGGTCTACAAGTGGCCGCGGGAAATGGCGCGCTTCATAAATAGCCGTCTGCCGGCCCCACTCATGCGGCCCGATAGAACCGGGTTGGCTGTCTTCATGGCCTTTGTCGTTTTTCTTATCCTGGACCGTGGTTTCGGCATGATTCTACTTTTTGGGCGGCTTCGCATCTGTCGCGATGGCTTCGCTACTCGTTGACGGCGCAACCTTCTTCGCCCGTCGGGCCACTGCCATTTTCTTGATAATTTGTTTTGAGGAGAGTAAATGCAAAGAGGAATACGCTGGATCTTGTCATTTTGCCTGATCGCAAGCTGCGCGCCCGCGGGCCGCACCCAATCGCAGGATCAAACGAAGCAATTGGCGCACGACATTTTCAAGCAGCTTATCGAAATCAATACCACGGATTCCGTCGGCAATGTCACCACCGCTGCCGAAGCCATGGCCAAGCGCCTCCGCGATGGCGGCTTCGCCGAGACCGATATAAAAGTTGCCGGCCCGAATGAGCGTAAGAAAAATCTCGTCGTGCGTCTTCGCGGTACCGGAAAACGCAAGCCCATCCTTTTCATCGGCCACCTCGATGTCGTCGAAGCTCTCCGCACGGACTGGACTACCGATCCATTCGAATTCGTCGAAAAAGATGGCTTCTACTATGGCCGCGGCACCGAAGACATGAAAGAAGGTGACGCCATCCTGGTCGCCAATTTCATCCGCCTGAAAAAAGAAGGGTTTCTCCCCGATCGCGATCTGATTCTTGCCCTGACCGCCGATGAAGAAGGCGGCTCCTTCAACGGCGTGGACTGGCTGCTCACGGAACATCGCGACTGGATTGACGCGCAATACTGCATCAATCTGGACGGCGGCGAATTCGAAAAAGACAAAGACAAACGCCTGCTCGCCGGAATTCAAGCCAGCGAAAAAGTCTACGTCGATTTTCAATTCGAATCGCTAAATCCTGGCGGCCATAGCTCCGTTCCCAGTCCTGACAACGCCATCTATCACCTCTCCGGCGCGCTGTCCCGTCTGCAATCATTTTCATTTCCATTGGAGCTCAGCGAAATCACCCGCAGTTATTTCGAAAAGAACGCCGCAATGGAAACCGGACAAGTTGCAGTAGACATGAAAGCTGTCTCTAAGCAGCCGCCCGATCTCGCGGCCGTCCAGCGTCTTTCCGCCGTCCCTTATTTCAATTCGCTCTTGCACACCACGTGCGTGGCCACCATGCTCTCCGGCGGCCATGCGCCAAACGCACTCCCCCAAACGGCGCGCGCCAACGTCAATTGCCGCATTTTCCCCGGTGAAGACCCCGAAGTGGTTCACAAAACTCTCGAAAAGGTAGCCAACGATCCGAAAGTCAAGGTCACTGTCGTTGCGCAACTGACTCCCGACGGAAAGGTAGTTCCTGTCGTCCCCGTACCGCCTTCACCGCTCCTTCCGGAGCTTACCCATGCCATGGAGAAAATCTTGGGCGCCGTCTGGCCCGGCGTTCCTCTCGTCGCCACCATGTCCACCGGCGCCACCGACGGAAAGTACGCTCGCATCGCCGGCATCCCCACCTACGGAATCTCCTGCATGTTTTTTGATAAGAACGACAATCGCGAGCACGGCAAAGACGAGCGCGTCGGCATTCAGGACTTTTACGACGGCGTGAACTTCAACTACAAACTAATAAAAGAGCTCTCCTCGCCACACTGAAGACCAAGCTCACAGAGTAATTTACACGGCCGTAAAAGAAAACGACCCGGCGAAGAATTCTTCACCGGGCCATTCCGTTGGTCAAAATTAAGTTAACTAATTACGGCTTGCTAGGTGCCGCCCCATTAGCTGGGGTGGTGGCACTTGCAGCGATTGGTTTCGCTGCTTCAGCACCGAACCGCGTCAGGTACGGCATGAACGGCGTAACCTCAAACGGCATCTTCTCGCGTTCCGCCATATTCCCAATCGGCTTGCTCTTGATAAGTTCCAGTCTGTCGTTCCACGGATCCAGCTTCACGCGCCCGCCGATCGGCAGTGCCGCAATCATCTGCGGATTCTGCTTCTGATCTACCGGCGTGGTGGACTTGAGATCGCCCACGACCGGGACGCGGTCTCCCAGGTGCGGGCTGATCAGGTTCGGTATTTCCTTCTCGCGCGTGCTCAGTGCCGTAAGAAACAGGCCCGCGTTACCGAGCTGATTCTTATACGGCGAATTGGCCAAAATCTGCATGGCCTTGGTGTTCGCAGACCTTTCCTCATCGGGGGTCCGCGCAAATCCGAAGTGTCGGAATGTATCCTTGTCCTCGATCAGCAACTGATCGAAGAACGCATAAGTGGAATCGAGCCGGTGCGCGAGCACCACGTGGCTCAGCTCGTGGGCAATCATGGTTGCCAGGCTGGCTTCATCCGGCAGCACGTCAATCAACCCGCGGCTCAGCACGATGGTGTGTCCCACGGTGTAAGACTCCAGCGTCGAAGTCATCATCACGCGGCAGCGCACATCGGGTTCCACGTCAATGTTATTGGTGACCTCGAGATTATTCACCACTGTCTCGAGCACCTTATCCACCTCGCCGCGCGGCGCCATCAGTCCGATGCGCTCCAGGTGGTCAATAACGTTATCCTCCGCCTGGCGGTCCCACGAGCGTTGCGCTTGGATCGGAGAAAGATCGTTGGCTGTCTTGGTATCGTCCTGCACCGGCGTTTCCACCAGGATCTTGCTCAATTCCTGTTCCTGGCTGGCGTGCCCTACGTTGTAACCCCAAAGCCGCGTCTGCGCTTTAAAGTCCAGCTTTTTGGAAACGTTGTAGTGCAAATCATTCTCTTCGCTATACACGAATGAAGGCACCCACATGCCCGGTTGCACATTCGCGCGCCAGCTGTCGAAGTGGAAATACCAGCTGGAGTGTCCGCCGCCGCCGTATGCGCCGTTGAACCGGACGATGTTGTAATCCTGGTCTTCCACCCAGATGCGTCCCTTGAACCGGCCTTTGCCTGCTTTATCCTGCGGCACCACGTCGAACACCAGGCAGCGCACTTCGCCCAGGAATTCGCGCCGCACGTAGTCGAACTTGTAGTGCTGTTTGTCGAAGCCATTTGTGTCAATGAAGATCATCTGCAGGAAGCCGTCCGGCAGGAATTGCATCGCGAACGAAAAGAAATTGCCGATGCCCCCGAAAATCTTCTTCCCCTTCGTGTTTGTGTCCGTCAAGGAAACCAGAGAAACACCCTTCGCGAAGTCAGCGCGGCCAAGGAAATACCGGTCGCCTGCGGGGGAGTAGCCCAGATCCTTGTCGGGCTTCAGGTTCTGGATGTACGTCTCCACCAGCGGAGAGAACTGCCGGATCTGCTGGTTGGCCCGGTTCTCGTTGGTGATCACGCGGTCGATGACTTCATCCATTGTCCGCGCTTGATCGGCCGGCTTGGGAGCCGCCGAGGCGCGGATGGTCCCGAGCCCGCTCATGACCAAAACGAATAGAGTTGCCGCTACCTTACGCATTTTCTCTCTCCCCTCAATATGCCAAACGAAATTCAATTCGCACGCGGGCCGGGAAATCCACTGCCTGGCCATCGCGCTTTGCCGGCTTAAATTTTATTTGTTGTGCCGCACGCGTTGCTGCTTCATCGAGCCCGTGTCCCAAACCGCTTACGACGCGGTTCACTTGTACGGTGCCGTTCGCCAGGAACACCATCTCCAGAACAACGTCACCTTCTATTTTCAGACTACGCCCTTCCGCGGTGTACTCCGGGTGTGGTTTGTCCAGGATGTTAACACCCGTCGTGTTGCCTTCGCCCTCCGCTGCTTTTTTCTTTGGCGCATCTGTCGCGACTGTTTGATCCGCGAATCCTGTTGATTGCAGCGTTCCGCGCTTGGCCGCTGGCGGCGGATTCGCCGTTCCGTTTCCGAATCCCGTGCTCGCCACCGTGCCGCGAATTCCTTTATCGCCGCCAGTGCCATTGCCATACCCAGGTCCGCCCGGCAATGCCGGTGAGCCCTGTCGGTTAACGTTGGTGGCTTTGTTCGGATCACCCTTGCCCGCGATTCCGTTCGTATCGCCAAACCCACCGGTCTGCACCTTATTCACCGGAGCCACCACCGTTGCCGGTGCTGCGCTTCCGGAAGACATCGTGCCGACTTTCACTTCTTCTTTTGGACGCTTCGGCTGATTCGAAGGTGTATCAATTTTCACTTGCTCGAAAACCGGGTTCAGTTCCACCGGCTTCGCTTCCAGGGTCTTCACCTTTGGCGGTTCAACCTTGGCTGCCAGGAACACGTGAGTCTGCTTCGGATTCAGCTTTATAGGTTCGGGCACTACCGGTTTCACCACCGGGGGTGCCTTGGCTTTGATCTTCGGCGGCTTAGGTGGTTCCGGAGCGACCGGCACCATCGTCACCGGTTGCATTAGTTCCGTAGTTCGCAGGTTCAGCGCGGTCATCATCTGCTGCGGAAACAGCAGTGGAAGGATTAACAAAAATCCGAAGATCGCCAGCTGTACGCCGGCGCTCCAACCGATGCGGTTCCAATTCGGCTTGTTGTCTGGGAGCAGTGCAAGTCGTGCTGCAATTGGTTTGGTCCCAATGGCCTGTTTCCATGCCTGGGGATCGCCCGTACGGCCGCGGTTCGCTTCAAACCCGACGCCCATCGTCGACTTACGTGGTGGATCTGCAATCATGGTAGTCATCCGCGTGCCGCCTCGTTGAATTTCGACTCGAGAAGATGGTCATAGGAATTCCCATCGCTCTCAAGTTCGCTAGCGGAGTAGAAAATGCGCTCTAGCAGTACCAGAGTACCGACGGGGCTGAGGGAGCCCGAATAGGACTTTCGTACTAGCGTCGCGAAGTCGCTAATGCTTCCGCGAGCGCATTCTTGTCTTCCAACCCGCCGAGGCGGTTTCAGTTGCGGGTCCGGGGACGCAACACCCCGATAGGATACCGCAATTCCTGGTAGGGTTGTTCGAGTTTTGAGCTTCACTTTGGGTCTCCCGGGCTTATGCTCTTAAGATGCGTCCGGTGGCCCTTAGGTTCGGGCGGACCGACTATTCTTAAAATGACGGAAGACGCTCCAAAACGCGGCAGTCAAAGCACTTCGGGGGAGATCTCCCGGCTGCTCGACAGCCAAGCCTCCCTTAGGGAGCGCTTTTACGCTGAAGCCCGGGCCGAGCGCTGGGGACTGACGCGCGAACGATTTTCCACCGCCCTCGAACGCAGTTCAAACAAAGCCTTGACCGCCGTAACGCTTACGCCGCAAAAACTCGAAGCCTATCTCGGTGCGCTCCATCTCGAAGATCTGGCGCTTGCCACAGCCTGCGCCGAAGGTGTGGAAACTGCCTGGGAATATTTTTTCTCGCAATACCGCGCTTACCTGCGTTCTGCCGCCGCAGCGATCCTTCGCTGCCAATCCGGTTCAGCGGAAGCCTGCGATCTTGCCGATTCCCTTTTTTCCGAACTTTATGGCTTGGCCTCAGGCATAGGTTCCGACCGTTCTCTCTTCCGCTACTTCCATGGGCGCAGTTCCCTGAAGACCTGGCTCCGCGCCATTCTTGCCCAGCGCCACATCGATTCCATTCGCGCCAGCCGCCGCTTTGAAGATCTTCCTGAAGACGATTCCGCAGGCACAAGCTCCGCCGCGCCCCTCGGTCCCCCAATCCAGCCCACCGATCCCCATCGCGAACGTCTCGTAAACGCCTTCACTCGCGCCCTGCAAGCCGCGCTCGCACTCCTCGAACCCCAGGAAAAAGAGCGCCTCCGCCTTTACTACGCCGAAGAAAAAACTCTCGCCGATATCGGCCGCCAACTCGGTGAACATGAATCCAGCGTATCTCGCCATCTCGACCGCGTGCGTCGTGATCTCCGCCAAAATGTGGAAAATATTCTTCGCCAGGGTTTTAGCGCCGCGAACGGTTTCGTCGCGCAGCCCGGTCTAAGCGACGCCGAAATCGCTCTCTGTTTCGAATACAGCGCGCAGGATACGCCCCTCGACTTGGATAAATTGTTACCGCAATCCAAGCCACTCGGCCCCGCCGCCGGAAAGCGCACGCCATGAGCGCCAATTGCAAGAAAGCCATAAAGTTTCGTTCTAAGGATGGAGAAATCTATGGCTCCTGACGAACGCGAGCGGAATTTTGACAAAGCACTTGGCCGCCATCTGCGTTCCACCGCGGCATCGGGCCGGTCTGCCTCCACGCCCGCCGACTCCGCAGCGCACAGCGCCGCATGTCTCGACCCAGAAACTCTCGCCGCCTACCACGAGCGCTCTCTGCTTCCCGAACAAATGAATTCCTGCAAGGAACATATCGTTGGCTGCGCGCATTGCCAGACCATCCTCTCGCACCTCGAAACCACCGACGAACTTGCACTGCAAGCTTCTGAACAGAACGAAGTCCTTGCAGCCAACGAATCCGTGCCCGCGCTGACCGCGCGCAGCCTCGAACCTATTCCCCGCGCGGCCGCGCCCAAAAAATCTCGCCGTGCATTTCTTCTCAGAGGCGCACGCTGGCAATGGCTCGCTCCCGCTGGCGCCATCGCCGCCGGCTTGCTCGTCTATATCGCCCTGCACGAAAACCAGCCGCTCCCGCTTCCCAAAAGTGATGGCTTAAAAATGGCTTCCCAGCAACCGCTTCCTCCCACTTCTCCCTCCATCTCGGGTGCGGTGTCAGAGTCCTCGCCCGCGTACGCCGTTCGCGCCCCGCGGCAATCTGCAGCCGACCAACTCACCGCTTCGAACGGTCGTGCCGCCGCGGAAGCTAGGAAACCCAGCGCGGAACTTTCTGATCAATCGTCGCTCTCTGTCCCAAAAACTCCCGCCGACAAAGAGAGCGCCCTGCGCAAAGACACTGAACGCGACCGCACCGCTGATTTGCTTCAGGCCGAAAGCAAGTTGGATCGCGACGCCAAATCCGCTCCCCTCGCAAAACAAGAAAGCGCCGACCAGCAGCTCCGCGCGCAAATGCAAGCCGTCGAGGTTCAGGCGCAGAATCAAAATGTTCAGAATATTCAGAACGCTCCAGCTACTCCCGGCCCGGCCCCCATCGGCCAGGCTCAGCCCGAAACCAAAAAGATGAAAGCTGCAAGAGCCGCCTCCGCTCCTGCCCCACCGCCTCAAGCCGGCACAGGCGGAGCAGTAGCAAGCTATGGCGATACGGCTTCCACCGAACTCATGGCCGTCGTGTCCAACCCACGTTTGATTGCCCCTCCAGCCTCCGGTCTCCTTTGGCGTGCTGGACGTGCCGGCGTTATCGATTTCTCCCGTGACGCAGGCTCTTCCTGGTCCCGCCAATCCAGCGGTGTGCTCGTGGATTTAGTCGCCGGTTCAGCGCCTTCCGACAATGTTTGCTGGATCGTCGGTCGCTTGGGAACCGTCCTTCTCACCACCGACGGCGGCGTACATTGGAAATTGCTCTCCTCGCCTACAAAAGACGATATTGGTGGGATCCAGGCCTCCGACGCCTTGCACGCCAGGATTTGGAACTCTCGCAACACGAAAATCTTCGAAACTAGCGATGGCGGTCTAACCTGGAAGAACCCTTGATGGGCAGCGCGTCGGCCCCATGGTCCCGTGCAAGAAACTCCGCCCATATCGTTCTAACGGAGAAGGCAAATCTCGATTGAGGTGAATGTGATGAAGACCCCCGCGAAAAAGATTGCAACTCGTTGGCTTTGGTCCGTTTCCGCCGCTGTGCTTCTAACCGCTGGCGCTGCCCTGCTTTATCCGGCCTTGCATGACAGCAAAGTTTATGCCGCGCAGGAAAAAGATTCCGCCCGCGCCGCTGCCGACCAATCCACCAGCCTCACCGACCAGTCCGATCTGAACGTCACCGTGTACAATTCCAACATCGCGCTCATCCGCGACGTTCGCAATCTCACGCTTCCCAGCGGCACTTTCCGCCTCAAATTCATGGACATTGCCGCCACCGTCAATCCCGCTACCGTTCATTTTCGTTCGCTCAATGAGCCCGATAAGCTCGGCGTCATCGAGCAGAACTACGAATACGATCTTCTCGAGCCTGCCAAGCTCCTTCACAAATACGTCGGCAAAGAAGTCACTCTCGTGCGCTCCTATCAAGAAAATGGCACCACCAAGCGCGAAGAAATCAAAGCCACCTTGCTTTCCGACAATAACGGCCCCGTCTGGAAAATCGGCAACGACATCGTCACCGGTGTCTACGCCGAGAGCTTTCGTTTCCCCGAAGTCCCCGCGAATCTTTATGACCGCCCAACGCTTTTGATGTCCCTTGAAAATTCCGGCGGCAGAAAACAGCAGATTGAAGCTTCCTATCTCGCGAGCAATCTTTCCTGGAACGCCGACTACGTCCTCACCATCACGCGAGACGAAAAAAGCGCCGACCTCGATGGTTGGGTAACTGTAGTCAACAACAGCGGTACCGCCTTCCACAACGCTCGTCTCCAGCTAGTCGCTGGAGAGCTGAATCGCGTCGCCGATCGCGCCATGAACGGCCGGATGGAATTGAATGCTCCCATGGCCGCCGCAAAGGTCGCGCAGCAATTCCAGCAGGAAAATTTCTCCGAATATCATCTCTATTCGCTTGGCAGGCGCACCTCCGTCGAAGACAAAGAGACCAAGCAAATCAGCCTACTCCAGGGCAGCGGCGTTCCCGTCGAGAAAATCTTCGTCGTGAACGGACAGAATTACTACTACCACAACGCGCAGACTCCAGGCGCTCCGCTCAAAGATCCCGTCATGGTCTACTACAAATTCAAGAACGAAGAAAAAGCCGGCCTTGGCATTCCTCTTCCCGCCGGTAACGTCCGCGTCTATCAGAAAGATTCAAAAGGCGGCATCCTCTTCGCCGGCGAAGACCGCATCGACCACACCCCCAAAGACGAATTCGTGAACATCCACATCGGCAACGCCTTCGATGTCGTCGCCGAGCATAAACAAACCGACTACAAGCGCATTGACACCCACGTTTGGGAAATTGAAATGGAAATTACCATCCGCAACCACAAGGACGCGCCCGTCACCGTCCAGGTCAATGAGCCCATCGGCGGCGATTGGGAAATGCTCTCTTCCACCTTCAAGTACACCAAGACCGCCGCCTTCGCCGCCCAGTTCAACGTCCCCGTAGCCAAGGACGGAACGTCGGTCCTGAAGTACCGCATCCGCGCCCATTGGTAGAACGATTGGTCAAAGGCTGCCGCGTTTTTTGTTTGGACTCCTACGATCCCTGTCGCAATTCCCTTGTAGGGGCGCAGCACCGCTGCGCCCTTCCGTCCCACAGGGCCAGACCGGGGATGTTACTAACGGATTCGCGTTGAAACCTTCGTGTTCTACTCCCGCTCCGCCACGTAAATCATCTCCGGCGAAGCGTCTTCCAGCGGTGTGCGGTCAAAATTCCCATACTCCGCCTTTACCCGGAACCCGCATCGCACTAGCAGATGCTCAATCTCGAACCGGAAAAAATATCGCAGCGTCCACGCAAAAATCAGCCGCTCCTGTTTTCCGCCCTTGTGCTTGATGGAAAAAATCATCTCCACGTCATTCCGCTGTTCCGCGCGATGAAACGCCGCCACGCGCTCGCTGATTCGTACCTGTCGCCCGTCGGCGGTCTTGTACTCCGTGATTAGCGACTCCCGCATGTGCACGGGATCGTGCATGCGCTCCGCATCCGTCTGAAACACATCCAGAATCAGACGCCCGCCCGGCGCCAGATGTTTGCGAACGCACTCCAGGCAATCCATCTGCTGCTCGATTTCCAGTAAATGTTGAAACGGACGGAACGGAATAATCACCAGTCGGAATTTTTCGCCCAGATCAAATTGCGTCATGTCGCCTTGCACCAGATGCAGGCGTTCACGCACTTCCACCGGCAAAGCCCCGCGCTTCTGCACCGCGCGCTCCAGCATGCGCTC
>JBGPDI010000120.1:0-14944 GCA_041482215.1 Candidatus Acidiferrum sp. | reverse complement strand
GTCCAGACCTTTGCAGCCATTAGACTTCTGGGGATGCTCCCCAGAAAAGGCGCCTAACTAATAGGAACAACGTGTTGAAAGATCACAGGTGGCCCACTGCTCGAGTAAATTGGCGTCTTCGCACTCCATTAACTGGAAGCAGCGATCGAAGTTTGTTTCTACCCAACTATCGAGGTAAATGAGGCCGTCAGGAGCCATGCGACCTTTTTCGCGGAAGCGACGATAGACCGCCTTGGCATCGCGATTCTTGAAATGTTCGATGACCATGTAGAGCATGAAAGATCACCCATGTTCTTTTTTTGGAGAATGGCGCCAGCAAACTGCTCAAGATAGCAGAAGATAAAGCTGGTCGAACTGAATTCTGTCGCGTTCAACGAGCACTCAACGATAGAATTTGCACCTTCGTTCCCGGTCTTGGACGAATATGCAAAAGAACATACAGTTGCGTCTCGCCCTTCCTGAAGACGTTCCAATTTTGCGCGAACTGATTGACGCTTCTGTGCGCGGATTGCAGACGCAGGATTACACTCCGGCGCAAATCGAAGGCGCGCTTAAAACCGTTTTTGGGGTTGATAGCCAGCTCATCGCCGACGGGACATACATTGTGGCGGAATCGGAGTCGAAGATTGTCGGCTGTGGAGGGTGGAGCAAGCGGAAAACGCTGTTTGGAAGCGACCACTGGAGTGGACGAGAAGATGTGCTGCTAGACCCGGTGTGCGATGCGGCGAAAATCCGAGCGTTCTTCATTCATCCCGAGTGGGCCAGGCGCGGCGTCGGCGGAATGATCTTGAAGGCATGCGAGGATGCTGCGAGAGCGGCGGGATTTAAGCGCTACGAGATGGGCGCAACTCTGACAGGGGCAAAACTGTTTGGCGTGAAGGGCTATCTTGCGGTGCGACCTATCTCCATTCCGCTGGCAAATGGCGAGGTGCTGCCGGTGATTCACATGGAAAAGCAGGCCTGAGACTTGGTCTCCTCGTAGTCGTAAATTAAACAAAATAATAGGTGTGGGAGTTTATCCAGAAGGCTTTTGCCGCCGGTAGAGGCTAGAGCTGATTTATTTTTTGAGGAGATTCAGTGCCAGGGGATGGGGACATCCAGCTCCCATTCCCGGCCCATATTGTTGTCGGTGATGAGACGGTCGCGGCCGTATTTTTTTCGCAACGAGTCCGAGCCTTCGAGTCCCACTTGGACGGGCGGCAGATTGATGCTGTTCGCGAAGCGCACGTATTCAACGAGGGTTTGCTGGGCGACGGCATTGGCGGGGTCGAAGAGTAAGCGATTGTCGATCTTGTATTGGTGAAGCGTGTCGATCCAACGGACCGTGTCTACCTGGATTGGTGAATCGCTGACCGCCAGAAAATTGATGACACGCAAGCCGTAAGGAAAAACATGCAGTGCAGTAGCCATGGTTTCGGCCGACTCGGTAGTGTTGAAATAATAGACGCCGCCAGGATTCAAGTGCTTGTGAGCAAGTTCAAAGTATTCGACAGAGAGCAGGCCGGTGCTGTGGTCCCGCCAGAAATAAGTGCTGTTGCAGACGATGACGTCATAGCGGGCATCGGGATGAGCGATCAACCAGCGGCGGCCATCGTCGATGAAGATGTGAACCTTGGGATTCTGAAGGAAGGAACGCACCACGGGATACTGAGGAATCAGCTGAAGATAACCTGGATTGATCTCGACGACGTCAAGCGATTCGAGTTGCGGATGATTGGCAAAGACTTGTCCCCAGGAGCCGGAGGACAAACCGACCATGAGGATGCGTTTGGGAGCGGGATGAATGGCGCTTAGAGCGAGAGCGCGGACGATGAGATTCGAATCGTGGCTCGGATCGATGCGGAAATAGCCGTCGTAGACGCCACCGCTGAATACGGCATCCTCTTTGGTCACACCAACCACGCCATTGCGGTTTTCGACGACGCGGGCAAATGTGGTGCTGGTATCGAGGCGGTTTCCGAAGGTCAATTTTTCGTAGAGTAGGTCGAAACGCGGCAAAGCGAGTGGCACGGCCACGAGAGCAGCAAGGAATAGCAGAGTCGCCCAGACGGGCGGGAATTTGGATTCCTGACGGGAAATGAAGAGAACGATTCCTCCCGTCAGGACGGTTGCAATTCCAAGCTGCAAGGAGATCTGGCGCAGCCCAAAGTGCTGCATCAGGACGAAGCCGATGCCGAGACTGCCGAGAACAGAACCAAGAATATTGGAGACATAGACGAGGCTTACTCCGCGGCCTGCTTTTTCATCTGCGGAGACGGAAAGCTGGCACAAGAGAGGCAGAACAGAGCCGAGCAAAGCGGCGGTGAGAAAGAATGCCGGTGCGGGCGCCAGAAACGACCAGCTGCGAACTCTTGCGGCGGCGACCATAGCTGGAAGATATGCCGAGATGCCACCCGCAAGGAGCAGCAGAACTCCAATGACTTGCATGACGGTCTTAGGGCCGGCACGTTCAGTCAATTTTTCCGAAATATAGGAGCCTGCGGCAATGCCCGCGAGAAACGTAGAGAGCAAAAGAGCGAAGGCTGGGGCGCGATCCGCTGCTGCGGTGGAGAAAACGCGAAACCAGGCGATTTCAAAACCGAGTGCCAAGAATCCTGAAAGTCCGGCGAGGAACATGGCCATGGGAAGTTTGATGGGAGAATCGGAGCGCGCTGCCAGTGTTTGCGGGACGGATGCTGAATCGGATGCTTTTGCTCCACGCCGTCCGTAGAGATAAGCGGTGCCGCCGACTATCGTGTTGAGACATGCCGCGACGGCGACCGAACCAGCTTGGCCCCACTCACGCATCAAAAAACTTGCGCAGAAATAACAAGCGATTGCGGAGCCCAAAGTATTGACGAAATAGAGCCTGGAGACGGAAGCGCCGACGTGACCAGAACGGCGAACGAGATGCTCGACGAGGATAGGAAGCGTCGCTCCCATCAGCATTGTTGGAATCAAAAGCAGCGCGAAGCTAAAAACTACGACCGAGGGAAGATTAGCTCCGGACGTATAAACGGCGGCCCAACGGAAGATGTGGAGGGAAAAAAGTCCGAAGAGTGCGATCCCCAGCTCGGCAAGTCCGAAGATCAGGATTCCCCGGCGTGGGAAGCGAGCCGAAAGCCGGCCCCCTGCGAGACTCCCGAGACCCAGGCCCAGCATGAATGCGCTGACCACGATGGCCACGGACTCGGCGTTCACGCCATAAATCGAAAATAGGGCGCGCTGCCACACAACTTGATAGATCAGCGCAGGCATTCCGGAAAACAGGAAGAGCGCGCTGAGCAGGAGGTTCTCCCATTTCTGCGGGCTGCGATCAAAATAGAAGGCAGCCGCAAAAAAAAGGAGCAAGTCAAAGAGCAACAGAAACAGAACGGGAGCTGTGGACATGTCTCTCTTGAAAGGTTACCGGTCTTATGGCTCCTAAAGATTACGGCCTAACCCCAGGGGCGCGAGTGGTTTTATGTGCGTGGATTGTCCAATCCTTTATTGCTTTTGGCGGGATGGTGGAAGAATGGCGCGGCCTCAACACGAATCGGCCGAGACAGGTATAATGCGCGGCTATGAAATCGGCGGTGGGGCTCCCTCGACGGGCGTACCGGATGTTTGCGCGCGTATTTCCGCGGTGCAGCGTGCTTTCGCAAGCGATTGCCTTCAATCTTTTCCTGGGATTTTTCCCGACTTTGCTGATAGCCGTGGCGCTGGCGACGAGCAGAATTGGCGGCCGAACGAGTTTGTTCGACTTGATAGAGGATCTCACGCAGTTCTTGCCGCCCGGAAGCCAGACAATCGTCTCGGAGTTTTTGGTGAAACGCGGGCCGGAAGCATGGAAGATTGCGGCGCTGGGATGGACAGGAATGTTGCTTACAGGCTCTCAGGTGATGAAGCTCGTGATGCAGGGAATTCACAGCATCTACGGAGACACGGAAGAAATCGGGTTCCTGCACAGGCAAATTCGCGGACTGATGCTGCTACTTGTGACGATAGCACCGTTGCTGGGAGCAGCGGTCCTGGGCGTTCTTGGCAAACCATTGCGGCGATGGATAGCGCACGAAGTTGGCAAACACGCCATTTTGCAAGGATGGTGGAATGTCTTCTTTCCCGTGATGGCGATTCTGCTGGCAATGACGGCGCTGACGGTAATTTATCGCGTGGCGCGGCCTCGAGAGGACAGCATGCGCAATGTGCTGCCAGGAGCGATGGTCGCGACCCTGCTGTGGTGGCTGGTGGATGTGCTTTTTGGAGTTTACGTGCGCCGCGTGCCTTATAGCATGGTGTATGGCGGACTGGCCGCGGTAATCGGCTTGATCATCTGGATGCAGCTTTCCGCGGTGATCGTTTTCCTTGGCGCAGCTTGGAATGCGGAACTGGCGGACTGCCGCAGAGGCTCGAGGACCCATGTATGAACAGGTAGTCCAGGTAGAGTCCTATTCAGGGTACAAAGTGGACGAGCGTCCGGTGAAACTGATCCTCGGCGGGCGAGCCAATGCGTTGAAGATACGGACGATTGAAGATCGCTGGTACTCGCCTGGAGCAACTTACTTTCGCGTGTTGGTGGAAGACGGCGACCGCTATCTGCTTCGTCATGAAGAAGCGCAGGACATTTGGAGCCTGACCGGGTATCGAGCGGCCACGTCATTGACACAAAAATTGTACGGAGCGTATAGTCGAGTCACCAAGTAGCTGTAAGGCATTCTCTGGTATGGTCCCTCTCCCGGGCTCGCGGACAGCTGAGGATGCGGGTTTCAGAAGGGCAGGGATGTTCCACTCACTGCAACTCCCGTCGTTCAGGCGTTTCATCCTAATAGGTTTGATTTCGTGTTTGTGGGTATCGAGCGAACGCCTTTGTGCGCAGACGCCCCCACCCCCTCCGCCACCGGAAGCGGCGGCAAAAACGGATGCGGCCGCGAAACCGGCACAAGCTCCAGCATCAAGCGAAAACCAAGAAGTTTCCACTCGCGATACACCGACAACGTTCAAGGTTCGTGTAAACCTGGTGTTGGTGCGAGTGGTGGTCCGGGATTCGCACGGCAAGATTGTGCCCAACCTGAAAAAGGAAGATTTTCAGCTGTACGACAACCGCAAGGTTCAGACGATTTCGAGTTTTAGCGTGGAGACTCCCGAGTCGCGCGCCGCAGCCACAGCGGCATCGTCAACCGATGCTGGGTCAGCGGCGAATGGGGAATCAGCAGGGGTCAAAGCCGCGGTTTTGCCTCAGCGTTTCGTTTCGATGGTCTTCGATGACGTGCAGCTCTCCATGCAGGACGCAGTCTTCGTGCGTGATTCGGCGACACGTTTTTTTGATTCACTAGCGGCTAGCGATCGAGTGGCGCTTAGTGAGACCTCCGGGCAGTTGACGCTGGACTTCACGGATGATCATGAAAAACTCACGAAAGCGCTACTAGGGATTACGCCGCACCCCCTGGCGAACCGCAGTGCAAGCAATTGTCCGGACATCAGTTATTACCAGGCTGACTTAATCGAGAACAAGTCGGATACGCAGGCGCTGGCTGTGGCGACACAAGATGCGTTGCACTGTGCTTTCAATGACGATCCGAGAATGATGGGTGCGGCACAGAGCATGGCGCAAGGGGCCGCGAGCACTACGCTGGCCACCGGGGACAGTGAGGTGCAGTACGCGTATAGCCACCTGGAAGCAGCAGTGAGACGCCTGGCAAATATGCCCGGTCAACGGGTCCTGGTGTTGGTATCGCCGGGGTTCGTCTCGACAACCCTGCAGTCCGCGGCTTCCGAACTTATCGATCGGGCGACGCGCGCTAATATTGTGATCAATACCATCGATGCTCGTGGCCTCTACGTCCCCGATTTGGGTGGTGACATCGCCGATCCGCCGCGCATGGGATTCTCGGGGTCTGGGGTCTTAGCCAGCTATCGCGTGGCAGCGCAATTGGCGCAAGAAGATGTTTTGGTGCAATTGGCAGATGGAACGGGCGGCAAGTTCTATCACAACCGTAACGATGTGGATGAAGCGATGAGGCAAGCGGGCGCGGCGCCTGCTTACTCCTATGTGCTGGGGTTTTCTCCGCAGAATTTGAAAATTGATGGGCGCTTTCACACATTGAAGGTTTCCATGACCAACAAGGAAAAATTCGAAATCCAAGCACGGCACGGGTACTTCGCGCCCAAGACGGTTGCCGACCCGGCGGAAGCTACAAAGCAGGAGATTCAAGAGGCGCTCTTCTCGCAAGAGGAAATCCGCGACCTGTCGATTGATTTTCAAACGCAGTTTTTCAAGAAGGATGAGGTTGAGGCACGCTTGGCGGTCTTGACGCATTTCGACTTGAAGGGAATCCACTTCCGGAAAGTGCAGGGACGCAATAACGATCAATTGACGATTGTGACGGGAATTTTCGATGAGAACGGGAATATGGTGACGGGCGGCGAAAAAATTGTTGAGATGAAACTGCTGGACACCACGTACACGCGGCTGAGCCATTCGGGGTTCACGGTGAAATCCAGTTTTGATGTGAAGCCGGGTACGTACCTGGTTCGGCTGGTGGTGCGAGATGCCGAAGGTGCTCAGATGGCAGCACGAAATGGGGCAGTGGTAATACCGAATTGAGATGCGGCGGGATGATGGGGGCAACATGATTAAGCTAGCGAACTTCAGGCAAACATTTGGATTGGCAGTATGGTTGGCCGTGGGAGTGATGTGTGTAACTCCTGCCCGTTTGCACGGTCAGGGACAACCTGCACCGCCACCTTCGCCGGCGGCCTCCGCGGCAGAGCAGCAGCCGGTGGTGGTGATCAAACGGGAATCCAAGCTTGTGCTTGTGGATGCGGTGGTCACGGACAAGAAGGGGGTCTACGTCCGCGACTTGACGCAGAATGATTTCAAAGTTTTCGAAGACAACAAGGAGCAGGCCGTTTCGGCCTTTTCCACGGGTGCGGACGCGACAACTCAAGCAAACGCGCAACGGAAGTATCTGATTTTGTTTTTCGACAATTCGACGATGGCGGCGCCCGACCAGATCCAGGCGCGGAGTGCAGCTACAAAATTCATTGAGGCGAATGCCGGGCCCGATCGAATGATGGCGGTTGTGGACTTCGGGGGCGCGCTCCGCATCGTGCAGAATTTCACAGCGAATGCAGAGGTGCTACGAGCGGCAGTTTCGGGAGTGAAGAATTCATCGGTCGATCCAAATGCGCCTTCGCAGGATGCTGCTGTCAACGTAGCGTCGATGGGGCTGCAGTCGCCGGGCATGTCGTTGGGGAATGCCGCGGCGGATTTTGGGGCCCGCAGTATGTTGCTAGCACTGCGCAGCCTGGCGAAAAACCTCCGCAGCGTGCCTGGGCGGAAAATGGTGGTGCTATTTTCGGGAGGGTTCCCGCTGTCGGATCAAAACCAATCGGAGCTGACGGCAACGATTGACGCTTGCAACAAGTCGAATGTGGCGGTTTACGCGTTGGATGCGCGCGGATTGGTTGCGACTGCGCCGGGAGGCAGTGCCACGCGAAGAGCAACGAACGGGCAGACGCATGCCGTTTCGAACCGCACGCCTGCTCGGAAGAGTGCATCACGTCCGCGCCTGCTCCTCACTGCATATCCACCGAAGGCCATGCCCGATCCGCAGCGGCCGGGCGGTGGTGGTGGAGGTACGGGGGGCGGCGGCACGGGCGGCGGTGGTGCTGGTGGAAGTGGTGGCCGCGGCGGAAGTGGAGGCACGGGAGGAGGAGCAGGCGGCACAGGTGGTGGAAAAGGTGGCACAGGAAGCGGCGGCACGAGTGGAGGCACAGGGGGCGGTAAAGGGGGAACTGGCACAGGCGGCACGGGTGGCAGTAAAGGCGGAACCGGCACGGGCGGTACTACAGGCGGCAGCCGCGGTGGCAGTACTACTCCGGTCTCCCACTACAACAATTCGCCGTACAACCAGCCGCGGACAATCGTGCCGCAATTCCCGCCTTCGGCTTCGACGAACCAGCAAATTCTGGCGTCGTTGGCGGCAGGCACGGGAGGCTTCACAATATTCAACACCAACGACTTGTTGGGTGGACTGGAACGCATCGGACGCGAGCAAAACGAATTCTATATCCTGGGCTACGTGCCTGGGGACACGCCCGAGGGAAGCTGCCACACGCTGAAAGTGAAGCTCGCCCGTGGCGGACTCAACGTGCGTTCGCGCAGCGGATACTGCAACACGAAATCCACGAACGTGCTGGAAGGCAAGCCTTTGGAGAAGCAACTGGAATCGCGCGCGACGGGCTCCCAGGCTGGGTCGATTCACGGTGCGCTGCAAGCACCGTATTTCTACACCGCGCCAAACACGGCGCGGGTCAACCTGGCCATGGAGATTCCCGCAGATACATTTCAGTTCAATAAGAACAAGGGAAAATATCACGCCAACTTAAATGTGCTGGGCATTGCCTACCGCACAGATGGGACGATCGGAGCGAAATTCAGCGATACGGTGAACGTGGACTTGGAGAAGGATGAATGGAAAGAGTTCACTAAGATTCCTTACCACTATGAAAACCAGTTTGACGCCACGCCAGGCGCTTACAAATTAACCGTTGTTCTCAGCGCGGGCGGAGATGCCTTCGGCAAATTCGAATCACCACTGTCTATCGATCCTTATGATGGAAAACACTTCAGTCTCAGCGGAGTGGTGCTGACGAATTCCGCCCAAAAGGTGAACGACATACCGACGAGCTTGGATTCCGCGCTGCTTGAAGATCGTACGCCGCTGGTGGTCAAGGGTATGCAGATCGTGCCTTCGGGAAGCAATCGGTTCAAGCATACGGATAACGTGGTTCTGTATGCGGAAATCTATGAGCCGTTGCTGACGTCGGCGACTCCCCCGGTACTTGGGATGGGGTATACCATCTTCGAGCGCACGAGCAATCAGAAGCTTTTTTCAACGGGTGGGCAGCGCGCCGATGATTTCATCCAGAAGGGTAATCCCGTGGTGCCCGTCGGAATGAAGCTGAAAGTGGACGATTTGAAGCCGGGTTCCTACCGGCTGGTGATGCAAGCGGTCGACAGCGCGAAAAACCATGCGCCGGACCGGACCTTGGACTTTGACATAACGGAGTGAATCGTCGGCTCGACTGTCTTGTTCAGCAATTTGAGGCGGTTCCGATACGCACTAGACAACTCTCAATGGACAGTCGGGCTTAGATAAGTCTTTTTCTATCTGTATCTTGTGCCGAAGTAAGGATTCGACACGCTTCCCTGAGTTCTGCAACTTCTTCAAGTGGCTGGGGTTACTCTATAAGTGCCTGGTATTTCGCCCGATTCCCGGCAGGAGAGTGTGATGAGCCTGCGAGCGCGCTCCACTGCATCAACCTTTCGTCCGGTTGTCTCTTTTTCCACAACGCCTCGGTCTTTCCTCGCGGCCTTTCTTTCTTTCGCCTGTGTATTGTCGCTCTGGGTGGATTTACCGGCCTTGGGCGCGATTCCTGTGGCGGCGAAGGACAAGAAGCCGAAGGCTGACCCCTCGCTCAAAGGGCTGCCGATTACCGAGCTCAGTCCCGATGAAGCCATTCTCCATGCGCTGAATCGTCTCGCATACGGTCCGCGTCCGGGGGATGTTGAGCGAGTTCGGCAGATGGGTCTGGCCAAGTGGATCGAGCTGCAACTGAATCCAAATTCTATTGATGACAAGGCGATGGAAGCGCGGCTGCAGAACTTTCCGACGCTCCATCTTTCCACTGCGAAATTGATCAACGAATATCCGCAACCCAAGCAGGCGGAAAAAAAGGCTGAGAAGCAGGCTCAAGCCCGAGGGCAGCAAGAACAGCGGCGAAACGATGCGGCTGCGGAAACCGTTGCTCGGGACATGCAAGCACCGCAAGGGCAGGCTGGGAGAGTTGCCGAACCGGAAGCTGCGCAACAAAACGCGGCGAATGCAGACTCCAAACCGGAAATGAACGACGCCCCCACTCCCATGAAACAAGAGATGGCGGAGGGAAATGCTGCAACGAAGGGTGGAGGGAAGCGGGATGTTCTTGGCGGCGGCGATCCCAATAGCGTTCCGCGAGCGATCGCCGACGACAGCAAGAGGCCCCAGCGCGTAGTGGTTGAGCTGGGCATGGCCAAAGTGACGCGCGCAATCTACAGCCAGCGTCAATTGCAGCAGGTGATGGACGATTTTTGGTTTAACCACTTCAATGTTTTCGCTGGTAAAGGCGAAGATCGCTACTACCTTACGGCGTATGAGCGCGACGTGATCCAGCCGCACGCTCTTGGGAAATTCAAGGATTTGGTGAATGCTACGGCGAAGAGCCCGGCGATGCTTTTTTATTTGGACAATTATTTGAGCGCCGATCCGCGGGCGGCGCAACGGCAAGCGGCAGAACGCGCGATGCGTCAGCAGGCACGCTACGGAAGATTCGGAGGGCCACGGCCGCCTCGTCCGCAGGCAAATCCGCAACAAGCGAAGAAGAATGAGCGCGGGCTGAATGAGAATTACGGGCGAGAGTTGATGGAGTTGCACACGCTGGGCGTGGACGGCGGCTACACGCAGAAAGACGTCACGGAAGTGGCGCGATGCTTTACAGGCTGGACGATTGAGAAGCCTCGGCAATATCCGGAATTTGAATTTGACGACAAGTTGCACGATCCCGATCCGAAATTTGTCCTGGGGAAAAAGATTCATTCGGGCGGGATGAAGGATGGCGAGCAAGTGATCGATCTGCTCGTGCATCATCCAAGTACGGCGAAATTTATTTCTACGAAGCTGGCGCGCCGGTTTGTTTCAGACAATCCTCCACCGGCGCTGGTGGAACGCATGGCACAAACCTTTCAATCTAGCGATGGCGACATCCGGGCAGTGCTGAAGACTATGATCTGGTCACCGGAATTCTGGTCACGAGAAACGTTCCGCGCGAAGATCAAGACGCCGTTTGAGTTGGTGGTTTCCGCGGTGCGCGCGCTGGGCTCGGATGTGGACACGCCCATGCCGCTCGTTCAGTGGGTGGGGCGAATCGGCGAGCCGCTGTATCAATGCCAACCCCCGACGGGTTATTCGGACAAAGCCGATACTTGGGTGAACACCGGCGCGCTGCTCAACCGGATGAACTATTCCTTGGCTCTTGCTGGAAACAAAATGCGAGGTGCGCGGACGGATGTGCCTTCGCTCTTGGGCATGGATTCTCAGGCTGATGCCAAGTCGGCGCTGGACCGCGCGGTGCAGGTTTTTCTCGGCGGGCAAGTTGGTCCGACAACCGTCGAGACACTTAAGAAACAATTAGATAACCCGCAGGTTTTGCAAGCAAAGCTTGATGATCCGCGCAAGCAGGTGGATCTCGGTGTGGTAGCAGGACTGGTATTGGGCGCCCCGGAATTTCAGAGACGCTAATTTGGAGTGCGGGAGCTTGCTCCCGCTTTTCCGGCGGCTGAAGGTCGTGAGCGAGTGCGACAAGTTGTAGCTGCTGTAAGAAAAGCGGCGGCAAGCCGCCGCACTCCAAAGGGGTGGTTGCCATGAGCTACAAATGCTGTGAAGGCGTTCGAGGGCTAAGATTTTCGCGGCGCTATTTCCTGAAGCAAGGCGGCGTCGCGCTGGTCGGGCTAAGCGCGATGCCGGCGTTTTTACAGCGAGCCGTAGCAGCGACGCCGATGCCGAACAAGAAACAGCTCGTTGTGTTGTTTCAGCGCGGCGCGGCGGACGGCTTGAATATCGTCGTTCCTTTTGGCGAGCCGAATTACTATCGGCTGCGGCCGTCTATCGCGATTCCGCAGCCCAAGCGGGGCGGGACTGATGCGGCGATCGACCTCGATGGTTTTTTCGGTTTGCATCCCAGCCTCGCGCCACTCGAACCGCTTTTTCACAAAAACCAACTAGCGATCGTGCACGCTGCCGGTTCGCCCGATCCGACTCGTTCGCACTTCGATGCGCAGGACTTCATGGAATCGGGGACACCGGGCCTGAAGGCGACCGAGGACGGCTGGCTGAACCGTGCGCTTGAAAGTGTTCCGGAAGAAGATGCTTCGCCGTTTCGCGCCGTGGCGATGGGCCCAAATCTTCCACGCATGCTGCATGGAGGCGCGCCGGCCATTGCGCTGCCGGATCTGAAACAATTCAAGGTGATGGCGCAATCTCCCGGAACTGGCCAGATGGTGGAAGGCGGTTTTGAAGCGATGTATTCGCAGACGGTGGACCACGCGCTGCATGGCACGGGCACCGAGACGTTTGAGGCGATCGATCTTCTGCGCAAGGCCGACCCGGCGAAGTATCAGCCGGAAAACGGCGCGCAGTATCCGACGAACCGGCTGGGACAAAGTTTGCAGCAGATCGGGCAATTGCTGAAAGCGGACATCGGCGTGGAAGTGTTGTTCGTCGATTGCGGCGGTTGGGACAATCACGTCAATGAAGGCGGCGTGCAGGGCCAGCTATCCAATTTGCTGAAGGACCTTGGACAGGGCCTGGCGGCGTTTCATCAGGACTTGGGCGACCGCATGCAAAACATTGTTTTTGTGACCATGAGCGAATTCGGGCGCACCGCCAAGGAAAATGGCAATCGCGGGACGGACCACGGCCACGCGAATTGCATGTTCATCATGGGCGGCGACGTGAAGGGCGGACAGGTTTATGGCAAGTGGCCCGGCTTGAACGATCACCAACTGAACGAGGGGCGAGACCTTGCGCTGACGACAGACTTCCGCTCAGTTGTCGGCGAAATCTTGACCAAACATATCGGCGTTAGAGAGCTGAATACAGTCTTCCCGGGATTCGATAACAATCCGCGCAGATTTCCGGGACTAGTTCGCTCCTAATTTGGAGTGCGGGAGCCCAGCTCCCGCTTTTACGGTTTATGCCTTAGCGCAACCCCAAAAGCGGCAGCCCGGCTGCCGCACTCTATATCCCTTGAACTACGTATCGGTTCAATATACAATGCAAGTGTTCCATGTCGATAAAGGTGACCACAAAATTAACCCCGCCACCCTCCGCGACTGGCCGCACGCTCCCGCGCACCGGTTGGGAGATGCCGGCGCATATATCGTAACCGCGGGGACTTACAAGAAAGAGCATTTCTTTCGCACCTCAGAGAGAGTGGCGTACCTGACTCATGCGTTGCTCACTCTAGCCGAGGAGTATGGCTGGAGACTTCAGGCTTGGGCCGTTTTCTCGAATCACTATCATTTTGTGGCCGAGTCTCAGCAGCCAGCATCATTGAAGCGACTCGTCCAGTACTTGCATTCGATTTCAGCCAAGCATATCAATTTGCTCGATGAGGCGGCGGGTCGGAGAGTGTGGTTCGAATATTGGGATACGCACCTGACCTACCGCAATTCGTTCCTTTCGCGTTTGAACTATGTTCATACCAACCCAGTCCGGCATGATCTCGTTCCTATTCCCGAGCAGTACCCATGGTGCTCCGCTGGCTGGTTTGCGCGAAAAGCCTCGCCCGCTTTTCGCGCAACTGTGATGAACTTTTCTTCGGACAAAGTCGCGGTGCCCGATGACTACGAGGTGCTTCCTGTCGAGTAGCCTTGGAGTGCGGGAGCCCGGCTCCCGCTTTTACAGTTTATGCGTTAGTACAGCCCCAAAAGCGGCAGCCCGGCTGCCGCACTCCATAAATGACGCTAACGTGCCTTAGTCCTCTACGTTGGCCAGAGATTTGATTACGCTTGAGAGCTCGACCACCTCGATGTTTTCCGGACACTCCTTCCAATTGTGGCGCCAACAGACAATGACATCGCAACCGCTTGCAGGATGCCCGTGTTCCCAAAAATTCCTGCTCTCAAATTCAAACTCAATGCGCACACGCTGCCACCGTTCCGGGCCGACCCGCCGCTTCGCCTCGCAGTCGGGAAATCCATGCTGAGCTGCTTCGATTACGTAGCCCAGATCCTTTGCCAGCATTCCAAAGAGGAGCACGACGCCTTGTTCATTCACTGGCTCGTGGCGCAACCCCGGGAAGTCAATAGGATTGCCGTAGCTGCACCGGTCTTTCAAAGAAGTGTGCGTTTCCTTGCTCCACCGATCAGAAGTGGAGACGTCTTCCTTCCATTGCTGCTTCTCCTCCTCTAGCAAAGTAGTGGGAAGCAGCGCTACTACGTCCGCCCATCTCCGCTTTCCTTTGGCGAACTTACGAAAAGCCTCGGGAATGGACGCCCATCCCCCGAATCGCTTTTCCAGCGTGCGTGGGTAGTATCTCCCCTCAATCCGATAGGCACTCCGCGTCAGCAACCTTCCCTTTTTTCGGACCGTTTCGCCCCAGTCCTCCAGCAGTTCCTCGTCCCTCGGCCGCGCGTACAGCCTGCGCGGTTCGAGTCCCGCGGCCCTCACGGCTTCATTCCATCTGGGGAAGAGCCGGAAAACGGAATGCTTGCAGGTTCCTGTATGGGCTACGAACTCCACGAGTGACGGCGTATGCCCAAGCCGCTTTGCGAGCGCAGCGATGGAGTTTAGGATGTGCTGCCTGTCTGACATTGGTTTTCCGCTCTGGAGTGCGGCGCCAAGACGCCGCACTCCAGAGTGCTTGGCGAATCATTCCATGCTGGGTATTTCAAAATTGTCTGGGGCTGTTACTTTGTGTGGTAACCGAGGATAGCTGTCCCTAAAATGAAAAAGCGGGAGAGGAATCTCCCGCTGTCGAAGCGCAGTATTCTACAGAAGTAACTATACACTTAATACTAAGGATAGGTCAACCAAGACTTTCCGGCGGTAGCGCCCCAGTTTCCGGTTAGCCCGTGATTCGGTCAGAATCGCCGGACACAAGCTAGTTTGACTGTAGGAATCGCCGAGCAGTTATTGTAAACATTTCGCTGTCCAGCTTCGGACGACACAATGTGCAAAAACGACAAAGATCGGGGAACGCTCAAAGTAGGGCGGCTTGGTCTAGGAGCGTTCGACCTTGGGCGTCGACTGAGCTCCTAGCGGTTCGCGGAAAGGATTCATCGGAATCGGCGCGTACTCGACCTCGATGATCTCGAGATGCTCCGTCTTCGCTGGCGCGCGCAGTTCCACGCGGTCGCCGGGGCTCGCCTTCATCAGCGCAT
>JBGPDI010000119.1:0-15179 GCA_041482215.1 Candidatus Acidiferrum sp. | reverse complement strand
TAGACTTTCTCGACTGCGGAAGCTCAGTCGGGCATTCTTATGAATGTCCATTCGATTCCTCCAAAGAAACCTAGTTGCTCGTCACAACCAGCTTCTCCGAGTCAAATCGAATGGACAACCTCTTGAAAGATCACAGGTGCACCCCACCCCATTACATGCATAGACTTGAAAACAAAGGGGGCTACAAAATGCACTCCTGTAAGCGCATGAAAGGAAAGAGAATATTTTCCGCGAAGTGAGGGTGAGGTGAGACCCAAAATGGGAATCTGGACGAGTGCTGGGGAAGGTGGGGTTTGGCGGAGGTGGTGGCTGAATAACACGACCAGTGTTAACTCACAAGTACTATACTTGTCAAGGTAAAACTGGAGTGAAATTGGAAGTGGTTGGCGGGTCAAGAGTTAGGGGCGGGGAACCACAGCAGCGCCACGACAAAGTGTTGCCACCAAACAAGGGGCACCAAAATAGGCTGCGAAGTGTAGTTACATTTGTATAGCTACGCTCTTGGGGCTATACTGAGTATGTCATGGTCTGGTTTGAGTGGGATGCGGCCAAGGCGAAAAGCAACGAAAGGAAGCATGGCGTGCGCTTTGATGATGCCATGCACGTTTTTGCTGATCCCTATGCGTTGATTGAGCAAGACCGCGTGGAAGGCGATGAATTGCGTTGGCAGACCATTGGCTTAGCTGGAGGAGTTGTCCTGCTACTGGTTGCACACACTCTGCGGGATGAAGGACCGGACGAAATCATTCGCATCATTTCAGCGCGAAGAGCGGTGGGAAAAGAGGTCAAACGCTATGACGAAAATCGTGAGAAGAGCTCTTTCTGATGTGCGCCTAAGCGCCAAACAAAAACGGCGGTTAAAGAAGCTGGCGCGACGGCCGGACAGCGAGATTGACCTTTCCGATATTCCGGAGCTGACAGAAAAGTTCTGGCGGAATGCCATCCGGAATCCGTTCTACCGGCCGGTGAAGAAGCAACTCACGCTGAGGCTGGACGCCGATGTGATTGCCTGGCTGCGGCGACAGGGCAAGGGCTATCAGACGAGAGCCAACGCTTTACTGCGGGCCGCGATGCTGGAAGACGTAAACGAGAAGGCAAGCTAGGAGCCGGTGGCGGAAACGCACGGACTCTTTTGACCCGACCACCAGTCCGCAAGGCGAACAAGAAAAAAGCGAAGAGCAGAGCAGAGCAGAGCGATTCCTCTCTGCTCAGGCCGACGCTTCCGCAGGAGCGAAAGCGGAAGAAACAGTCGGCCTGCTCCGTTCGGAATGACGGTGGGGCGTGGGTGGCCGACCAGTGTATTAGGGCTTGGGTGCTTCTTTGAGCGGGGCGGCGGGGGCGCTGATGCGGCTGGCCTCAGAAGGCCAGCCCTACAAGAGGGGGATTGTGGCGTTGGTCGTTCTTTTTTGACTTCACGAATTTCTTGTCTTCATACCTGAATAGTGGCTGGTTAGAAGAATTGTTAAAACGAGGTGCAGTATAAGTGCCGGCACCAACAGGACGCCGTGGTATCCGCCGAGAATTCTGAGATACACCAAATAAATTGTTAGCAACGCATTGTAAGTGAGAAGAGCGCGAACTGGGGCCAATCCTCGCCCACCGATGGACGCCTGCTTCTCCGGCCAACACGCCAAGCCGAAGGAAAGCAACGCAAATCCGCAAACGCGCGCGACAACCACGCCCGGCTGGTCGACGGCCACTCCTAGAATCAACAATACGAACAGTCCTGGCGCAATCAATATAGAGAGACCGGTAGCGACTTCCACTGCCGCAGCTACAGGAACTACGAAGCGAGTCTTCAGCATTTCGTTGGATTCAGGGTTCAAGACGCAAGTCCTCACATCAATAAACTGGATTTGAATGTGACGACGTCACCGGTCAACTTTCGATAAGCCGGATCATGAAATCAGCGACCTGGACAGAAACCGATGAGAGGTGATACGGCACGCTCCCATGGACTCTACATTGGCAGGTTAGAGATACCGGTGTGTCTGTCATTAGTGACAGTTCCAAAACTGCCACCAGACCATTGATGATGAGGTGAGAACGGCTTCCTCCGGTCCGCACACAACCATGACGCTATCCGTGTTCGTCCTACAGCAGATTACGCAAACTTGGTGCGCTTTCCCGCGATAGAGAGAAAAAGATGATCACCGCAAATATGAGACAGCTTTTGTCAACGGCGCTATCGTTGCTGCTAGTCCTTTCCACAACGCCGTTTGAAGCGGGAGCTCAGCAACCGGCGCAAGAGGGAACGGCCGTGAATTCTGTGCAAGGAGCGCCGTTGTCCGCGGAAGAATTGCAGCAACTAGTTGCGCCCATCGCGCTGTACCCGGACGCGCTGGTTGCCCAGATTCTTGGAGCCGCGACGTTTCCAGACCAGGCCGCCGCGGCCAACGGCTGGCTTCTGCAGAACAAGAATCTCACCGGCACGGCACTAACGCAGGCGGTTGATGCGCAGCCGTGGGATCCCAGCGTGAAGGCGCTCACACAGTTTCCCTCGGTCCTTGAAAACCTCGCAAAGAATCTCAGTTGGGCTTCAGCGTTAGGAGAGGCGTATCACACGCAAGCTGCCGAAGTCATGACGGCAGTGCAGGTGCTGCGTGCAAAAGCGCAAGCTGCCGGCAATCTGAAGTCAGGCTCACAGATTACGGTCGTGCAACAGTCGCCGCAAGTGATCGTGATTCAGCCTACGAATCCACAAGTGGTGTACGTGCCGCAATATAACCCCACGGTGGTCTATGGCTATCCATACGTGACTCCCGCATACGTGGCGCCTCCGGTCGCGGCGACCGCAGTAGTTGCGTTTGGAGTTGGCATTATGGTGGGGGCGATGATGAGCAGTAGTTGTTGTGTCTGGGGATATAGCAGCTGGAATTGTGGCTGGCACGGCACCACAACGGTGGTGTATCACGGCGGGGCGTATTACGGAAACAATGCATGGCATGGCGGCTACTATGGTTCAAGCGCCTCTGCCTATGGTGCCTATGGCTCCGCGCACGCCAGCACCGGCTATAACCCGTCCACCGGGACTTACGCTCGGGGCGGCACAGTCTCAAACGGCTACGGCAGCGTAAGTGCCGGTCAAGCGTATAACCCAAGGACTGGGGCCTCCGCCTCGACTGTGCAAGGGTCCAATGCGTATGGCAGCTATGGGGCCTCGACGGCTTCGAAGAACGGCACCACCGCCAACACCCAGCATCAAACGACTTCGCAAGGAACCACCGCCTCGATGCAAGCCTCGAACGGTGCCTCGGCTTATGGCGCGTCGGGTAAAAACGGCAACAGCGCCGCGGTTGGTCAGTCCGCAAACGGCAACAAGTATGCTGCGTCGAACGGAAATGTTTACAAAAACACCGGAAGCGGATGGCAGCAAACCCAGGGCCAGAAATCTAGCGCCTCAAATTACTCGGGCGCGTCGGGAGCCAATTCTGCTGCTTCTCGCGGCTATGGACAGCAGGAAAAGAGCGGCGGGTCATCCGCCTTTAGCAGCGGAGGCGGAGGGTGGCAATCCAGGTCAGCGAGCGCTCGTGGCTCAGCAAGCCGCGGCAGTTACAGCCGAAGATGAACTTAGCGGAGTAGCTCCAATCGAGGTGGAAGGGTATGTTGCTTAAATTCCGTAGAATAGTTTTTACAAAGTGGTTGCCTCTACTGCTGTTCATCATTGTCCTTGCAGCCTGCAACAAACCCGACAAACCCTCGTTCAGTGGGTTTGCTTCACCCGAAAACGCGGGCACGGCGTTGTTGGAAGCAGCAAAGTCCGGAGACCAAAACGCGCTGCTGGGAATTTTTGGCGCGGACTCGAAGGAGATTATTTCCTCTGGCGATGCCACCCAGGACAAAACCACGGCTAACAAATTCGTGGAGGCCTACGGAGTCATGCACCGCTGGCGCAAGATGCCGGATGGATCACTAGTTCTGCTCATTGGAGCTGACAATTTTGCCTTCCCGATTCCGCTGAAGAAGAATGCGGGCGGGCAGTGGTTCTTCGATACCGCTGCAGGAAGGGACGAGATTCTGACCCGCCGCATTGGCCGGAATGAATTGGCGGTGATCGACGTTTGTGGAGCAATGGCTGACGCCCAGGCCGAGTATTTTTCACAGCCACAAGATGGCGGAAGCACGAGGCAATTCGCGCAGAAGTTCATCAGCGACACTGGCAAGCGGAACGGTTTGTACTGGGAATCGCCAGAGGGTCAGCCCAAAAGCCCACTCGGGCCGCTGGTGGCAAACGCAACCGCCGAGGGATACAGCGCACAGTCGAGCCCGCATACGCCCTTTCATGGCTATTACTTCCATATGTTGACCCGGCAAGGAAGTCACGCGCCAGGCGGTTCGAAAGATTACCTGATCAACGGAAAAATGGTTGGTGGATTCGCCTTTGTGGCCTATCCGGCGGAATACGGCAACTCCGGGGTGATGACATTCGTCATGAACCGGGATGGCGTGCTGCTCCAAAAGGATTTGGGGAAAACAACAGCTGAAACCGCAACCGCAATGAACGAGTTCGACCCCGATTCGAGTTGGAGCTTGGTTGAGGAATAACCGTTTCCCCTGGACTAGTTTGGGGCGAACTGCCGAGCGAAGAATTTTAGACCACCCATTCCCACCTTGTATCAATGGGGCTTGAATGTCTTTCCGGTCTCAAGCAATGTTTTCAGGCGGGAAAGAATACGCGGCCATCCATCGGCGCAGGCAGCGTAGGTGGGGTCATCCTCGGCCCACTCGTCATGCGTCACTGTTACTTTGGTGGCTTCGGTCTCGGGCACCAGTTCGATAGTTGCGCGCGACGCCTTCTCATTTTGGCTCATCGCGAAGGTGTACTGAAAGACTTTCGGCGGCTCAAACCGCAGGACCTTCCCTCGGACGTAGGTCATGGGTTTACCATCGGGTCCCGCGCCCACCCACGCTAGCAAGCCACCAGGCTTAAAGTCCGCTTGAAGCTCAGCGCCCGAAAAAATGATGCGGTTCGACTCCTGCGACACAAAGCCTTCCCACACCTTCTCCGGCGTGGCGGCAATGTAGAAGACATATTTTAGCGGTGCTTGATGGGCCATGACTGCTCCTGATGCTCTACTGCTTGGCGAGAAGCTTGAGCCCCGCTGTCCCACCGTCCGGAACTTCCATGAACATGCGTGTACCAACGGTTTCGTAAAGGTCTTCACGCCCCTGCCTCAGTATGCCTGGCGTATCGCTCGGTAGATGTTCGCGTATCGAGGCGAAGAGTTTTTCCCGTTCAGAAAAGGCGGCCAGATTCTTGTATTCCGTCAGCAACAAAATGGTGTTTGGGTCACCCGTTTTGACGCCAGGAGCTACCAGCACCGTTTCTTGAATACGGTGATAGCTCAGAATCTCACCCTGGCGCTTAGCTTCTTCTCGTATGCGCATCCACTGATCGTCTAAGTAACCTAGAGTCATGCCGAACTTTTCGGGTCTTACCCTAATATATTCCATGGTCCAAACCGGCCTTTCCGTAACTGCCGGGCTTTGAGCATCTCCGCCAACAATTACGAAAAGGAAGCAAAGAATTAAACCTGCGAATATGCGGCCTTGCATGTGAGCACCTCCTGTGTGTTCAGACGCACTCAGACAGCAAAGCGCTATCCTAGCAAAACCAAGACGAAGTGGGTTTTCAAAAGCATAGGTCTTCGCATAATTTCGCGGGCACGACTCGTTCCCATCTGACAACCCGCGGTCAGGTATTGTTGCCTTTCGTCGCTGAGGAGATGCCCTCACCCTCGCGCCGGTGGCAGACTCTCGGCCAGGAGGTATCACCCAATGCGAATCAGAAGTACACCAGCTTTCCTCTCCGGACTAGTCTTATTGGCATTCCTCGGCATTTTTGGGCAGTCGTTGCTTGTGCAACTCCTGGTTGCGCAAACCCCCACAGCACAAAAAGGGTCTGCACAGCAGTGGAACCTGCCGCAAGGAACGACAGTGAAGGATCTGGGCCCTCGGACTTACCGGTTTACAGTGGACTACACCACTGCGAACACCAAGGGCGAGACGCTGCGCCGCCAACGCTTGACGGGAGATTACACGCGCGGGTTGGCCGCGGGAGAAGTCTCCTGGAAGAACGTCACTCAAGTGGATGCCGACGGCGCGACCGGTCCGTTCGGAGCGGCGCAGAAGCGCGAGTTCATGGAAGGGTTCCGCTACCCGAACGACCTGTCCGACACCTTAAAGCCTGAGTTCTTCAAAGGGTTTCCCCCGACGGCAGTGTTCGAGCGTAATCTAATTTGGGACACGGGAATGATCGAGGACTTTGGCCAGCACTTTTTCGAGCAACTGAAGCTGAATGAGCCGTACCATGCCATCTCCAGACAGGATGTGAACATGCCGGAACTGGGCACGTTTCACAACCAGGACGTCGTGTTGGAGTGGATCGGGCGTTCGCAGAGAAATGGCCAAGACTGCGCGCTGATTAGCTACCAGGCGTTCTTCAATCCGCTGGAGATTGTCAACGGCGGCATGACTCTAAAAGGGCGAAGCGACTACTGGGGACAGATATGGGTGTCGCTGGCGACGAAGCAAATCGAGTACGGCACGCTCAATGAGAGCGTGGTAGGAGAGCTGAAGCTGCCCGGTCAGGACACGACGCAGATCATCAATGTTTTCCGCATCGGCACATTGGAACCCATCGGTGCGAAGTAGAGGACACGCAGTGGGCAAAGGCTACGATGTGAATCCCATGAAGCGCAAATGGGCGTTTTCCTTTTTTTGGATCAATCTCGCAGTGGCAGTGGTGATGCTGGTCCTAATCGCGGGGAATCAAGTATCGACCGTCCGGCAACTGCTGCACGTACTGGCCTACGCGCTAGTTTACGCAAACTTGACTGGAGCTCTAGGCGTCTTGGTATTGGGCGGACTTGCGGAGAGATTGGCTCTCCGCAATCCGCTGGCTCCTGTTGTTGCCGTGGGCGTAATCCTATTCGCCGCTCTGGGGTGTCTGCTATCACAGGTATTGTTGATGGAGATCGGCCTCGTAATCCCGCAGCACTTTTGGGCGGAATACGTTCACACTCTCCGCGTGGCTTTGCCGCTGGCGGCAGTATTCGGCTTGGGTGCCATGGTTCACGGATCGCTGCGCGGACGCATACAATTGATGGAGGAGAAACTTCACGAAAAAGAGGTAAACGAAGAGCGGACGCGGAAACTGGCAGTGGAAGCCCGTCTACGTTCGCTGGAGTCGCGCATTCATCCGCACTTCTTCTTCAATACCCTGAACTCGATCAGCTCACTCATTGCGGTGAATCCCGCCCGAGCGGAACAGATTGTGGGCCAGCTTGCAGCTTTGTTGCGGGCCTCGCTGGACACCAGCAATCAACCTCTGATTCCATTGCGGCAAGAGTTGGCGATGGTGGAGAGCTATATGGATATTGAAACGGTCCGCTTTGGAGACAAGCTGCGGAGTTCGGTGGAAGTGCCCGCCGAACTGCAGGACGCTAAGGTGCCTCCCATGTCGGTGCAGTCGCTGGTGGAAAATGCCGTGAAGCACGGAATCACACCACTGAGCAGCGGCGGAGAGGTCCTCGTTACTGCGTCGGCGGAGAACGGCGGTTTGCGGATTGAAGTTCGTGACACAGGGCCAGGCTTCGACCTGACTGCAATTCCAACTGGGCATGGGTTAGACAACCTGGTGGAGCGTCTCGATGCGTTGTTCGGTGCGAAGGCGCGCCTGAACTTTCTTCAGCGCGACGGTTATTCCGTGGTGGAGATGGTTTTGCCACGCTTATGAAACTGCGCGCCTACCTGGTGGATGATGAAGCGTTAGCCCTTGAGCGGATGCGCCGTTTGCTCGAACGCACTGGACGCGTGGAAGTAATTGGCGTCACGACCGAGCCCGAGAAAGCGGTGGCGGCGCTGACTGCGAATCCTCCCGATGTCTGCTTCCTAGATATTCAGATGCCACGCCTGAATGGTTTCGAAGTCCTGGCACGATTGCCCAGCCAGCCGATGGTGATTTTTACCACCGCCTACGATCAGTATGCGCTGAAGGCGTTCGGTGTGAACTCGGTTGACTACTTGCTGAAGCCCGTGGAACCGGAGTCCCTGGACCGAGCGCTCAAAAAGGCGGAGCGATTGCGCAGCTCAGGGCAGTTCGCGCAGCCGGATTTACAGGCGCTTCTGAAGCAACTCACGGACTCGCTGCGAGAGACCAAGCTGGAATATCCCGACCGCATTGCGTCGCGTCTGGGAGACCGGCTTTCGTTCCTGGACTTAGCGCGGGTGACACATTTCTACGCCGAGGACAAGCTGACTTACGCGGTGTCGGAAGGCAAGTCTTACTGCGTGGACTACGCGATCACCGCATTGGAAAGGAAACTCGACCCAAGGAAATTCGTGCGCATACACCGGAGCACAGTGGTGAACGTGAAATGGATCAAGGAAGTCGCGTCGCTTCCTGGAGGAGCGTTGAACGTACGCCTGAAGGATGGCAAAGACACGGACTTGACCGTTGCACGCGACCGGGCACGGGAGTTCAAAGAGCGTGTGGGATGGTAGTTCGATATCTCGACACCTTCCCAATACCCATTGGGAATCTGTAGTCGTAACTTGGCGGATTGGCGTCGGGTGACGGGCTAGTGCGTTTCATTCTTCGCGCAACGCGGCGAGGGGATTCACGCGGGTTGCGCGCTTTGCAGGAATGTAACAAGCGAGAAGAGCGACGCCAGCGAGAATAGCCGAAACAGAAAAGAAGGTAATTGGATCGGCTGGTGCAACGTCGAAAAGCATGGAACGGAAAAATCGCGTCATTATTGCTGCTCCGGCGAGACCCGCAGCCAATCCGACGACAACTATTCGCATGCCTTCTCCTAACGCCATGCGGAGAATATCCAGGCGCTGGGCGCCGAGAGCGATGCGGATTCCAACCTCGTGTGTACGCTGGCTGAAGGAATATGCCATCACACCGTAAATGCCGATAGCGGCAAGCAGCAGCGCCACTGCCGCGAAAACACCGAGCAGCTCGAGAGCAAAGCGACGGTTAGCCACGGATCTGGCGATGATTTGGTCCATGGACATGATGCTGTGCACCGGAACGTTGGGATTAATACTCTCCACCTGCTGCCGCACGGCTTCGCCGAGATTTTCCACGTCGCCCTTGCTCCGGAGGAAAACAACTGCGTTGACTGGCGCGAACTGCCCCAGGGCAACATAAATATGCGGGACGCTGGGAGCCTCAAAACCGTCCGACTTGATATCGCCAGCCACTCCGACGATTGTGACCCCCTGCACGCCTCGTCCAAATCCAAACTTAAGCTGTTGTCCGAGCGGATCCTTTCCCGGCCAATACTGCCGTGCGAGGGTTTGGTCGATGACGGCAACCGGTTGTGTCTTGTACGTGTCGGAGCCAGTGAAATTTCGTCCCGAGATCAAGGGAACTTCCATAGTGCCAAAGTAGTTCGCATCGACCACAGCAATGTCCGCAATCGGGCCGCGCTCTGATTCCGTTGCACGCCCTTGGATCGAAAATGGAGAGTAGTTCCTCCCAGAGTTCATAGGTAGAGTGTCATTTCCTGAAATCGATGCCTGTTCCACTCCTGGAAGCGCAGACACACGGCGAAAGACCTCGAGCAGAAAATCGGCGCGCTTCTCTTCGATGCTATAAGGATCAGTTGCCGGATCGTTGGATTGTGGAATCCAGATTTGCACCGTGGTCAGATGATTGGGATTGAATCCGGGACGAACTTCGAGCACATGCCAGAAACTTCGAAGTAGAAGCCCCGCGCCCGCCAGCAAAACAATCGAGAGCGCAACCTCCGACACGACAAGAATCCGCGAAATTCGAGTATGGCGTCTGCCGGTCCCCGAGCCGCGGCCGCCTTCCCGCAGATTCTCAACCTGGTTCGGGTTCGCAGCTTGAAGTGCCGGTGCCAGCCCAAAGAGGACGCCCGTGACAATCGAAATCAAGAAGGCGAAAAAAAGCACTCCGGCGCTGACGTTAACTTCGTTGAGACGTGGAATATCCGCGGGAGCGAGGCTGAGGATCGCATTTTTCAAAAAGAGAACTGTGCCTATGGCCACCACGCCGGAAACGACCGACAAGAGCGTGCTTTCGGTCAACAGTTGGCGAGCCAGCCGCGCACGACTTGCACCCATAGTCAACCGAATGGCAATCTCGCGCCGCCGTCCCGAAGATCGCGCCAGAAGAAGGTTGGCGATGTTCACGCACGCGATAAGCAGCACAAATCCCACCGCGCCGAACAGGATGAACAATTCCGTACGTTGCGGGCCGACTAGATCTTCTTTCACCGAAACAAGCCGTACGGCCCATGTAGCGGCAGCGGGGTACTCAGTGGGATACTCCCGGCTGAGTTGCGATGTGTAAGCATCGAGCTGCGCTTGCGCCTGTGCAACAGTCAGGCCCGGCTTTAAGCGCGCAATGGCGCCCGGAAGCATTCTCTGTGACCTTACAGCGGGAACAGGGAATGGCGCAGCGTTGAAACCGGTGGCGATCCATACTTCCACGTCGGTATTTAGCGTCCGGCCTGGATGACGAAAACCCGGGGGCATCACTCCCACAATCGTGTAGAGGTCACCATCGAGGCGCATTTTCCGCCCGATGATGTTGGGGTCCGAACCGTAATTGCGGCGCCAGAATCCGTCGCTGATAACCAGCGGCTCCAAGAATCCTGGGGCGGCATCTCGCGGGGTGTAAACGCGGCCAAGTTGTGCGTTCGCACCCAACAGGGAGAAGTAATCGGGACTAGTGACGAGACACTCGGCACGGACAGTCCGATCTCCCCCGCCGACTGCCGAGCTACTCGGTGCCACCGCCGAAATTTCCTGAAACACCCCGGAGCGATCTTGCAGATCCCAAAGCTCCGGCGCTGACATGCCTACATCCTGTTCGTTGGGACCACGAAGGTCGTCGAAGACGCGCACGAGTTGCTCGGAATGCGGAAAGGGTAACGGTCGCAGCAAAACGGAGTAAACCACACTGAAAATGGCGACGTTGGCGCCAATTCCCAGCGCAAGAGTCAGCACCGCAACAATCGTAAACCCGCGGTTCTTGAGCAACATGCGGAGCGCGTAGCGCAGGTCTTGGACGAATGAGATCACGGATCCCCCCATTGCGCGAACGCTGAAATGCGGCAGGCGCGATTGTCCCTATCGCCGTTTGGACGAGGCAGGCCTCATCATTGTTAGCAGGAGGATTGCCTTGGAAGTTGCATAGCTAGTGGAAGCGAGCTTGACACTCCGACACTCTGGCAGACCGCCAGCGGCTTTTTTCTGACGACGATCTCTACGCGGAAGTCTCTCGACGCCCGCCCGCACCTTTGGGGCGCGAGGCCGTCGCGCCACTTGTCCGATTATCGAGTTTGCTAGGACGTACCCTAGAAAAGCTAGTTCCGCAGGTCAGATTGCGGGGAAATGGATATTCAATTTAAAGCAAATGAAAAGAACCAGAATCGCGCCCAGTGTGGAAAAAATGAGGCCGGCGGGATGATATCGTTCATTTGTGGGGCGTGAAAACATGTGGGTAACGCTGCCGCCGATGATCCCTCCGATGATGCCGAGCACAACCGTCCAGAAAATCGTTATGTGCACGTGCATGACGTCTTTCGCGACAACCCCCGAGATCAGTCCAATAAGAACATACCAGATCAAGTGAAACATGGTTTTTCTCCATCCTTTGCCTTCAGAACGTCGTCGAGTATTAGCCCTAGATAGCCAGCCAATGGCCCCGGAATTTCCAATTTAGATCTCTGGCCTAGGGAGCGTAAAGACTGTCGAGCGTGCGTACTGTTCGCTTTTATACAGTTTTGGAATTTTGTGGATCGGAGACGGGCGGATTCTACTGGAGCCAGTGACTGATGAGGTGGTAGAGGGCGGTGCCAAAGAGAGCGGCGCCGGGAATCGTGAGGACCCAGGCGAAGACGATGCGCCGTGTGACGCCCCAACGGACGGCGGAAAGGCGGCGCGAGGCTCCAACGCCGACGATGGCGCCGGTGATGGTGTGCGTGGTGCTAACAGGAATGCCGAAGACCGCGTTCATGACGAGCGTGAGGCCGCCCGCGGTTTCCGCGGCGAAGCCACCGAAAGGCGTGAGCTTGGTGATGCGCTGGCCCATGGTCTTGATGATGCGCCAGCCTCCGGCCATTGTGCCGCCTCCCATCGCCAAGTGGCAGCAGATGATGACCCAGTAGGGAACGGCGAACGACTTCAGCAGTCCGCCAGCGACGAGCGCCGTGGTGATAATGCCCATGCCCTTCTGCGAGTCATTCGTGCCGTGACCGAGGCTGAAGAGTGCGGCGGAGAGTAACTGGAGTCGCCGGAACCAGCGGTCCACTTTAAGGGGGCGCTGGCGGCGCACAATCCAACTGGTGATGATAGTCAAAATTATCGCGAGAACCATTCCAACGATCGGAGACAGGAAGATAAAAACGACAGGCTTGACCCACCCGCCGAGGATCAGCGCCTTGAAGCCCGCATGGGCTACGGCAGCGCCGCCATAACCGCCGATAAGAGCGTGTGAGGAGCTAGTGGGCAAACCAAGAACAAGGGTGATCAGGTTCCAGGTGATCGCGCCCAGCAAGCCGGCGAGGAGAACTTGCTGATTGATCAGGTTGATGTGAATCATGCCCTTGCCGATGGTGCCTGCGACGGCGGTGCCGAAAACGAACGCGGCAATGAAGTTCCAGAAAGCGGCCCAGAGAACGGCGCGGAAAGGCGTAAGGACGCGCGTGGAGACAACCGTGGCTATCGAATTGGCGGCGTCATGCCAGCCGTTCGAAAACTCGAAGGCGAGGGTCAGGAAGATGACGGCGATGAGCAGGCTGAAGCTGTTCACAGGTTAGGCGCTCTTGAGGATGACGCCTTCGATGACGTTGGCGACGTCTTCGCACTTGTCAACGGCGGTTTCGATGACTTCGAAAATTTCTTTCCACTTGATGATCTGGACGGGGTCTTTTTCCTCGTCGAAGAGCTGGGCGATGAGCGTGCGGCAGAGGCGGTCGCTATCGTTTTCGTAACGATTGATCTCGATGCAGTGCTTCAGGGCTTCCTGTGGTTTTTCCAGGGCGCGGATGGCGGCTTCGACTTCGACCGTGGCGGAGACCAGGACTTTGACGAGCTCGACGGTGCCGGTGCGAATGGAGTCCACGCGATAGAGGACGAAGCGGCTGGCGGCGGCGTCGATCAAGTCGATTACGTCGTCCAGGCGGCTACAAAGCTCGTAGATGTCTTCGCGGTCAAAGGGCGTGATGAAAGTCTGATTCAGCTTGGTGAAAAGGGCGTGCGTGATCTCGTCGCCTTCGTGCTCGATGGCTTTGACGATCTGCACCTGCTCGGGCACGCCAGTGTAATGCGAAAGCATTTTGAGGAGGGCGTCGGCCCCGGCGTGGATGTTCGCGGCTTGTTTGGCGAACAGGACGAAGAAGCCCTCTTCGCGCGGTAGAAAGCGCTGCAAAAGTCCTGGCATGGTGACTCTCCCCTGAAGAGTCGATGTCTTACGGCCTACGGACGATACCAGAGGGGGGAGAGGGGAGGCAAGGAGCTAACCTTACAGGACACGGCTCAAGAGGGGGTCTCGGACTGAAGCGCGACTACAGCTTTGGAGGACTCTTTTTTCGCCAATCGGCGATGCTTTAGGGCGGTCGAGAAGCACGTCGCAGCGCCACCGAGTATAAACCAGTTTTGCGTGAAGACAAATAGCAGCATAAACATAGCTGAAAAAATGAACAGCTCATTCGCCGACATTCGCAGGACGAAGGCGCGTGAATATTCGATCCGGCCTCGCACGCAATCGGAATTCAATATGGCGCGAAAAGTGAAAAGGTTGCGCAAATGCCGAGTGTGAACCGTCAGCTCGAGCAGAATCAATGCACCTGACGCGAACACAAACATTTCAGGAACTGATTGCGCGGAAAGAAACCAAACAAATGCCAATAACCCCGAACTGATTAACAGCATGGCCAAAAACCGCGGACTAAATCGTCTCAAGGAGTTGATGTCTTTTTGAAAAATTGGAGTGAGTTCGTAGCTTCCTTCGAAAGCGATCTTCTCGCACACACCTGCACGATAGAGCCGGGCGCACGTTATCGTGAGGGAGTAATCCGAAATATACGGAAGGACCCAACGGTCAAGCTTGGCCAGAGGCTACTGAAGAAAAAGGTCAAGATCACACCCACAAGATCAAAATGACGCTAGGTCAGGTTAGCGCCTGGGAAGGAACTCGGGCAATGAAATGTGGGTGAGTTGTTGTCTAGGCCCAAATGTCCCTTTGTACAGGAGGAGGAAGTCTGCACGGAGGATACATAGAAGACCGCTGCGTTAAGACAAAAAGGGCGGCCCGTGAGGGCCGCCCTTTTTTGGATTGAGGTTACGGGCGAGCTGGTAAAGCAAGCCCGGAGCACAGGCTGAAGCCTGTGCCACCAGGATTTAGTACATGCCGCCCATGCCGCCAGCGCCGGGGGCTCCGCCGCCGGCTGCCGCTGCCTTGGATTCTTCCTTGATGTCGGCGATGAGAGCTTCGGTGGTGAGCATTAAGCCTGCGATGGACGCTGCGTTCTGCAGCGCCAGGCGGGTGACCTTTGCCGGGTCAATGATGCCCATCTTGATCATGTCGCCGTACTCGCCAGTTTCGGCGTTGAAGCCGTAGTTTTCGTCCTTGGATTCGCGGATCTTGCCGATCACAACGGCGCCTTCGTGGCCGGCGTTGAGTGCGATTTGACGAGAAGGCTCTTCGAGAGCGCGCTTCACGATGCCGACGCCAACAGCTTCGTCATCATGCAGCTTGAGCTTCTCGATGGCCGCGAGGCAACGGAGAAGAGCCGTGCCGCCGCCGGGGACGATACCTTCCTCGACAGCCGCGCGGGTGGCGTGCATTGCGTCTTCGACACGCGCCTTCTTTTCCTTCAGCTCGGTTTCGGTAGCTGCGCCGACTTTAATGACGGCGACGCCGCCGACCAGCTTGGCAAGGCGCTCCTGGAGCTTTTCCTTGTCGTAATCGCTGGTGGTGTTTTCGACCTGCGAGCGGATCTGCTTCACACGGCCTTCGATGTCCGCGGACTTGCCGGCGCCTTCGATGATCGTAGTGTTGTCCTTGTCGATGGTGATTTTCTTGGCGCGGCCGAGGTCCTCAAGCTTGACGTTCTCGAGCTTGATGCCGAGGTCTTCGGTTACGGCCTTGCCGCCGGTCAGGGTGGCGATGTCTTCGAGCATGGCCTTGCGGC